>DATKWH010000001.1:0-12090 GCA_035529655.1 Bathyarchaeia archaeon
CCTAGCCTTCGTCCCTCACCGTCGGATCCGGTCTGGTCAGACGCCTTCGCTACTGGCGGTCCCCCAAGGATTAACGGATTTCACCCCTACCCTTGAGGTACCTCTGACCTCTCCCGGTCCCAAGCCAAGCAGTATTCCCTGGAAGCTTAACCGTTAAGCGGTCAAATTTCCCAAGGAACTTACATGGCCGGCTACGAACGCTTTAGACCCAGTAAAAGTGGCCACCACTTGGGCTGCCGGTGTTACCGCGGCGGCTGGCACCGGTCTTGCCCAGCCCTTACTTCAGATGCTTTTTAGACACCTGAACAGCCTCCGTAGGAGGCACTCAGAGTTCCCTTATCGTGCTTTCGCACATTGTAAAGTTTTCGCGCCTGATGCGTCCCGTAGGACCTGGGTTCTTCTCTCAGAACCCATCTCTGGGCTTTTGCTCTCACAACCCATACCGATCGGAGGCTTGTTGATCCGTTACATCAACAACAACCTAATCGGCCGCAGACCTATCCTTTGGCGCCTCAACTTTCGAGCATCGTGCATTCCAGCGATCAATGCTCTATCCGGTATTAGCCCCAGTTTCCCAGGGGTTATCCCGGACCAAAGGACAAGTTATCCACGTGTTACTGAGCCGTCCGCCGGGTTACTTCTTCCTCCGAAGAAGAAGAAGCACCCTCGACTAACATGGCTTAATCGAACTCTGATAGCAGTAGCCTCTGGCAGGATCAACCAGTATTAAATGGCAGGATCTATACACACACACCTGACTAATGAACCAATCAGATTTGCTGGTTCGTCAGATTAGGTTTAAGTTTCTATGTCGGACACGAATGTTCTTCTTCTCTTCGTGTCCCCATTCAGCTCTTCTTTGTAGCGTAGCGGAAGTCCACTTCTCATCTTTTGGGTATCCCCGTCATCGAAGTCGACGCCAGTTGCTACAATTATTTATATTGCATGTAGTCTTAAAAAGTTTTAGTCATTTTTTGATTATTCTCTTTCGGACTTCCGCTTCTAATTCCTCCACGCTCATCTCCCGCTCGGCCACTCCCTGCTCTATCGCCTTCGTGCCCACTGCAACTGCTTCGCGCACGTACATCTCCTGCTCCTTCATGCTTGGAATTATGGCGGCCTCACTTATCCCCTGCTCTTCCGCATAGTGCGCGATCGCATACGCCGCAGCGATACACATCTCGTCCGTTATACTCGTAGCTCGAACGTCTAAAGTACCTCTAAACACTGCAGGAAACCCTAAAGAGTTGTTAATTTGATTCTTGAAGTCGGACCGCCCCGTGGCTACTATTCGTGCGCCTCCGTCCTCTGCTTCCCAGGGCCAGATCTCCGGTACGGGATTGGCGGCTGCGAATACGATCGCATCATCCGCCATACGCGCCACCCACTCCTGCTTTATCACGCCCGGGCCAGGCGTCGAAAGAGCGATGCAAACGTCAGTATCACGCATTGCCTCCGCTATGTCCCCGCTTCTCCCCTCCCGGTTCGTCTTTGTGCTGATTTTCCATTTAGATTCATTCCCCTTCACATCCGTCCGCTCTGGATTCAATATCCCGCGGCTGTCCACCATGATCATGTTTTCCCATCTCACA
This sequence comes from Bathyarchaeia archaeon, assembly GCA_035529655.1. GTDB lineage: Archaea > Halobacteriota > Syntropharchaeia > Alkanophagales > Methanospirareceae > JACGMN01. The sequence goes on from DATKWH010000001.1 coordinate 1,593, forward strand.
CCCGCAACGTGCATATATTTCGCAACGTTCATATTCGCCGCACCAGCACCTATCAGCGATACCGTTACTTCGCTCAAACTCTTCCCCACTACCTTCAGGGCATTTATCAACCCCGCGAGTATCACCAATGCGGTGCCCTGCTGGTCATCATGCCAGACCGGCATCGTTAATTCCTCCCGTAGCCGATCGAGCAGCTCGTAGCACTTCGGGCTCTCTATGTCCTCCAAATTGATGCCGCCAAAAGTAGGGGCAATCGCTTTCACCACAGTTATTATCTCCTCTACGTCCGTCGTCGCTAGGCAGATAGGAAATGCGTCCACACCACCCAGATATTTAAACAGCATTGCTTTTCCTTCCATCACCGGAAGCGCGGCCTCTGGTCCTACGTCACCCAGCCCTAACACTCTCGTGCCATCTGTAACTATCGCCACAAAATTACCCTTGTTTGTGTACTCGTACACGCGCGCTCGATTTTTTTGTATCGCCCTACTCGGCTCAGCCACACCCGGCGTGTACCATATCGCAAAATCATCATAGCTTCTGACCGGTGCCTTCAGTCCGATATCTATTTTTCCTTGATAGCGAGAATGATACTCTAAAGCAAGCTCCGCAGACTTATTTGCAGCCTTTAAATACTCTTTTTCCTCTGTTTTATCCTTCTCTTCCATTGAACGATCGCGATAGGTTATATCTTACAAATGTAAAACCTTATAAAGTTTTTGCGCAGTAAAACTCTTCTTTAAAAAGAAAAAGTGTTGAAAAAGAAATTATCCACACCTGTAGGGGAGGAAAAAATAAGGGATTTGCAGGCAGGCGATATCGTGTATCTCAGCGGCGACGTATATACAGCGCGAGACAAAGCGCATCATCGTATCGTAGAATATAACCTCAAAGATGCGGAAACGGAGATACCGATAGAAAAAGGCGCGGTAATATATCATTGCGGACCGCTCATGAGGAAGAGCAATGGAGGATGGGAAATTATAGCCGCAGGGCCTACCACCAGCTCACGAATGGAAGCGACAACACCTGAGATAATAGAAATGCTACGGATTCGCGGAATAATCGGGAAAGGAGGCATGGGCATTGGAACGAGAGCCGCACTGCAAAAATATGGCTGCGTGTACTTCGCGATGACCGGTGGTGCAGCTGTTTTAGCAGCCGCACGCATAAAAGCGGTAAAAGCGGTGTATTGGACAGACCTTGGTATGGCGGAGGCGGTCTGGCATCTCCTTGTAGAAGATTTCGGCCCTCTTGTGGTCAGCATAGATGCAAGCGGTAATAGTCTATATGAGAAGATAACAGAGGAAGCTGAAAGGAATGTTCGTACTTCGATATGAAATTCCCGGTAACTAAGCACAGATACGCCTTAATGCAGGCTCGCATTTATCCTGACATAATCATAGGTTAAATCGCAACCCCACGCTGTCGCTTCCGCTTCTTCTCCAGTTCCCATATCCACATCAATGACTATCTCCTCACCCTTCATTACGGTCCTCGCCGAACCTGACAAATCCATAAATTCGCCGTTCTTCACTGCTAAAACTTCCTTATCGCTTTTTAAGCGTATAGATATTCCACTGAAGTCACCATCTCCTGTAATAACGGAGCTTCCGATAGCTGCAATTATACGGCCACAGACAAGGTCAGGGCGTTCTCCAAAAATAGCACTTTTCACTAACGGTGACCTGACTATTGATCGAGCTACTTCCCTTGCATCCGCAATGGATGGAGCGCCTTTTACCTTCACTTCTATAAACTTCGTTGCTCCTTCACCATCCCTTGCTATCAGCTTCGCAAGCTCCTGGCAAACAAAAGTTAACCCCGCTTTAAAATCCGCTTCTCCTATCTTTCCGCTCTTACCCGTGGATACAAGCAATACCGTATCGTTCGTGCTCATGTCCCCATCCACCACGGTCATATTGAATGAATTCTCAACCGCATCTTTCAAACTCCCGCTCAGCACTTCGTCATCCAAATAAGCATCAGTATAAATAAAAGCGAGCATGGTAGCGGTGGTCATGTGCGGGGCAATCATCCCTGAGCCTTTTACAATTCCTCCTATTACCACCCGTTCATCATTGCCCGTATCTATACTAATCGCCGTCTCTTTATGGAAGGTATCAGTGGTCATTATAGCCTTTGCTGCTGCCGTGCTACCTTCTGCTCCAAAGGTCAATCCCTTCACGACTTCTCCAAGCTGCCGTTCTATTAAGCCCATATCCAATTGTACTCCAATAGGGCCGGTAGAGAGAACAGCCACTTCTTCTTTATCAACACCCAAGAATGACGAGGCAAGTTCTGCCATTTTTTCTGCATTTCTCATCCCTTGCTCACCGGTAAAGCTATTTGCACAGCCGCTATTCGCAATTATTGCGCTTATTCTGCCCTTCTCAAGCTGCTTCTTCGTAAACCTCACGGGTGCTGCTTTTATTTTATTTGTAGTGTACATACCCGAGGCTTTGCCTTCCCCCTCTATCAAAGCTAACCCTTTATTACCCTCTTTTATTCCGTATGCCCTTACGCCCTTCACAGCGCAAAGTCCACCTTTCATTAATTCCATCTTCATTTACTTCTCTCCCTCCCCCTTTGAGGATTAATGGGATCTCTTAACCATATCTTGTACGCTTCTTCGTGCCCCTCCTCTTTAATCATGTCCATAAATCCTAAATGAAAAATATTTAAATCACTTCATGATTTATCCATTATATATTAAAGCGAAAGTAAAGGGCTCGTGGTCTAGTTGGTTATGACACCGCCTTCACGAGGCGGAGGTCATGCGTTCGAATCGCATCGAGCCCATCTTTTTAGCTTTTTACCACTTCCAACTCCAGCACTCTATTCTCTTCGTGCTATTAACAACTAACTTCATATATCTCAGGTTTTATTTTTTATCAGTTAGAACGTATATGGTATATAACAGTAATGGGAGAATCTTGTTGCTGGAATAGGCATGTAGATGGTAAAGTTAAAAGGTAAAGGTGTAGATGAAACTTTAGAGGAGGAAAATAAAATGCATGATGTAGATACAACAAAATACGTTATTCATGCTAACATCACAGCTGAGGGTTTTGTTGAGAAATCCGATGTGGTGGGTGCAATATTTGGTCAAACAGAAGGATTATTAGGTGAAGAATTGGACCTGAGAGATTTGCAGAAGAGTAGCAGAATAGGCAGAATCGAGGTGAACGTAGAGTCGAAAGGCGGGAAGTCAAATGGAGAGATACTCATACCCTCTGGTTTAGACAAGGTAGAAACCGCAATACTGGCCGCTTCTTTGGAGACTATAGATAGGGTGGGTCCTTGTATCGCGAATGTGGTAGTTGAAAAGATAGAGGACATAAGAGCGACCAAGAGGAAGAAGATAACCGAGCGAGCAAAACAGCTCATGCATGAAGCTCTCGAGAAGAGCATAGATAGTGACACAATGGTGAGCGAAGTGAAGCAGGCAGTAAGGATGGAAGAGATAACGTATTACAAGGGTCTGCCAGCAGGCCCAAATGTAGAGAGTTCTGATGCTATATTGGTGGTAGAAGGGAGAGCGGATGTGTTAAATCTGCTTAAATACGGGATTAAAAATACGATAGCTGTAGAAGGCACAAATATCTCCCCGGTGATAAACAAACTGAGCAAGAGGAAGACCGTTACAGCCTTTGTAGACGGTGATCGAGGCGGTGAACTTATCCTGAAGGAGCTTTTGCAGGTCGCTGATGTAGATTATATTGCAGCAACACCGGAGGGAAGAAGTGTGGAGGACATGACCTACAAGGAAATAACGAAAGCACTGCATAATAAAACACCAGTAGAACAGCAGGAATACGTTAAGGAAATAAAGGAACCAGAGAAAGAGCCGCAGAGAGTAATACAAAGAAAGAAAACCAAGGAGGCTACGGCTAAAGAGGAAACGGAAATAACTCCAAACCCGTTTAAAACGCATCTCGAAGAACTCGAAGGCACGTTTAAGGCACGGCTGTTAGATAAAGAGAAAAAAATACTAAAGGAGACTACTGTAAGAGATCTCGCAAAAGAATTGAAGGAAACTACCGAAAATGCAAATTGCGTGGTGTTCGACGGTGTAATCACACAGAGAATTGTGGATATCGCAAAGGAGAAGGCGTTGGAATACGTAGTGGGGATAAAAATAGGCGATGTCGTTAAAATGCCGACGTCTCTGAAGGTACTAACATCTGAGTCCGCCTGATAGCGGCGAATATCCCGATGACTAATACTACCAAATCCCAATTGCCAAATCCAAAAATAAAACGGAAAAGAGTGCAAAATTGGTAGTATTAGTATATATTGGGATTTGGTATTTTTTAAGCTTATCTAATGTAGCCTAACTCTTCCTCCCTCATCCGTGGAATCTGTGCTTGCTCCATCTCTTTCAGTCGCTCGATGACCTTTTCCATCTCTTCCGCACGGTCTTTCATAGCCTGCATGTTCAGCTCAAGATTTAATGCACGGCACAATATGGCGAGCACTGCCTGTGCGCTCTTGGGATCTACTAAATAGCCGGAGGTCATACCCAGCAAACATACCGCTGGAATATCCCGCAGTTGCCCAAGACCTAACAAAAGCCCTGAAGCTCCTACTATACTCCCCCCCGGCTCTTCCTCTCTGAATTCCACACCGTATTTCTTCATCTCATCCACAAGTTCCGTTTTATTCGTAGCCCCAAGCACCGTTTGTTTTTCCACAAGCTGACCTATACCATATCCTCCCAGTGTGTATATACGAGAAACCTCATACTGTTGTGCAATGTCGAGAAGCGTCTCTGCGATAAGATAATGCCCCTCATTCGTAACGCTCTGCTGGTCACCACTGAGGATTAACAAGTCTTGCTCCTTTGACTTGCAGGCATAGAGCTCGTTTTTACTTAAACTAACTGTTCCATCGTTGTTTACCAATACTTGTGGTGGAAAATGCCATGAGTAGAGCTCAAGTATCTTCTCAGCATTCAGCTCGTGTATTATATGCTCGGCTACTAATTTCCCAACGTTTCCTACGCCCGGAAGCCCCTCTATCATTACGGGCTTGTTCAATTTTACCTTTTTAAACTCGTGTATTTCTATCTCGTCCATATTTCATCATCCTTCTGTATTTACCATAGGGATCTTTTGGGGAGAATCTCGGAGGTTTTGGATTCTTCGTCGCACTCCCACACTTCTCGCATACCTCCTTCAGGGTATATTCTCCGCATACCACACATTTCCTTATCTTTGACTTCATTAAAAACTTTCCCTAATACATTGATAGTTATGAAAGAATAAGTTATCACTTAGTGCTGCTTTTCTCGTTTAAAAGTGCTAAGCTAAGAAAGATTTCGGTAGAACTTTCCAGACCCTGCGTTTCCTTTTATCTCCTCAATAGCTGTATTCGCCGCGTCGCTCAATACGCTTTCCGCCTCTTTGTAATTCGGAGCTTTGACACGTATCTTATACCTCGGTGCACCGATGTAGAAGCATTCCACTGAGGTGCCGTTGGTCGTTCCTGCGGGTTTTGTTTTTATCACCTCTTCTGCCTTCATCAAAGCTTCTTTTATTATCTCCACACCGTCAGGCAAAGGACATTTGAGCTCCACATACCCGTTTATCTGAACAGAAGGGGGTTTTACGTTGGCACAGGCTATCTCGTGTATTGCATCCGCGTGTTCTTCATTTATTCCGAGTTCAAGCACCGCTCCTTTACCAACCTGCACAACATCCTCGAATGCATCATAAAGGCTGCCGTAAGCATCCAACAAGGTTATCTCAATCGCTTCGAGCTCCTCTTTGCTAATCCCAATTTTAGAGGTTGGCGCAACGAGAGCGAGATTGAGCCACTTCTTCGCTTTCTTCTCGTTCTTCCACTCTTTTATCCTCTGCCGTTTCTGGCCGTCTTTCACCGCCTTTAAGGATAAATCTATATGCCCTCTCCGGTCATCCACGTAGAGCACTTTACATACGATTTTCTGCCCTTCTCGCACGTGATCCCGCAGATGTTTCACCCAGCCAGAAGATACTTGAGCGATGTGGATAAGCCCTTCTTTGTCACCATATTCTTCAAGCGTAACAAAAACACCAAAATTCTCAAGCTCTCTTACCGTGCAAATGACTAATTCCCCCCGCTCCGGCCAATCGTCCCGTACCATCTTCTATGTAAGAACCTCTATTATCTCGCCTTTTATCTCTGCTTTCCCTCCCCTCGGTTCAACCAAGGTTCTCCCGCAGACATTGCATTTCACACTCGTCGTTGCATGATCAAATACGACCTGTTCATATTCACAATCATTGCATTTGACCTTTAAAAATTTGCTATCCGTTTTTTTCTCCATTTTTTACTCCACTAACTCAAGCTTAGATACCCTGAAGCCTTTTCTTTGATGAGATTTCTTGCATTCAGTGCACTTATAACGGAGAAAAACCTTTTTTGTTGGCTTATCTCCCCCTGGAACTTTTGAGAATTTTCCCGCATTACCTATGCCGGACCTGCGTTTCTTCTGTCTTACTATCCAGTTCAAGGAAGAAGCTCTCCCCTTTTTTACCTTCTCCACGTCGTGTACGGTATGTCTCCCACAGATAGGGCAGTAAATCCTCATGTGTTTTGGCATCTTCATTTTTCTATCTCGTGTTCACCTCCACCATTCTCTTTTTTTCCTTTGAATCGCTCTGCAACCCCTCGCTTGCACAGTATCTCGGCGTTGGTCTTTGGCAACATAATAACATCTTCTCTTTTCACTTTATAAATTCTTCCGTCAGTGCCCATGAAGGTGGGGATGTCTTCTAATATCCGAACGATATGCAGTTCTTCAGTTCCGTCTTTGTCAGGGAGAGGCTCAGCAGTTTTAAAAACGTGCCATGAAGGTTCCTTCTCTTCTTTTCTTTCTTCACTTTCGCCTTCTTTCTCGCCCAACATCAATGCAAATAGCCTTTCCTTGCCTTCTTCTACATGATGTTTTACACCCTCAAATAGCCTCTCTTCTTCCTCTAACATTCCCTTAGGTGGTGTTTTCATGCCCGAACTGGCGAGTTTTACTATCTTTCCTACACGTCTACTGATTATATCCTCCACTTTCATCCTCGCACTCCTTATTTCATCTTCCACATGCTCGCTCCACCGTTCATCCGCTTCTTTTTTCTCCGCATCCAAACTCTCGAGGTATTTCCTCACATCCTCACAGAACTCCACCGGTAATTCTTGCAGTGATCCCGTGTCCTTCTCCTTGCGTAAGATCGCCCCGAGCGCCTCTATATCCATCGCACTTTTTGTTTTAAGAAAGACGCTTTACTAAGAAAAAGCATTTTCGTTTCTGTTTCACTTAATTTCTGCAACACCTCTACAGATGAAATAAAGAGCAACATGCTCAGGCACCGAAGCAATTTCGCCTTCTTCTACCTTATAGCTATCACCTTTCAGCGTTATTGCAGAGTCTCGAGCAACGCTTATTTCGACTGGCGAATCTCCGAATACCACAGCATCTTCTAAAGGGTCGAACTCCTTAAAGGTTTCAATTGTTAAAGGTTGTGTTTTCAAACTCGATTTTCCATGTAGTGAGCCGGGCAGCCGAATAAGCCGTTTCACATCTGCAGTAACCGGTTCATCTATTCTATCTGCGGATTTCACGCGGACGATTTTTGTTACCGTTTTTGCTATCCCGGTCCATATCGGTTTGGCGAACAGGGGGATTTGGCCTCTCTCTATTCTTCTCATCATAGTCTCATCCTTTGCAATTCGTAGTATCTCTTGCGCCTTCTTCCTGTTCATCTCTCCAACATCTCTTACCATTTTTATAGCCTGCTCTTCTTCCATCACCGCTATCTCATGAAAGAACTCTATCAATTCGTAAAAAACTCGTTTCTCCCACCCCCCTGCGGATATCAATTTCCCCCAACCCTCGGGTATAAACCTCAAATCCTCTTTCCCCAACACTTTAGCACCTCGCTTCTTTTCCTTCAAATCGGCAACCAAAAAACTATCCATATCAAGCCCTGTTGCCATGACATAATCAACAATTTCCCTTCTTTCTCGGCTTCCAAGCCCTCGTACCCCGCCCGTATTTATGTGGATATGATACCCCCGTGACCCTGAAAATGCCAGTTTTATATCCTCCTCAGAAAATCCAAAATCGTTGATTAAGAAGTCAATCAGTTTCAGCGTTTCTTTCTTCACGAGCTTCAACAAATCCTCATAAGAATATCGCGGGAGTTCCGCTTCACTTACGATGTGGTCTGCATCGAGGTCAAAAATCAAGTCAGCGCCGAGCCAGCCCTTTTTCGCCATATCTGCTGAGGGATATTTGTAAAGGGCGGCGGAGTAATATGCATGGGCAGGAGCATTTTCTCTAAGGTAATTAACCAGGTTATCCTCCGTGGTAAACGATGTATGTCGTCGCATCACGAGTTTTGTGGGGAAATATTGGTCAAAGAGAACAAAGCCCCACTCTCGCATCCAGAAATCTTTCGGAGGGGTTATCCTCGCCCACTTATAATACGCCTTAAATTTACTCGTCACAAATAGTTTCGTATCCTCGTTCATCTTTTACGTGCGAAGCATTTTTATTTATCCTGAAAAATAGCTATCAATTCACCTTAGACCTTGGATTTATCTCATTCTTCATATAGTTATACATAAGATCCCTCCGATTTTCATAGTACAATAATCTAAATAAAGATAAAAAGAGAAAAAGGAAAAGTAGGGAAGATGATAACCATAGCGATACCAAAAGGCAGTTTAGAAGCACAAACGCTGTTATTGTTCAAGCAGGCAGATCTAGAAGTAAAAGTGACGAGTCGGGAATACAACCCGAAGATAGAGGACCCGAGGATAGAGAAGGTGAAGATACTCAGACCGCAGGAGATACCAGAATACGTTGAGAAAGGGTATTTTGACATGGGCATAACTGGTAAGGATTGGATAGAGGAACGGGGTGCGGACGTCGTGGAAATAGCAGATATGCGATACAGCAAAGTTGCAGAGAAAGAGAGCACTGTGAACATCGTCTTAGCTGTGCAAGCCGACCGGACGGATATAAAAGAGGCAAAAGACATGAAGCCGCACAGTAAAATTAGCACTGAATATCCAAACCTCACAAAATCGTTCTTCGATAGCCTTGGCATTCCTGTGCAGATATTCTTTTCTTACGGCGCTACCGAAGCAAAGGACATGATGGACGGCATAATCGAGCTCACTGAGACCGGAGAGACCCTCCGGAAGAACAACTGGCGGATAATCGCTACCATGCTGGAATCGTCCACGAAGCTGATTGCGAATAAGGATTCGTGGCGTGACGCGGAGAAGAGGAGGGAGATAGAAGAGATAACGACCTTGCTCTCCGGCGTGCTCGAAGCGCGCGGCAAGGTCCTGCTCAGTATGAACGTCGCAGAGGATATATTGAAGGATGTAATGTCGGTGCTCCCGGCAATGAAAAGACCTACAATATCCCAACTTTATGATGCTGATATTAACCAGCAGCGTAGGTATTACGCGGTGGAAACGGTAGTGAGCAAGCGCGAAGTGAATATTTTAATACCGATGTTGAAGAGCAAAGGTGCGGAGGATATAATCGAGATAGATATAACCAAGATCGTGAAGTGATACATACGCCAATTCACGAGCACTCAACATTACTCAGGTTGTAAAAAATGAGCGAGAAGGGTCAGCTAAAGGGATGTATATGCGAAGTGAACTTCGGATATATGGGAGGATATACTAACCCGGTTCGGATAGATCGAAGATATTCGCAACTGCGTGCGAACGGGTGAAGATATCAGGAAGGACATCACCGTTCATTCGCTCAGGCACAGCTTCGTCACCCATCTTTTAGAAAGCGGGATAGATTTAAGATACATTCAAGAGCTTTTGAGGCATAAGAGCAGTAAACCAACGGAGATATACACGCAAGTAAGTGCCAGGGATTTGGGTAAGATAAAAAGCCCACGGGATACCTTAGCTTAGACATAGAGGGAGAGGAAGATGATTGAAGACGGAGCCGTTCGCCCAGAGGGATGTATATGCGAACTACATTCGGATATATCGCCTGATTTGAGGAATATACTAACCATATTTGGATATAATATGTTATACGCAATTTATTTTTTTGCCATAACTTTTATATATTTTAACATATATTATTAAGAATATGAGTAAAAGAACTAGGCAATTAAGTGATGATATTGGAGATTTGGCTGAACTAGTGTCTCAACAACTTAATTTTGGAATGATTTAATAACTCCAAAAAACCATGATCTTTTAATGGTAGGACTAAAACTTGAGGATGACGAGCTAAAGCTCCTCAGAGACTTTGTGAAAAAGGGACGAAAAAGTGCAAGAGAACTAACCAGAGCACGTATTCTGCTGCTTGCAACCCAGCAAAAAGGGAACACAGAAATAGCAGAAATATTAGATGTTGGCAGGAATACCATTTGGAGAATCAAGAAAAGATACCGTGAAGAAGGCCTTCAAAGCGCACTTACAGATAAACCAAGACCCGGTCAGCCCAAGAAATACACCGATAGACACG
>DATKWH010000002.1:0-6968 GCA_035529655.1 Bathyarchaeia archaeon
CGCTCAGTACCGTCGATGAATAAGTCCTTAACGCCAGGGAATAGCTCTAAAAACGCTTCTACAGTGCTTATTTTCCGTTCCGGTAATACCATCTTCTTCTCAAGCACGTTCTCCGCCATCAATGTCAATTTCTGGACATTACGGCATGCATTGGACCTATCCAGATTAAATAACAACCCTAAGACGTCAAAAGTGGGATAGCACTTATAATATAATGAAAGAGAATGAAAAACAATTTCTCCGTAGGTGTTCTCAAATAGCCTATTCTTCCACCACCAGGTCTCCTTTCTCTAACACCCCGCTCAACGCCTCGCTCGTATCTATTCCGCCTTTCTTTTTGAAGTTCACGGTAGAAAACCGCCACCAGAGGCTTAAATTCTGGTGCGGATAGCCCTGTGTGGCTCTTATCCACCTATCGCTCCTTAAAGCTCTGTTAACGCTTATCATAGTTAATATCACAGAGCATATCCAATTTAAAAGTCTCTTATTGAAGATCGCCCTTAATTAGCAACAAGTCTAATGACTGCCTTCTGTTCAGCGCTGAGATGCGTCTTCGGCCTTCTTTTTGGATTCAACGTTGGAACCCCTACGGTACGGTATCACGATACATTTTGACCAATTGCTGAACTCTGTGCTCAGTTACTCCGTAAATCAGTGATGCTTGCTTTGCTTTACTGCGAACTTCCCTGAACTTACACGCTTGACCCTCCATTTTATGTCCTAGTTCGTCAGTTTTACCATGTCATCTGAAGACAAGGCTCGACGAAATAATTCTTGTACTCTACACTTTTGAGAGGGTTGTAAAGTCGTGGGTGTTACGGCTATAGATATAATATCCCCACTCCAAAAGGATAGCCTAATAAAATCGCAACGATACCTCCAGATAGCGTAGCCAGGATGTTCACGTGATGTTTATTTAATCTGAGTGGATTCCGGTCCTCAACCGTTGCACCGAAAAAGCTGTCTACAACACAACCTAAGAACCCGGCTAAGAGACAAACGATGAAGAAGGTGATCCTTATGTGCGTTTCAACATTAGAACTGACGAATGCGAGACAAACAAGCGAAATCAAAGATGACCCGAGCAATGCCGCGCCAAAACCCGGTAAACTAACACCACCATTTGTGCCCACTGGCACTTTTTTTAGGGTCGTAATTAACCTCGGATTTCCCTCCGCTTGCCCGATTTCGGTTGAAAACGTATCTGCACAGGCGGTAGCGACTGAACCAGAGAAGCCGAGCAAAAAAAGAGTGCTATGATTCTGGCTGGAAACAGCGTAGAGCACTGCAAAGATCAGTGGTGATAAGCCGTTGCCCAGCACGTTATTTATGTCTCGCATGCCCTTATTACCCTCTGCAACACCCAGTTTCAATTTCGTATCGTATTTATATCTCGTCACCAAATTTCCAAGCAGAAAGAATGCGAAAAGCGCAAGCAACCCCACATAACCAAACTCAAGCCTAAACAAAAACAGAATGAGCGCACCAAGTGTGAGTGTCCCGATGAATGCGGAGGCGTTTATTTTACGCTTCAAATAAGCATGAAGCACGAACGAAAATGCTACCGAAACCGTAATCGCAGTTATTACGAGGTGCCCACTGGATGTCATACCAATAAAGAGAGGGGCTTGCGGTTTATTAAAACTTCTTTTAATGCACTATTTGCGTATCCACTACGCCATCAGGAATAATCTTTCCCATCACGCTGAAACTCTTTATCCTCTCTATGAACTTCTTCTTCATTTTGCCCACCAGAGCATGTTCAAGCACATCCTCTATCGTCACCACCGGTATCACCTTCACCTTATCCTTATATCTATCCTCAATGAGCACATCATTCAGGTTCGACTGAGGAATCAATACTTCTTTGATGCCCGCCTGTACTGCAGCCTCGATCTTCGGCGTTATTCCTCCTACTGGCAGGACATCGCCCCGCACGGACAGAGAACCGGTCATCGCGACACTCTGGTCTACCGGAATGTTCTCCAAAGAGGATATAACCGCAGTAGCAACGGAGATACTGGCTGAATCTCCCTCCACTCCTTCGTGCGTGCCTACAAATTGGATATGTATGTCTTTACTGGATATATCCTTCCCGGTGAATTTCTTGAACACTGCGGAAACATTTTGCACCGCTTCCTGTGCTATCTCCTGCAATCTACCGGTTGCTATTACCCGCCCTTCCTCTCGCGATTGTGCGGGTGTAACCTCTGCGATTATGGGTAGCATCACTCCAGAATCACCCACTACAGCAAGTCCATTCACCCGACCGACCTCAAACCCCTCCGTTTTGAATAATTTATAATCCTTCTTGTGTTCAAGATACTCGTCAGCTACCTGCTGCTCCACTGACTTTGCCATCGCCTTTGCATTTATCACATGCTCGCCCGTGGTATATTTGGCGCCTTCAGCACTAGCGATATCTCCTGCTACGCGCACCAATCCGCCCAAGTCCCGTAAAATGAGCGTAAGGTGCCCCTTTCTGCCTGATCTTCTCCTTGCCTCCCTCATTATCTCTTCCACACCACTTCTATCGAAATGAGGTATCTTTTTGTCTTTCTTTACCTCCTGGGAAACGAATCTGGCAAGTTTTTTTCTGTTCTCCGGTGTGTCGTCCATTGCATCTTTCATGTATATCTCGTATCCGTAGCCTTTTATTCGGGAACGTAGAGCAGGATGCATGCCTGCTATCGCATCCAGATTGCCCGCAGCAATCATAATGAAATCACAAGGAACCGGATCGGTTTTCACCATAGCCCCTGCACTTCTCTCAGACTGCCCCGTTATCGCATATTCCTTCTCTTGTAATGCGGTAAGCAAGTTCTGCTGCGCTTCTATTCTCAGCGTGTTTATTTCGTCTATGAAAAGAACGCCTTTATTTGCCTTATGGATAGCACCTGCTTCTACCCTATCGTGCGCTGGTGTCTCCAATCCGCCGGACTGGTACGGGTCATGCCTCACATCGCCAAGCAACGCTCCGGAATGCGCTCCCGTTGCATCTATGAATGGCGCTGTCTCACGCCCCGCGTTCGTGACGAGCAACTTCGGCATCATCGCTTCCTCCTTCGGCATCATCCATCTAAAAACCAAAAGTAAAACAGCACCGGCAATTACTGACCAAAAAATAATCAAGGGGTTAAAGGGCGTTGTTTGCAGTGCATAAATCAAGCCCATGCCCATGATGAGGAAGAAGGTGAACATGAAGAAAGCATTTCGCATCTGAATGCGCTTTCTCACTTCTTGCCGCTGTGCATCTACTATCTCTTTCCCTTTACCACGGGGAACGACCCGTATCTTTGGATTGTTTTTGTCTTCTGCATTAGGATACGCCAGGGTATCTTGTAGTTCCTCCTTTGGCAGTAATTCAGCCATACTACTCGCAAGCATTGACTTCCCGGTACCCGGAGTCCCGATTAGCATCACATGTCGTCTCTGCTTAGCAGCCTTCTTTATCACTTCCACGCCACGCTCCTGCCCTATTACCTGGTCTATCAGCAACTTTGGAACCTCTACCTCCTCCGTTGTTTTCAGCGTGATACCTGCTAACAGGCCATCTTCTACCTGCTCATCCTCTGTACTTTTATCTTCCAATTCAGTCATATCCGCTTTCTTTTTAATTCGCGCTCTCGTTAGATTCTATTATACATTATATTTAAGATAAATAAACTTCTTTTTTGCTCTTATCGTATGCACATAAATGCTTTTCTACTTCGTGGCGACTCGATTTTTTGAGGTTATGATCCCGTTCCCATCTCAAACACATCGTGTATTGCCTGCGCTGCCCTGTATGCATCTTCCTTCTTCACGACGAAAGATATGTTGAACTCTGAACTGCCCTGTGAGATCATTATCATGCTTATACCTTCTTTGCCAAGAGCGGAAAAGGCTTTACCTGCAACCCCCGGTGTTCCCGCCATACCTGCTCCGACAACCCCCATTGCGCAAACATTGCTATTAAAAGTAAAATCCCGTATTACGGTGCCACCTGTATTTATGCTCTGTATAGCCTCAACAGCTCGTTCCAATTGTGCGCTATCAATAACGAGAGAGAGGGTCATTTCAGATGAGCCCTGGCTTATCATAATGATGTCCACATTATTAGCAGCTAAGACAGAGAATACACGGGCTGCAACGTCCGATATACTCCTCACACCAGTTCCCGCGATATTAATAATTGAAGTATTCTCAATGAGCGTAATAGCTTTAGCCGCTTTTTTTGTCTGCTCCGCCTCTTTTCCGATAAGCGTACCTTCGTCCTCTGGATTAAACACATTTTTCACCCGTATTGGTATTTCTTTCTTCATTACCGGCTCTATTGCCCTTGGATGAAGGACAGAAGCACCGAAGTAAGATAATTCCATTGCCTCTACGTATGAAATATACGGTATCTTTCGCGCATTCTTTATTATTTTTGGATCCGCACTCATGATCCCCTCAGTCTCCTTCCAGAGCCAGATCTCATCGGCATCTATCGCAGCTCCAATTATGGTAGCAGTGTAGTCAGAGCCACCCCTGCCGAAAGTTGTTATCGTCCCTTTCTTCGTTTCCCCGATGAATCCAGTTACAACTGGTATTTTATCCTCCAATAACGGTATAATTCTCTCCTTTATCTCTCGCTCGGCACCCAGGATTAATTGTGCATTGCCGTAATCCTCATTCGTTATTAGCCCCGCTTCACCACCTGTAAGGTGCACCGCCTCCATTCCTGTTGATTGGAACGAGCCCGCCAGAATAGGTGCTGCTAATCTTTCACCAAAAGAACCGATGTAGTCCAATGACCTTGGTGTTAATTCGCCCAGAAGGCATATACCGGTCAAAGCTTTCTCCATTTCCGCTAATCTCTCTCTAAGTTCCTCTTTTACTTTTTCCAACTCATTTTTGTCGTCTATTGCCTCTGAAGCTGTTAACTCATGCTTCTTTCGCAATTCCTCCACGAATTCTTTTGCCTTTTCCGTATTTCCTTCCTTTGCTACTCTATTCGCATTATCTAGGAGCGTGTCGGTGACCGTAGAAATTGCGGAGGTTACTATGACTATTTCGTTTTTTTCTTTCTTCTCCTTTCCCTTTTCCCTTACTCCCTCTTCTTTGAATCTCTTTATCAAATGTGTCACGGTCTTTATCTTTTCACCTGTTGCGACCGCTCTCCCTCCGAATTTCATTATCACTCTCATTATCTTCTTGCTTCCTCCTCTTCACCTTTAATCTTCGCCTCTTGCTCTTCTCGTCTAATTCTACTATATTAACAGTTCCGAAAAGATTTATATGCGAGGATTTAAAAGTTACGTAAAGGTTGGTATTAGGTTATAGTCCAAGTGTGTGTAAAAAAGCGAGGTAAGTATAAATAAAATGGCAGGACAATTAGGTGGAATCCCGATATTGATATTGCGGGAAGGTGGCGAAAGAGCAAGTGGGAGAGATGCACAGACTGCGAATATAAATGCAGCGAAAGCAGTTGCTGCCGCGGTTCGTACCACATTGGGGCCAAAGGGGATGGATAAAATGCTTGTGGATTCCCTTGGCGACGTGGTTATAACAAACGATGGTGTGACGATCCTCAAGGAGATGGATATAGAGAGTCCGGCAGCGAAGATGATGGTGGAAGTTGCGAAGACCGTGGACGCGGAAGCTGGGGACGGTACGACAACGTCTGTGGTCCTTGGTGGCGAACTGCTGAAGAAGGCAGAAGACCTCTTGGAGCAGGGATTGCACCCTGCGGTCATCGCTTTGGGGTATAGACTTGCATCGGAGCAAGCGATAAAGGTGCTGGATTCAATCGCAATTGATATAGCGATAGATGATGATGAAGAGCTGAAGAAAGTAGCACAAACAGCAATAACCGGGAAATCCGCGGAGGCGTCTAGTGAGTTCCTCGCCGAAATTGCGATAAAAGCGGTCAAAGCAATAACAGAAGAAGACTCGAAAGGCAAGAAAGTGGTTGACGTGGATAACATCAGCGTGGAGAAGAAAGTGGGTGGACGAATGAGCGAGACCAAGTTAGTGCAGGGCCTGGCATTAGACAAAGAGGTCGTGCATCCCGGAATGCCACGGAAGATAAAGAATGCGAAAATAGCGTTGATCAATGCTTCGCTTGAGGTAAAAAAGACCGAGACAAGTGCAGAAGTAAAGATAAGGACAACAGATCAGCTCAAGAGCTTCCTTGCGGAAGAGGAGCGGATGATGCGGCGGCTCGCGGAGCGCATAAAGGAAAGCGGTGCGAATGTCGTGATATGCCAGAAAGGGATAGACGATGTAGTGCAGCATCATCTTGCGAAGGAAGGTATTATGGCGATACGAAGGGCGAAGAAGAGCGATTTGGAGAAGTTAGAGAAAGCAACGGGTGGTAATATCGTGAGTACGGTGGAGGAGATGACGGAAAGTGATTTAGGGCACGCGGGCTTGGTCGAGGAGCGAAAGATCTCAGGGGATAAGATGCTGTTCATCGAGCAATGTAAGAACCCGCATGCAGTGTCCATTGTGGTACGAGGCGGAACAGAACATGTGGTAGATGAAGTTGAGCGGTCGTTGCATGATATGCTTCGTGTGGTAGGGAGCATAATAGAGGACGGAAAAGCGGTTGCGGGTGGTGGAGCAGTGGAGACAGAGTTAGCATTGAAAATAAGGGACTATGGTGCGTCGCTCAAAGGAAGGGAGCAATTAGCGGTAGAGAAATTCGCAGAGGCAATGGAGATCATACCACGAACCCTGGCGGAAAATTCCGGACTCGATCCCATAGACAAGTTGGTCGCGTTGAAAGCGGCACATGAGCGTGGCGAGAAGAATGCTGGTTTGAACGTTTACACCGGAAAAATCGTTGACATGCGTGAGAATAACGTGATAGAGCCGCTGAGGACAAAGCGACAATCGGTGCGATCAGCAGTAGATGCCGCAATAATGATTCTCAAGATAGATGACGTGATTGCGTCGAAGAAAGGGGCAGCACCTCCACCTGGAGCAGGTGGAATGCCACC
>DATKWH010000003.1:0-5072 GCA_035529655.1 Bathyarchaeia archaeon
ATATTCATCAGCGCGCCCAATTTCTGGAAATCCCCGTCTTCTATCGCCCGGATTGCCTGTGCCGTTATTTCATCCGAGGCTCCAAAAATGGGATTAAATATACTCGTAAAAGTCTCTCTTCGTTTCTTAACCCCTGCTACAAGTTCTTTAGTCTTCAATCCTATCTCAGATGCTTTTGTGGGCTCCATACTCAATGGTATGCTTCCAACACATCCTACAATCAAATTTAGTTCCGCTAAATGCAATCGCTTCACTTCGTTTTGCTCTACTAACACAGATCCGCCATAGGTTGAAATCGCAGTGTCAATAGGACTGGCAGCGCCTTGAACCACCTTCTCAACACTATGTGCATCAGTTCTTATTCTTTCCACATCGCCCTTCACGCCAAAATATTCTTTGAGTGCCGCGATAGTCGCAACACAGGTAGCTGCCGAAGACCCTAACCCCGCGGAAAGCGGTATTTCCGACTTTATCTCTATTTCCACTCCTTCGTCTCCTATACCATACCGCTCTTCAAGGTATTCTATTGATCCTTCGACATACGCAAGTGCTTTTGATGCCACACTGTAATCCTTGTAAGGCAGCACTTTTCTATCTTTCCCTTTCCTTGCTTCTAAATCAAGCTCCAGGCCAAACGTAGGTATGTTCGCTATTTTTACGTGATAACCTCTTTTATCTCTGCTCGACACCTCGACTGCAAGCCGACGGTTTATAGCAGCAGCTAATGCTCGCTTACCGTACACTACGAAATGCTCACCAAAGAGTATCACCTTAGCAGGAACAGATGCTCGTATTTTTTCATCCATGTTTCTATTATAGTTTTTTCTTTTCCGAAAACGCTTTTCTTTTTCTAAAAGAAAAGGGTTTAATAGTGAACAGTTCATCAAGCTTCTCTATGTGCACATCACCTGCCGATTTCGCGCCCACGCATATTACCGAACAGCCAGCAGCTTTACCAGCCTGATAATCAGCTTTTGTATCGCCTATGAGTATCGCGTGCTCAGGCTTCACGTTTAGCCGCTCACATGCCGTGATCACAATCTCAGCATCCGGCTTCCCACGTTTCACGTCATCGCCAGTAAGAATCACATCAAAATGGTTAGATAGCTGGAAGTGCTCTAATATCTTATTAACGTTCTCTCTTGGCGTATTCGTGACCAACCCCACCTTAAGCTCGCATTCGGTTTTTATACGATGCAATACCTCTTCTGCATCGGGAAACAGCTTTATAAGCCCTATCAAATTCAGTTGCTCACGTACGCAACGCCGTGCGGCATCTTCACCCAGATTTAACGCAGCCAGGTTATGCCTCAGGTCAGGACCCCAACATTTCTCTTTAAACGTTTCTCTACTTATCTCTCCCTTGCCGTACGCCCGTAACATTTTACTAAAAGCTTGATACCAGCTTTCAAATGAGTTTATCAGCACACCATCAAGGTCGAATAAGATCGCGTCTATTTTTCTCTCGTTCATCGTATGTAAGTATGTGGTGATAGCTTAACATCATTTTTAAACTTTTGTGTGCTCAAACTGCCATAAAAGAATCTCCTGAACTCTTTTTTATTTCTAAACTTTTCTTTAGTTTGATGCTCAATTACTTCGACCTCAACGTCCATGCATATCCGGAAACCGATGCATCAGTAGAGGAACTGCTCAGTGTTGCAAAAAGATACGGATACGCCGGCATCGCAATAACCAACCACGATGAGGTTGTGCAAGAGCAAAAAGAATCAAATGCCGTCTTCTATGGCGTAGAGATAAAAGCAAATTCGGTTTCTGACCTAAAAAGGAAGATAAAACTTCACTGGGGCAAAGTGCCCTTATTAGCGGTTCATGGCGGTAATGATAAAATAAATAGAGCGGCGGTAGAGAATCCAAAGGTAGATATATTGGCTCATCCGTGTGGAGAGAAAGGAGAAGGCGGATTGAACCACGTATTGGTGAGATACGCTGCTGAGAATGGTGTTGCAATAGACTTCAATATGGATGCAATAATCCACAGCCGAAGAGGTGAGCGAGCACGAATCCTGGGTAAAATGCGCGAGAATTTGAAGCTTGTAAGAAAATATAACGCCCCGATGATATTAACCAGTCATGCCCGCTCAATATACGATTTGCGCGCGCCACTAGAGATGATTGCACTTGCAGCCCTGTTTGGAATGAGTAAAGAAGAGGCTACGGGTGCGTTATGCGATATTCCCAAGGGCGTCTTAGAGAAGAGATGGAAAAAGGAGAGGGATGTGGAGATAATATGAATATGAAATATATCCTGAGTTTGATGCTTCATCTACCGCCTTCTCTTCGTGATAGGAGACGGTATCTTCGCTTTGAGGTGATCTGTGAACGCGAAATAGATAAGAGGGAATTGTTAAAAGAGATATGGAACTCGCTTTATGCATTATACGGCGATGTAGGGGCAAGTGAAAGTAAGGTATGGCTGATCGAATACCATAAAAGTGAAGATGCAAACTGCGGTGTGGGCATCCTGAGATGCGCCCATGATAAAGTCGATGAAGTAAGGGCGTCTTTAGCGTGCATTCATTCGGTAAACGACGCACCGGTTGGAATACGAGTAATCAAAATTTCAGGGACGATAAAAGGAGCAAGTCGCTTACGGCGACAATGAATGCACTCGGTATTTTGCATTGCTTTTAACCACGCCCCTTCAACATCTCTATAAACATCGCTAAATCCCTTTTCGTGATAATTCCTATGATCTTCCCACTTTCCTCTCCTTCCACCGCCAAAACCTTCTTTTTCGTGTTTACCATTCGTTTTAGCGCTTCTATTGCTTCTTCTCCTTGCGATATAACGTCGCTCATTCTGTCAAAGGAGCTTATTACATCGGAGACTTTTAACGGGTAACGTTGCTCGGCTGATAGCTTCTTAAGTTCACTGAAAGTTACAAAGCCCTTGAACTCGTCGTCTTCGTTTACCACCGCATATTCGGCGTTTTTCTCCGCAAGCATCTTCTCCACCAGCTCCGTGACGGATAAATCTTCCAGGACACTCGCGTTTTCTGTTCTCATCACTTGTCTCACCGTTATTCCCTCTAACGTGGCAACCGTGATTGTAGCACTTTCTTCTTCTGTTGCCGCCATGTATAAAAAGAGGGCAACGAACGCTAACCACGGGTTAAACGGTATTCTCACGTCTCCTGTTGAAAAAAGTATAAATGGGTCGGGCATAAAGCCCACGATTGCCATTATAACAGCAAATGTCTTCCCCACGAATACTGCTCTCCTGGTCGCTTTGAGGAATTGCATACGTTTTGCAAGAAAAGCTCGTAACACTCGCCCACCATCCATTGGAAAGGCAGGTAATAAGTTAAACGTGGCTAAAACCACATTGAGAAGCCCGATGCTGAACATTAAAATTGTAAGCGGGTCGTAAATAGCCACATTTACTGCTGCTATACCAAAATACGTGAAAAGAAATGCTCCACCAATGGCAAAACTCATCAAAGGTCCCGCAATTGCTATCCGCCACTCCTTATCCGGTTCCTTTGGTAAATCCTCCATCATGGCTAAGCCACCGAAGATGAAAAGAGTGATGCCCCTTATTCTTGTCCCGTATTTCATCGCAACGTATGAATGGGACAGCTCGTGGAGTAATAAAGAGAGGATAAAAAAAAGTGCTGCCATAGCTGATAATGAGTAGCGGAAAGGTGTGGATATTTCCTCAAAGTCTCCCAAGCCTACTGGCCCCGGAGCTTCCGCAAACATCAGAACAATGAGCGGGAGGAGAATTAAAAAGGAAAAATGCAATTGAATGGGTATGCCAATAATTCTACCAACTCGTATAGATGTTTGCATCGTTTATCGTTAGATTAATCAGTTAATTATATATATTGCCACCAATTCATAAATAGCATTATGGAAATACAATTGTCTTCTTTATATGGGCAGGATTTGTACACGGATAGAGGGATCTACGTCGGTAAAATTGAGGATGTGAGTGTGGACATAAGGGAGAAGAGAGTGTCGGGGCTGGCTGTGAAGAACGTGAATCCAAACGCTTTCAACGCGGGCAAGAGGAAAGGGGTGATCATTCCTTACCGATGGGTAACCGCAATTGGAGATATAGTGCTCATAAAGCACGTGAGGAGAAGAGCGGCGGAGCGAGAGGGCGAGGAAGAAGAGGAAGTAAAAAAGGAGCGGTAGGTAATAAAAGAAAAGAAGAAGTAGAAAGGGTCAGGGATGGCTGATCGGAACCGCGAGAGACTTTATAATAAGGACAGGGATAGGGAGATATACGCAGATATAAAAGCTATTCCTCCTCTGATCGTGCGTGCTGATGGAAGGAACTTCAGGCGTGTCTTAAGCGACGAGTTTGAGAAACCGTATTACGAGCGATTCGCAAAAGGGATGGCGAAAGCAGTGGCGATTTTTTTCGAGAAGAGCGGGTTCGACCCAAAGCTTGCTTACATCCTCTCAGATGAGATAAATTGTTTCTTCCCGCAAATTCCGTTTAAAGGAAGGATAGAAAAGCTGGATTCTGTAATCGCGAGTTTTTTAGCAAGTGCGTTGACCATCGTTTTGGACTTTAAAGAGGCTGTTGCCTTCGATGCACGGATTATCCTGTTTGCAGCGGAGAGGATGTTTTGGAATATCTCGTGCAGCGGCAGGCAGAAGCATGGCGATACCATATTAATGCTTATGGATATTACGGACTGCAAGAGTCTGGACTGAGCGAGAAGGAGGCTGAGAAGCGACTTGAATGGGATGAAGGCTGCGCAGGTGCATGAGATGCTTTTTCGTAAAGGGGTTAACCTGAATGAAACCCCGAAATGGCAAAGACTGGGCATTTTGATTGCTAAGGAAGGGTATGAAAAAGAAGGTTACAATCCAAAAGCGGCGACAGAAGTTACGGTTACACGCTACAAGATAGTCCAGCTCTGGGACCTGCCGTTATTCAGATCTGATAAAGGTCAAAATTTGATAGCGGAACTAATCGAAAATGAGAACATATCTTGACTGCATTCCCTGTTTTGTTGATCAAGCACTCCGTGCAGGACGAATAGCAACGGATAATGAAAAGATACTAAAAAGGATATTAGATGAAGTTGGAAT
>DATKWH010000004.1:0-16722 GCA_035529655.1 Bathyarchaeia archaeon
TCAGGAATCCTGCCCGTATGGCCGTGGCAGTCTCCACAGTAGAGGCCGCAATAACCAATCAGTTTCTCATCATCATCTTCAACCATTTTTATCCCTTTTCGATAAACTGTACCTTCTTTTGCCCTTGCTCACGAGCCTGAACAAGTCCCTATTGGTCAGCGTAGTTTAAAAGAAACAGGGTTTGCGAATTTTGAAAAATTTTGGCTAAAAGTACCTCCTCAGGTCTCGCGCTAACTCTTCCGGCCGTTCGAGCACAACCGTCTGTTGGAGCAATAGGGGCATGTACCACGAATCGATACTGAGGTAATTCGAGCGCGGGTTCGGTCGTGCAACAATCTGGACTCCCGAGAGAAAACCGTCATTACCCGTCTCCAGCTTCCCGGAATACAGGATGAAATTGAATGCCGCAAAGCCGTGATCGTCATAAAAACGTAAAATAGCAGATAACCCGTCAGCCAGAGCTCTTACGTCACGCGTTGTAAAATCCAGAAAGTTTGATTTGTTTATACTAGCGCGCACCTCACAGAAACCCGTCGGTGCAAATGGTGCGTACCAATAAATATCGTTCTTCCTTACAATTTCTCGATCGGCGTTGACGTGCATCAGATCTGCCCAGAAATTTGAGTGCTCGATCGTTTCATAGCGATTCGAAGCCTCAATGAGCGTCCTGACCAACTCAAACGGGTGTTCCTGCATCGAGAGCTGCATGTGATAATGGACGAGACTCGCACCAGCGGGTGGCAGGTAATTACCGCCGATAACGGGATAAAGGAGCTTGTCATTCTTCTGATACGCCTTCTTTATACACTCCAGTGCGGCGGTGAGGAAGTTGTACAGCAAATCCGGCGTGAACTCGTCGAGAGTGAGATAATGCACGTCCGGTGCCGTGATCACCGCTTCGAAATCCGTACGCGGGAAGAGATTGGGAAAGACACGGACGCCGTTAACCGTAATTGATTTCTCATCCAGTTGGTCTGGCGAAAATTTCGCGGCGATCTGATCGATTACAGGGTGGCAGAACGGGCAATTTTCCTTTGACTCTTCAACCATTGTCTTCAGCCACTTCTCATCGCGAATGCTGTAAAATTCCGTCCATTTCTCCCTCAAATGCGGACAAATAACCGAAACTCGCGACGTTAAGGGATCCCAGCGATATTCTATCTCATAGCGCATGGGTGTTCCATCGGCTGTTAGAGCCTCCACGGTTTTCCTTTTGCTTTTGAACTCTATGGGCATTTTAAACTCCTGATTCATAAAAGAAAACCACCTTCTTATTTATGCCTTTTCCTCTTTATTCCTTATCATGGATCTCATCTCGATATTCGACCCCTCGCCTGCGGAGATAGAAGCGATACTAAATAGAGCAGAAGTGCTGAAACGAGAGCGAAGAGAAGGTATAAAAGTGAGAACTGACCTTGAAGGTAAGACCTTAGCACTGATCTTCGAGAAACCGTCCACACGCACTCGTGTCTCCTTTGAGGTTGCGATGCGGGAGTTAGGAGGAAATGTGCTCAGTCTAAATTGGAACGAGCTCCAGTTGGGAAGAGGAGAACAAGTACAGGAGACAGCAAAGGTGCTTTCCTCTTACGTTGACGCAGTGATGATACGAGCATACCGGCATGCTACGGTGGAGGAGTTTGCACACCATGCCTTGATTCCAGTGATAAATGGCTTAACTGATTTAGAGCATCCCTGTCAGACGCTGGCAGATCTGATGACGATACAGGAGTATAAGCGACAACTTGCGGGTGTTAACGTCGCTTGGTTCGGTGACGGGAATAACGTCTGCAACTCGCTCATCGGCGGGGCAGCGCTTACCAGCATGAATCTGCGTGTAGCATGTCCAAAGGGCTACGAGCCGGACGGAGGGATGATAGAACGAGCGAAGAACATGGGCTGTGAAGTGCTCATCACGGCAAATGCAGAAGAAGCTGCCAGTGATGCCGATGTGTTATACACAGACGTATGGGTGTCAATGGGTGACGAGGCAGAACGTGAGCAACGAATGAAGGATTTACAAATTTATCAGCTCAACGAGGATTTAGTGAAACGTGCGAAGGACGACGCTATAATAATGCACTGCATGCCGGTGCATATCGGTGAAGAAATGACCGAGGCAGTGCTGAATTCCGCTAACTCAGTGATCTTTGAGCAAGCTGAGAATCGGCTTCATGCACAGAAAGCGCTCCTGTTACACTTGCTCTCTTTCACAGAGTAAGAAAACTTGCGCTAAAACTCTTTTTCCAAACATTTTTTTAAAAAGAACCTGCTTTAGAATATCTGAAGTAAAGTAAATAAAAGAAAAAAATGGGCGAACCAGAAGCGGATGAGGAGTATCCTTTTGATATAAGTCCTATGTATGAGGGCGAAAGGATAAGAAAGACGGATTTGTACGTGGAGTTAGGTGGACAAAGTAAACCTGGCTTCGAGCTTGTTCTCTTTGAACCTGATCCCGCTAAGATAAATGATGGGGAGGTTAGCCTCATAGGACCAGATCTGAAGGAGATGGTAGAAGGTAGTGCATATGCGTATGCTATGGTGTACAAGGTATATGGCGAACAGATAGAAGAAGATCTTGAGGCGGTTATTGAGCGGAGGAATCATGAGTATCAGGGATATATACAGGGCTATATGCACCTCAACCAAAGATCCGAAATTTGGGTGAGGATAAGCAAGGAGACGGTAAAGAAGGGACTGAAATCATTGAAACAGATAGGGAAAGCAACGATAATGCTTTTCAAGGCAGAACTGCCGTTTATCGAGAAGATGGAGGCGACTTATATAACCGATGAAGCAGAGGTGGTACGCAGGTTAGAAGAAGCGAAGAAGATATATGAAGCGAGGGATGTGAAAGTGCGGGGACTTCATGATGAAGATGTGAACGAATTTTATCAGTGCACGCTTTGTCAGTCCTTTGCACCGACGAATGTTTGTGTCGTCACCCCTGATCGAACCGCGCTTTGCGGTGCAATGAACTGGTTCGATTCGAGAGCCGCAGCCCGGATTGACCCTGAGGGGCCTAATGCACCCATTCCAAAAGGAGAGTGCATAGACCCGATAGGCGGTGAGTATACCGGAGTAGATGATGCTGCAGTACGGCTCTCAGGTGGCGAGTACGATTCTATAAAACTGCATTCGTTCCTTGAACGGCCACATACAAGTTGTGGCTGTTTTGAGGTTGCGGGATTTTATATACCGGAAGTTGACGGAATCGGCTGGGTGCATCGTGGCTCGAAAGTTTCTGATACTCCTATCGGCCTGCCGTTCTCAAGTATTGCGAGTTCGGTAGGTGGAGGAAAGCAGGTAGAAGGTTTCCTTGGAATAGGAGTCCAATACTTCTACAGTCCCAAGTTTATACAATACGATGGCGGCTGGCGTCGTGTGGTCTGGATGGCTTCTGATTTAAAAGAGCGGGTAGGAGATGCCATTCCTGATGAGATGAACGGTAAGATAGCCACAGAGAAGGACGTGAAAAATATAGAAGAGCTGCGCGAATTCTTAAAGAAAGTTGATCATCCTGTTGTGAACGGTGTTACCCGTGATGTTGACGGTGCAAGAATAACGGAAGGATGGGCAGCAGCGGCGGTAGAAGCGGCAGAGGTAGTTCATCCTGCAGAGATGGAAGAGGCTGCACTTGGTGAAGTGGAACCCTTAACTCGCGTTCCTATTACGCAGATGATGGCTTCTGGATTAGATGCTCCTGTAAAGCTGATACTGAAGGATGCAGACATTCGCATAGGAAAAATAATAGTGAAGAGAAAAGGAGAGAAGTAGCGAGGATAAGTAAGCATCCTTTGTAAGGTGGGGGTTGATTAAACATAACAAAGTGATAAGAGGTGGGAATGACATCGATAGATGTAAGTAGGCTTCTGGCTCAGTACCAAAAGCAGATAAACGAGCGTTTAGCATTTTACTTTGATAAGAAGATAGAGGAAGCTTCTCGTATCTCCAATTACACTCAGGAAGTTGTAGCCGATGCGAAAGAGTACACCTTACGAGGGGGAAAAAGGCTCAGACCTATCTTCTGCATTTACGGTTATAAGTGCTTGAGTGATACTAATAGTGAAGCGATTATAGAAGCGGCCATCTCTCTTGAACTGATGCAGAGTTCTCTTCTGGTTCATGATGATATTATGGATGAAGACGAACTTCGGAGAGGCAAACAGACTTTTCATATCGTTTGCAAAGCTATGTGTGAACGCCAATTTGGAAAGAACAAGTCCCACAAATTTGGCGAAAATATCGCGATCGTGGCGGGTGATTTGTTAGAGGCGTATGGCGAAGAGGTATTAGCGAAATCGTCGTTTAAAAGCGAATATGTCAAAAAAGCATTAGCTAAGTATGCGGAAATTGTCAAGAATGTGGGCTACGGCCAAATTTTAGACATCACCGCTGAGCGGAAAGGCAGTTTTACCGAGGATGAAATCCTGATGATCCATAAACTTAAGACTGCAAGTTATACCATCGAAGGGCCGCTTCACATTGGTGCTCTCTTAGCAGGGGCTGAAGAAGCGGATTTGCAAATTCTGAGTGACTATGGTATCCCCTTAGGGTTAGCATTTCAGATCCAAGATGATATATTGGGCTTGTTTGGCTCGGAAGAAAAGACGGGCAAACCCGTTGGTTCAGACATTCGAGAAGGCAAGAAGACATTATTGATCTTGCATGCCCTGGAAAGATGCACGGGAGACGAAAAAGAACTAATCGTAAAAGCGTTGGGCAACGAGCTTGTTACCGTGGAGGAGATTGATGCTGTTAGAGATATTGTGCGAAAGACGGGTTCACTTGATTATTCAAAGAAATTAGTTGGAGAGATGACCGATAAAGCAGTTCAGGCTATAAAACCCTCTGATTTCAGAACAGAAGCAAAAGAATCTCTTATAAATATTGCGGATTTTATAGGGGATAGAGAGTATTAACTTAACGTGAATTGTGTGAGGCTCGTTGTTTTAAAAAATGTTAAACTATCTGTTAGACTACGAATAAACTTCTTAGATTGAGGCTATTATAATAGTGGAGAAGTAGGAATGAGATTGGTCGTAGGGGTAACGGGGGCAAGTGGAGCCATTTATGCAAAAAGACTGTTGGAGGTACTAAAGGAAAAGAGCGTGGAGGTTGATTTAATCATTACAGTACCTGCAGAATACATAATAAAAAACGAGCTCGGGCTTGCCTGTGAGGATTTATGCAATCTTGCAACTGCCTGCTGGGATATCTCTGACATAGCCGCGGATGTTGCCAGCGGATCGCAGTTAAGAGACGGCATGGCGATACTTCCCTGTACTATGGATGCAGTTGCAAAGATGGCTCACGGTATCTCAGATAATCTGCTTTTACGCTGTTTTGACGTGATGTTGAAAGAAAATCGAAAGATAGTCGTCGTTCCCAGAGAGACCCCGTTACATGAGACTCATCTTGAAAATTTGCTGCGGCTCAAGCGACTCGGTGTAACGATCATACCGCCGATGACCACTTTTTATCACAAGCCCATATCTATACTCGATTTAGTGGATTTTATTATCGCAAAAATCCTTGATCAATTTAATATACCGCATACCTTGATCGAGCGCTGGAAAAAGCCCGGAGGTGTAGAAAAAGATGACTGACAGGGGGAAAGTTTTGGTATTTGTCAAGCTCGGGGGGTCGCTTATAACAGAAAAGAACGCTCCCTATACGATAAACTACCAAGCACTAACGCGAATTGTAAAAGAGCTAAAAGAAGCGATTGATAACGATCACCATTTGCAGTTATTAATTGGACATGGTGGGGGGTCTTTCCCGCATCCCGTTGCGCAAGCCTTCAAAACAGCAGAGGGGTTTATCCAGGATACGAGCGTACGCGGGTTTGCATTGTGCCAAAATGCAGCATCAACCTTAAACAGAATTCTCGTAGATTTGATGGCGGATTATGCGATTAACGCGGTCTCGATTCAACCTTCGGCATGCTGTATAGCTACGGATGGCAGGATAACTGATTTTTTTACCACACCAATAGAAGCCTCTCTTGAGCATGGGCTCATTCCTGTTGTTTTTGGCGACTGTGTATTTGATACAGTAAAGGGGTGCTCAATCGTATCTACAGAACAAATTTTTTCTTACTTAAGTAGCGCTCTACAGCCTTCACGAGTTCTGATTGTCGGATTAGTGGGCGGCGTGTATACCTCTGATCCGCAAAAGGATGAGAACGCGAAGTTCATTCCTACAATCGAGGTGGAAAAGTTCACCAGTATTGAGTCATACCTGGGAGAATCATATTCCGTTGACGTTACCGGTGGGATGGTAACAAAAGTCAAGGAGCTGATTGAGCTTGCGAGGAGGGGTATTGAATGTGAAATTCTGAGTGGAGCGTCAGGAAATATAACGAAAGCATTGGCTGGACAGAGGGGGTTAGGGACACTTATAAAACCGGCCAACGCGGCTAAGAGATAAAGCTATAAAAATCTAACATAATGAAAACACGGAAGATGGAGAAGAAACTAACCTTAGCGGATTTAGCAAGGATATTGGAGCAGTATGATGTGGTAGAGTTGGAGGATGTAACGATAAAGGGCGATGTCGAATTAGAATTGGGTTCGTCAGCAGGTTTGGCACTTCCTCATGTGCTCGCTCAAGCACTGCAGTCCTTGACGGGAGCGCGAGAGATGTTAGGGGCTCTTGAGGCGAAAAGGATAGAGGAGTTGCTACCTGCGACATTTAAGTTTGCGAAAGCAGAATGGGCAGGAGAGATCGAAGAAGTTACCATCGGCGCGACGTCGGCGGATGGCGGTACACGGGAGCGAACGGTAACAATAGGCGGCGAAAAATCATTGGCATTCTACAATTTCGACGCTCAAATGCCGCATCCACCGGTAATTTCCGTGGATTGCTTTGATATGCCCATTCCCTTAGCGAGAGCGGTGAGAGAATATTATGAAGATGTTACGGAAGATCCCGGGGAATGGGCGAAGAAGAACGTGCGCGAATTTGGTGCTGATATGGTTACCATTCATCTTATAAGCACAGACCCAACGATAAAGGATACGCCAGCAAGGGAAGCGGCAAAGACCGTAGAGGAAGTGCTGCAAGCGGTAAAGGTTCCTATCGTCATCGGTGGGTCAGGCAATCCGGATAAAGATCCAGAGGTGTTGGAGGCGGCAGCAGAGGCTGCAGAGGGTGAGCGATGTTTAATTGCATCGGCAAACCTGAACATGGATTACGAGCGAATAGCAAAAGCAGCACTAAAACACGGGCATGTTATCCTTTCATGGACGCAGCTTGACATAAACGCACAGAAGACATTGAACCGGTATTTGTTCAAACTGGGTGTGCCGAGGGAAGATATAGTAATAGACCCCACAACAGCAGCACTTGGTTATGGTCTGGATTACGCATTTACGAATATAGAGCGGATGAGAATATCAGCATTAAAGGGCGATACCGATTTGGCGTTCCCAATCTCTTGCGGTATCACCAATGCGTGGGGTGCGAGGGAAGCGTGGATGAAGGATTCGCCCAGTAAAGAGGATTCAGATTGGGGTCCTGCAGCGTATAGAGGTCAGATGTATGAGATCATAACTGGCTTGACATTAGGACTCGCAGGCGGTGATATGTTTATGATGATGCATCCAAATGCTGCGAGTACCATCAAGAAGGTAACACAGACGCTGTTCGGGGCGAAGGTAAAAGAGGATAAAGCTAAAAAAGTAGCGATAGAAGACTGGGTCACGTGGGATGCAGAGGTGGGGGCGTTAAAAAAATGAAACTGAGCAGCCCAATGGAGATCTGGAAATATCTTCCAGGTACGAATTGCGGTGAGTGTGGCGAGAAGACGTGCCTGGCTTTTGCATCGCATCTGAAAGAGCGGAGTAAGAGATTAGAGGAGTGCACACCACTCTTTGAAGATGAAAAATACGCGGATAAAGGGAAGCAGTTAGCGGAATTGTTAGCGCCAGAAATACGAGAAATAGAGATCGGGGTGGGTGCCCGAGCGGCGAAAATAGGTGGAGAAGATGTCATGCACCGACACGAACTCACGTTTTACAACCGAACAGCACTTGCTTATGATGTATGGGACACTATGGAAGAGGGTGAACTGAGAGAGCGGGTAAGTAGGATAACGAATTGGCGGAAATTTTACGTTGGCGAGTTTCTGACCTTGGATGCGATTGCAGTTCGCTCTGTATCCAGAGATGCACAAACGTTTGCAGCATGTGTGAAGGCTGTGGCAGAAGAAACAGATTTACCGCTGGTGCTTTGTTCATTCGATGCGAAGGTACTGGAGGAAGGTTTAAAGGTGGTTGCAGACAAGAATCCACTGCTATACGCCGCGGACAAAAGCAATTGGAAAGATGTTCTGGAACTTGTTAAAAGCTATAACGTTCCTGTTACGTTGTTCTCGCCAGACCTCGATATGCTTAATAGTCTTGCTTTGACGTTCTCTTCCGCAGGCGTAGAGGATATCGTATTTGACCCGGGGGTCTACCCAGCAGGGGAGGGGCTTGCGGATACCTTTTCCAAGTTTATACGGATAAGGCGTGTGGGAATAGAAGAAGGGGATAAAGAAGTTGCCTATCCATTGATGTCCGTGCCCATGACCGCATGGATGATTCATGGCGAGAAGTTAGAAGCTTCGTATTGGGAGGCTGTTCTCGCAGCCATAGGTATCATAAAATACGCAGATATAATGATCTTACACTCGATAGAGCCACATTCGTTGATCTCAGAGCGTACGCTTGCCGAAAATATATACACGGACCCGAGGCGTCCGGTAAGCGTAGAGCCCGGATTGAGAGAGGTAGGGACGCCAACGGAGCACTCACCTCTATTCCTAACTACTAATTTCGCGTTAACCTATTATACGGTGGAGAGCGACCTCAACTCTAACAAGATTGATTCCTATTTGATAGTGGCGGACACCGAGGGGATAGGAGTAGAAGCAGCAGTTGCAGGCGAGCAACTCACGGCAGAGAGAATAAAAGAGACGCTGGAATCGTATGGTGTTGAAAAGAGGGTGAAACATAAGACGCTGGTAATTCCTGGCCTTGCAGCGCGACTCTCGGGTGAGACTGAAGATGTTACCGGCTGGACCGTGCTGGTCGGGCCGAGAGACAGTGGCAGGATTCCGGGCTGGATGGATGATAATTGGCCGCCTAAATAACTTGGCACGTTGGCACGAAAATCCCAATGAGTAAATACTACCAAATCCCAAAAAAGAAACCACGAGATTCCACAAGATTAACAAATCAATTAAATGACGATACAAGTTGCAGGATACGTGATACATGATCAAGTTTGTGTGGAAAGAGAAACAAAGAGAATGTTTTTAGTCAAGGTTTTTACCGAAGGTAAAAAAGTTGTGTAAAAATCTGTATGTTCTTGTGGTTTAAAAAGTGTAAAATTAGTAGTATTGGGATTTTGGATTTGATTGGTAGTATTGGTATATATTGAGATTTGGGGTTCTTAAATGTGCAAAACAATTTATCCCTAAATAATGACCTGGGCGGTATGGATAACAGGCTTACCGGGAAGTGGTAAAACAGTAATAGCACAGAAGGTAAGACGTATTCTGGAAGAACGAGGCATCGTTAGTGGTAGCGTGAAAGTGCTTGAACTTGACGAGATACGAAGATTTATTACGCCACAGCCGACCTATTCAGACGAGGAACGAGAGCTTGTTTACGCATCACTGGTTTACATGGCGAAGATTCTGGTGGAGTGTGGCACGCCCGTTATCATAGATGCAACTGCAAACAGAAGGAAATACCGGGAACGTGCGCGTGAGACCATCCAAAATTTCGCTGAAGTGTATGTGAAGTGCTCTTTAGGCACGTGCATGGAAAGAGAAGGGCGGAGGAAAGCGAAATATGCTCCTTCTGGTATCTATAATAAGGCAGTGGATAAAGGCGCCACGGTGCCGGGTGTGAACGTGCCTTACGAGGAACCTACGAAGCCAGAGGTTGTGGTGGATAGTGAAGCCATGAGTGTCAAAGCGTGTGCGGAGAAGGCAGTGGCGTTTATACTGAAGTGGTACGAAAGGTGAAAGGGCTGCTATTTTATCATTTATAGTTTCGGAACCATCGCAAAAAGCCGAAAAGTGTAAATACTAACAAAACAAACTGATAATTGGAGGAGCGCATTGATACAAAAAATCGTTTCCTCATACAAATAGCGAGCGATTGGTGAATATCTATCTAGCGTTGGCAGCAAGATATTCAATTATCGCGGGTCTCGCTCATCCTAAGTGCAGATATTTACTGACAAATCTAAATAAATCATCACTGAACTGAGTTCTAACATTATTTATTTACTTATTTATCGGGCGTTTCTCCTTCTTATCCACCTGTATCTCCTCTATCTTTGTATGCGGATAATTTCCCGTTTCGTCCTTCTCCTCCGCTTTCACCATGTCCCAAATCGTAAGCAACGCCACTGATAAACCATGGAGTGCATCCATCTCCACCCCGGTTTTTCCAATCGATTTCACAAATACTGAGGTTTTTATAATCTCCTCTCCTACTACGAATTCAACCTTTACGCTTTCGATATTTATTTGATGGCAGAGCGGAATCATATCCGGCGTCTTCTTCACCGCTAATATCGCTGCCATTTCCGCGCACGCAAGCACATTCCCTTTTCTGGTTGTCCCACTTGTTATCTTCTTTATCGTGCTACGTTTCAGTTTTATCCTACCAGAAGCTGTAGCTACGCGCTCAACATCGCCCTTTTCGCTTATATCTATCATGCCTGCGCTATATCGCTGCATTGTTCGCTTACCTCACTCAAGGTGGTGGCCAGACACCGAAATATATCTCCAGCCCGATGATCGCAACGCCAATAAACACGCCTATGATTAGTATCATCTTCGGCGACATCTTCACCGCGGATTCCTCAACATCGTAATACCGCATCAATCCGGCAGAGGACATAAGCCCACGCTCTTCTCCTTTACCGCCTCCACTGCTTTTCTTTTCCGCTTTCTTCGCTTTCTTCGCAGGTCTTCCTTTTACCATCTCCTCGCACCTATAATTTATACTCTTACTTATCGTTTACTCTTTAATTATCCTCACTTTCGTGCCACTACTAACGTTAAAAATAGTCTCATCATCTTCAATTTTATTTGCGTCACTCCAGAGTTCAACCTTCGTTGCCGTTGCATTCTCTATATCTCCGATATCCAAATCCTCCACGTATATCTCCAGTTTACCCAACGGTGCATTTAACGGAATACCCTGCTCCGATTTATATCTTCTAACTGCTCGGACAATATCCGCAATGACATCACCTTTCATCTCCGCTTCTACATCAATCATATCTTGCTTCACTTCTGGCCAGTGTTCTTTATGTACACTCTTTCTCGGTTCGATGTAGGAATACATCTCTTCGGCATAAAAGGGAATGAACGGCGCAAGCAGTTTAGAAAGAGTTTCTAACGTCATATACAATGCATATTTGGCGGATTCCTTTCCTTCATCGCCGGGCTGGCCGTACAACCGCGACTTGGCCAGTTCGATGTAATCATCGGCCAGCACGTTCCACGCAAACGTTCGTATATCCTTCATTGCTTCGTCGAACTTGTAGGTTTCCATCGCGTCTGTCACTGACAGGACGAGCTTGTTCAGTTTTGTGAGCAGCCATTTATCAACAACGCGTAGATTTACCGCTCCTTCTTTGTATTGGTAATCGGATAGGTGCAGCATAGAGAATCTGAGAATACTCCACAGTTTCTGCATAAATTTACTCGCGGCTACAATGTCCTTCCACCGGAATTGGACGTCTGAGCCTACTGCACCGCCAATTGCCGCCCACTGTCTGAATACGTCCGCACCATGCTCTTGAATCACCTCGTCTGGCGAAATGAAGTTATTCCGCGATTTGCTCATCTTATATCCGTCCTCGCCCAGGACCATGCCGTTTATTAAGATCGTGTGCCAGGGTATTGCGTTAGTAAGTGCAAGCGAGCGAAGGATAGTGTAAAACGCCCAAGTTCTTATAATGTCGTGCCCTTGCGGTCTGAGTGCTGTATGGAATGCGATTCCTGATTGGCCTCCCGCATTGAGGTCCCAATCTGCAACCCAAAGAGCGCTTATTGAGGAGTCCATCCAGGTGTCCAACACATCGTCCTCTCCTTTAAATTCACTGCCGCCGCAGTTAGCACACGGCTCCTCTGGACTGACCATTGATGGATCCACCGGCAGTTCATCTTCAGAAGCAACTTTTACGGTACCGCAGCGCTTACAGTACCAAACCGGGATCGGCACGCTGAAAATCCGCTGGCGAGATATGCACCAGTCCCATTCCATAGAGTCAACCCAATTTTTCAGTCTGATAGCGAAATGCTCAGGATACCAATTTATCTCATCCGACGCTTTTATTATCTCATCATGCATCACACGCACGAACCACTGTCGTGTGGAGATGATCTCAATAGGCGTTTTACATCGCCAACAGACGCCCACGTTTTGTTGCAGCGGTTCACGTTTCTTAAGCAGCTCTTGTGCATTCAAATCTTCAATTATCCTCGTTTTGCATTCTTTTACGCTTAATCCCTCATAGCCCCTTGCCGCTTCGGTCATCTTGCCTCGTTCGTCTATTGACTCTATTAACGGGAGGTTATGCAACTTCCACCAGCGCACGTCCTGACGGTCACCAAACGTGCAGATCATCACCACACCGGTTCCAAATGCGGGGTCAACACTCTCATCTTCAAAAACCTTCACGGTATGCTCAAATATCGGTACTACCAGCTCTTTTCCCGCAATATCCTCGTAACGCTCGTCATCAGGATGCACAGCTACGGCAACGCAACTCGCAAGCAGTTCTGGTCTCGTCGTCGCAATCTCGGCATACGCTGCTTCTTGTTCTGTGCCTACATCTACCTTCTTAAAGAGAATATAATTCAAAGAGGCTGCTCTATCTTCATATTCTACCTCTGCAAAGGCTATTGCAGTCTCACATCGGGGACACCAGTTCACCGGATGCTCCTCTTGATAAATCATCCCATCACGATACATCTTTACGAAAGAGAGCTGTGTATATCGTTTGTAACGGTCATCCATCGTAACAAACTCCTTGCTCCAGTCTATAGACATGCCAAGCTTCTGCATCATGCCTTTCATCTGCGCGATGTTCCCCCGCGTCAGTTGCTTGCACAGCTCTCGGAACTCCTGCTTCTCGATCTGACGCTTGGAGAGCCCGTGCCGCTCCTCCACCTTCACCTCGGTCGGCAGTCCGTGACAGTCCCATCCCTGCGGGAACATCACATTGTAACCGCGCATCCGCTTGTATCGTGCGATAAAATCGATATAACACCAGTTCAAGGCGTTACCGACGTGAAAATCGCCAGTAGGGTACGGTGGCGGCGTATCAATGATATACGGCGACTTAGCCGAGTCAGCATCAAAATAATAAAGTGAATCGTCCCAGTTCTCCAGCCATTTCTTCTCTACTACCTCTGGTTTGTATTTCTTTTCCATTTTCATGCGCTCTTTGGTTCTCCTTTTGGTTCTCCTGTATTACGTTAAGATTACGTTAAGTGCTTTTATTTTTAGTTCTTTTAAATAATATCAATGGTTAAGATTTTAGATCCGCAGTATGGGAACGCCTTTGTAGGACGCAGGGAAAAACTCGAAGAGCTTAAAGAAAAAATTAAAGACAACGGTTTTGTCATCGTAACAGGAAATAGAGGCATCGGAAAGACAAATTTGACGCTCGTCGTTGAGGAAGCATTAAACGAGGAAAAAGCGGGTTTTTTGAAGAAAAAACCGTGCTATCATGTTAATGGTTCATTTTTCTATCCAGAAATAAACAAAATTTTTGCACCTTCTAAAAGACTCACGAGCTTTTCGGGAACTGTTACAACACCTATCGTGGGGGCTGGAGCAGGAGTAGGCTGGAACCCAAGAGAGACCTTTATTTTAGAATCTATGGAAAAATCGAAGGATAAGATACTTTTTGTAGAGAACGCACATGAATTGAAGAAAGAGGACTTTGAAACTATTTTGGAGGCAACGCGTAGGAATGACCGCTTGAGATTCGTTCTCGAAATTGCAACTCCTTACCTGCCTGATGTCAGGCTAAAAGCGGGGTCTTATGAAATTGTTGACTTGAGTGAGTTACGCGATGAGGATATAGAGAAGATTGTGAGAAAGGAATGCACGCTGTTTTCAAAAACAATTGTGCACCGAATTGTCACTCTTTCTAAGGGCTATCCCTATGTTGCGCGGTCGCTTACCTATATCTGCGATAATAAGGACTCAGAAGAAGAGATATCTCTGTTTCTGAATACTCTACGTGATGAGGACATGAAACACAATCTTAACAAGATTCACGGGGAAGTCTTAGCAACGCTGCATGGTGATTCTCAGGCAGTTATAAAGAGGTTGGCAGTTGCCCCTGAGACCTTGACCTTGAATTTGATAGCAGCTTTTTGCGGTGACGATGTGGATGCTTCGCTTACCGATCTCATTGAACGATGGATTCTTGTAACATCAGAAGAAAAATACCGCATCTATCATCCCCTTTTTAGAGAATTTTTGAGAAGCATACAACCGGTAGCACTCAAAACTAAACAGAAGATTTATAGTGAAGCACTAGAAAAGGTCAAAGATGAGGTTGATTCGGTTATTGTCCTTTTTGAAGTTCTCGATGAACCTTTTTTTGAGAGCTTGCTAAAACAAACAGAGAATTACGAAGCCCTTAATTCCGTCGGCATTCAGGCTTGTACCTGGGGGAAATTGGACCATGCATTCAGTGCATGGATGCACATTTTCGAACTCGCCAAAAGTAAAGATAAAGCGTGGGAATCCGCTGCAATGGGAAACATAGGCAATGTCTATCAAATCAAAGGAGACCTTGACAAGGCATTGGAATATTACGGGAAATCCCTGAAACTGGACGAGGCATTAGGCAGAAAAGAGGGCATAGCTAATCAGTATGGAAACATAGGCAATGTCTATCAAATCAAAGGAGACCTTGACAAGGCATTGGAATATTACGAGAAGGCATTGAAATTATTCAAGGGGATAGAGAGCATATTAGGAACTGCCCAGACGTTGATGCTCATTGGTGATGTCCTTATTCAAAAAGGTGATAAAGAGCGGGCTTTGGAGTATTATCGAGAAGCAAAGCCGCTTGCTGAGGGCAGTTTGGTTTTTGAAAAAGTCAGTAAACGGTTAAAGGATTTAGAAGGAGTGCAAAACTCAAACAATGATCGGTAAGACTGAAAGGGAATATAAACAGTGCATAGTCCTCAGAGAGGACTTGAAACTGTCGAAGGGCAAAGCAGCGGTACAAGCCGCGCATGCTTCTATATTGGGCTACGAGCGCGCTCCAGTAGGAGATAGAAAGAAGTGGAAAGAGCAAGGGCAGAAGAAGGTCGCACTGAAAGTATCAAGCCTTTCAGCATTATATGAAGTACGAGACGACGCGGAACGGCGGGGCCTGCCGTCTGCAATCGTCGAAGATGCAGGCCTGACCGAAATACCGCCGGGAACGGTAACTGCCTTAGGAATAGGACCCGCACGTGCTGAAGAGATAGATAAAGTCACAAAGCAGCTTGAGTTATTGTAACAAACCTTTTCTTAGAAAGAAAAAATGGTCTTTGACGAATTGGAAGATTGTGGCATGAAGTTATACCGATCTATTGCTCCAGAAAAGGGACCGACAAAACTGTTCGTCGGTGGTCTGCACGGAAACGAAGGCCTGTACACCGCACCGATTCTTGAGCGGTTGGCAAAGGAGGATATATTGGTCGGAGAAGCGATAATTGTCCCCAGCCTGGTCAAAAACAGCAAATACATCGGTGTTTTATCTGAAGAATATTACCGGAGCGAAGCAGGCATGCGCTTGCTTCAACTCATCCAGGAATACAAACCTAGTTTTTATTTCGAGCTGCACGCTTATGAAACGCAGTCATATTCTCGATTAACCGATCCTGAGCGCGTGAAGAAGATAGGAGTCCCGAATTTTATTGATCTGGACGACGGGATTCTCATAGGGTCTATCGCACCTATCCTGAGGCGTGAATTCACCGTGAACGATTTTTGCATGACCATCGAGCTTCCGAAACGGAAAAGCGAGAGCGAGGCGATTAAAGAAAAAGTATTGGAGGTTTTGCGGATCGCACTGACGAAGACGGACAGAGAGGAACTGATGCGTGAGTTCAGAATGAGATACCCTGAAGAAGTCAAAATGGCTGAGGAGTTGTTCCACCAATATTACCGTAAACGGTTAAAGCCATTTTAAGTCTTCAAAAGCCATGCGGCTATTAATAGGCCTGCGGGATAGGGGTAAAGGTAATAGAAACGATAGAGGTTGAAAACTTATTACCACAGAATCTCATTCATTTCATTGCCTTAAAGGATTGCTAATATCCATGAGACGTGTAATTTGGTGGCTGCTTGTTGGCACTAAAGGAGGACTGAATCGTGCGCGGATAATAAGGGCGTTAAAGGAAAGACCTTACAACGCCAATCAGTTGTCTGAGGTATTGGGATTGGATTACAAAACAGTGAGGCATCATCTCAAAGTCCTCCAGGATAACAAGATTATCACCGCTGCAGGTGATGGATACGGATCGGTGTATTTCTTATCCCCAGGTATGGAGGAGGAGTATGACGTCTTTGAAGAATATTTGAATAAGATGTGGAATAAATATGAAAGTGGAAAGAGAGAAAATAAAAGGTGATAAAGATGCCGATACCTCCGCTTCTGCCGAACATGTGGCTCATCAACATCAAGGTGATT
>DATKWH010000005.1:0-4293 GCA_035529655.1 Bathyarchaeia archaeon
CAATCCTTGAGGAATATTGGTCCCGTTACAGCAGAGAGACTTTATTCTATTGGAATCAAAACACCTGAACAGATAAGAACCTCCGATCCTGAGAAACTATATGAAAAAATGAAAAAGAAAAGTGGAGGTACGTTAGATAAATGCGTCTTATATCAACTTAAAGGAGCAGTTTTAGATATTCCTTGGCCGAAGTGTAAAAATCTCACTATGGACGAACATAAAAAGTGAACAGATGCCTTAGATTTAGATAAAATGACACGAGAACTCAATGAAAAGGACATAGCACTCTTGAAGAAGCTTGCACCAGAGTTAGAGGAGCTAATATGTGAGAGCTCGAACCTACCTTTCAGGTCAATACTACCGCCGCTCTCCAACCATTTCTCAAAGGACGTGAAAGACTTCGAGAGAAGATTGCGTAATTTGAAGGATGAAGAGCTTGCTTATCTTGTGGACATGATAATGGAAGGTTTGGAAAGTTTGTCATGCGTGCCTCCTGAACATGCGGAGGCTTTTATTTCGCTCGTTGCGGAGAGAATTACGAAAGAGGCCGCAGAGAAAATAACGACATTATATCTCGAAACGGTGTGCTTATAGAACGTTTTATTTGTTTGAAAGCCTGAAAAAACGCTGAAGCAAGCTGATACCCCAAGCGAATATGAAATGGTGATTGAGTTTCCCGAAAAAAGCGATGAATCCGAAAATCGAAGCGAATATACAAGAAGCGGCGAGAAGAGGGGTTTTTAAAAGTTAACAATTACTTTATGCTCATTCTCATCAAAATAAACCGAAAGTTTTAAGTCTTAGCGAAGCATATTTCCCTTAAGGTGGTGAATAAGAATGGGTATATATTTGATGTTGTCCACACTTACGACAGAAGGTAGAAAAGTAGTGAGAGACAAACCAGAGAAGATAGAAGAAGTAACTGAAGAAGCGGAGAGGATGGGTGTGAAAGTAATAAGCCAGTACGCGCTTTTAGGTCCCTATGATTTCATGAACATATTGAAAGCGGAAAGCGAGGAAGTCATTATGAAATTAGCTATTGAACTGACTGCTGGAGGCAAAATGGAAGTACTGACACTACCTGCGATTCACATAGATGAGTACTTAGAGAGCATGAAGAAATAAAAAAGAGGCTGGGAAGAGCACGAAGCTTTCAATCAAAGCTCTTTCCACTATTTTTTATTAGAGCTTTTTCTGGATAAGTGGTAAGGGCATATAAGAGCGTTAAAGCAAAACCACCCATTAACGCCTTCTTTTTATCCCGGCCCTCACTTTTTTCTCCCCCTATCAGAAGGACAATCGGGATACATGGCATAATCACCTTCACGTAAAACCGCGCTTTTTACCTCGAGATACACCTTCTTTCCGTTACAGTCCAAAAGATAATCTATGCATGATGCACCTAACTTTGCGTTTCGCTTCAGAATGCGTCATCCCAAAAGCCACGGAATGAGGTTCGCCTCTAAAGATTTTTCAAATGCTTTCATTTGCAGTTGGGTATCAATGAGCGCTCCCCCACCCGAACTCCTCTATCGCAAACCGCCTGAAATCTGTTTTGCCCCGACTCTGTGCTCTAAAGCAGAACGCTTTTTGTCCTTTAACCAATAATTCGGCGAGCCTTCCGGTGTTGTTTATGTGAGCAGGATGATAGCTTCCTTTAATCTCTATCTTTACAACGAACCGGTTAAGGCGCTCGATTATTCTGCATTCCGGTGGATTGTCAATCCTGATAATCCTTTTCTGTTCTTCCATCACGAAGATTTTTATCTAAAAATGGAGGGATGTGCTTTATGGACTTAAAGATATAGTCCGGGGAAATTTTTGACTTTTCAATATCGCTCAGTTTTGAAGCGCCGGTTAAAACTAAGGCAGTTTTCATTCCACCTTTAATCCCCATGAGAATATCGGTCTGGAGATTATCGCCCACGATGAGTATTTCTTCTGGCTTCACCTTCAACTCCTTTACTATAAGATCAGTAATAAATGCACTGGGTTTACCGGTAACAATCGCTTTTTTAACGCTTGCTGTTTCAATTGCAGTGACTAATGAGCCAGCTCCCGGTTTCACTCCCTCACTCGTGATTAAAAATGGATCCGTATTTGTAGCAATGAAAACAGCACCTTTTAATATGATGTTTAATGCTTTGCTCATCTTTTTATAGTTAAACTCCTTATCAAGACCGACAAGTACACAATCGCAATCTTCCTCGCAAATTGTTATATCGTGTTCGGTGAGTTCATCTTTCAATCCTTGTTCTCCGATTACGTAAACTTTGCTACTTGCGTAATGCTCTTGAATGTATTGAGCGGAAGCGTACCCGGAGGTTATAAGCTGCTGTTTAGTACACGAAATGCCAAAATTCGCTAATTTTCGAGCAAACTCCGCTCTTGAACGTGTAGAGTTATTGGTGAGATATAGTATATCATATCTTTTATCAAGGAAATTTAGTGCTTCATCTGCTCTCTCAATAAGGTTATTGCCATGATATACCGAACCATCCAGGTCTATGACAAGAGCTTTAAATTCCATTTTTAGTTGCACAAATAACTTAAAGGAAGA
This sequence comes from Bathyarchaeia archaeon, assembly GCA_035529655.1. Lineage (GTDB taxonomy): Archaea > Halobacteriota > Syntropharchaeia > Alkanophagales > Methanospirareceae > JACGMN01. Next base: position 2,561 of record DATKWH010000005.1, read on the forward strand.
TAAAGAAGTAAAGGAGGAACATCTAAAAATTTGGCTGGATGTCATCAGAGCGATAAGGACTCATCCATAATTTCTTAATATGTCAGAGATCATGAACACACCAAAGAATAAAACCCCAGTAGCTTCGTGTTTCGACTACGATTACTTCAAAGAAAAGATACACTAAAATTTTGACCGGGGTAGTTTTATATATGCCTAAGGTGTAAATAAAATTTGTGACCCTTTTGAGAGGGGTTAAAAATAATAGATTTATAAGCTATGGAGAAAGTATATCAAATAAAGAGGTGAGGATATATTATTGTCCTGAGTGTGGTAAAGAAGTGTCTTCAGAAGTGAGATAATTGTCTCTGGTGTGGTGCAAAGTTAGCAATAAAGAAAGAAGAGGTTAACTACTACCCATCGTAAGTAAAGGCTTATATTTTCAGGGCACATATTTTTTAAAGGTATCCAAAATGAAGCAATTACATGGGAACAGTTCTCGCTTTGTTAGGGAACTCACACCGGAAGATAGAGCTTTCATTTCCAAGCGAGTTAAGAGCACTGATAGAAATATACGTGATAGGGCAAGGGTGGTTGATCTGTCGTCAGAAGGGTATTCGGTTCCACAGATAATGGAAGAACTGAGACGTGTTAGGAATTATGTGTTGCGGTGGATTGATCGGTTCAACAATGAAAGGATAAGCGGTCTTTAAACGAAGAAAAGGATTGGTAGACCGATGGTTTACACAGAAACAGAAGAACAGAAGGTTATAACACTAATAAATACCAGGCCGGTTGATTTGGGTCTCCATTTCAACACCTGGGACATATCCAAACTTCAGCGATATTTGAATGAAAAAGGGGATATGATAAGTTGGAGCACAATTAAAAGGATTCTCAAGAAGAAAAAAATCAGATTGAAGAACGCACAAAAGTGGATGACCAGTAATGACCCCAATTATCAATCCAAGAAAGAAAGGAAAGAGGAGCTAAAAAATAATCGCCCAAGAAAGGGAAAAGTTGTCTCTTTCGATGAAAAAGGCACAGTTACGGTAAAACACTATGGTGGAAGGTCATACTCTAAAGAACAACCAAAAATAGAGGCTAAGCAGAATATAAAAGGTAAGTTTGAGTTTCTATGCGCTTATGACATGCACGAACATGGTGTGTATCATAAGTTCTATGAGAGAAAAACGCATGAAGAGGTTGCAGACTTCCTCATCTTTTTAAAAACAAGCATAAACATTACCGACAGTATGTTACACTCGACTGTTGGTCAGCCCATACAACCAATAAACTGGAGGAAAAACTGAAAGGACGTGCAATCTCCCTTGAATTCTTGCCTACCAATGCCTCGTGGCTGAATGATGCGGAAAGCGTCTTTGCAGACGTGGAAAAAAACGTATTGGCAAACTCTGATGAGCCTGATAGCGAACATCTCCAAAATAGAATCGCTAATTATCTTCACACTGAATACCCTAAGAAAATATGACTCGACATTTATGGCGAGTTCTAGTTAAGAAAAAGCTTGAAATGTTGAAAGACAATCAGCATCCCGGAGGAACAGATGAAAAAGTTGTAAGGTGAGGGAAATAAGGCATATTACAAACACAACCCTCTTTTATTTTTTCGCATAACTAACGTAATGACACACCAAAGAGAATCCTCACATATTCATTTGAAAATTTAGAATTATTTCAAGAAAGCAAAGAAGGAATTCATAGACAGATATACCCTGACTTGCCTCTCTACCG
>DATKWH010000006.1:0-11667 GCA_035529655.1 Bathyarchaeia archaeon
GCGTTGACGATAAAAACAGAGAAGGGTGAGAAGGACATAGAAAGAACACCGTGCATGGCTGAGGGCATCTCAGATCACGTTTGGACATGGAAGGAGTTGTTGATGTTCAAGATACTACCAACTATTGGTTAGGACACTACCAATAATTCAGATATTGCTTCTCTAATTGTTGATTTTTTTTTACTAATTTTGTTAACCGGTCTTTTGATTTCAACTTGATTATTTACTAAATGCAATCGTTCTAACAATAATATACCCTTTGCCCAATTTTGAATTGACAGCTGATATAAGGAACCCTGTAAATGAGATATAAATGGATTATTTATATATGCAGTCGCTAATTTTTTCATTTCATCGAAATTACTAATTAGCTCAGATAATTTATGCGTTTTAAATTGTTCAAGGAGCCATGTTTCAAATTCCTTTTCTCGAATACTCATGACTTGCCACCCCTATTTTTTGTTTACATATCCGATTTGATTATTTTAAAATAAAACATTATAATCTTGGTACATCGCTTAGGTGTAGAAACTCCTCCGCTTTTGAAGGAGGGATAAGGATTGCCTTGGGGGGCTTTAAAAACGAGTTAGTTTTAAAACACTTAGACACCTCGTTACCAATATTCATTCTACTTTATCTGAAAACCATTGAACCTAAACCCCGAAGCGGCTATGAAAGAAGCGGTGTGAAAGTTAAAATATCGCTTAGGGCTTGCGGAGAAATAAAGTGGTAAATTTTATTAGGTGGTTTTCCATATAAAGGGGCATGAATAATCAACACTATGCACTCATTGCATCTAAACGGAATCGTTCTACATTGCCTGGAAATGTCCTCATACGTGGAGGAGGTTGAAATTTCGATAGATTATTTTTCGGCAACGCCTTAGTAACGACAATTTTTTGAAAATTTTATATTTTGCTGCGGAAAAAGTATGGAGAGCGTTTCTTTTGCACATCTCAAAAATCATATCCGTTTAATATTGCAGTTATCTATCTGCAAGTGAATCGCCACTTACAGAAACAGCCAAAAGGATGCGGATCAGGCGGTGCGAACACGCATTCCACTTTAATGGCCGGATCTATCTCCTGAGCAAAACGAACAAATTCTTCTCGATGCATATTTTTGCAAGCGTATTCGCCGAGGCCCCGTTTGACCCGTGCTTCTTGGGGCGGGCAATGGGGAACCGAAATCACAACTTCGTCCTCTTTCTCTTCAATCTCGTACGTTATAATGGAAGACCAGGGGAATATTTTATAGGCCTCAACAAATCCTTTCAAGCCTTTCTCCATGATATCGAACCGTTTCACTATTTCTCGCGCAGCCAGTTCGGCAGCCTTACCCCAAACTTTCTCATTGATCTCTTCGGCAGCGTCCAGTCCAAACCGCTCTTCTGTGTAAATAAACCAGAATGCATCTACGACTCGATAGTGCCAGAGTAAAAATTGTAGGTAGCTTTTGAGTTGCGATGGTTCCATGTTTTCGAATATTTCCGAGTCCATATTTGCTAACCTGAGGGAATATTACTATTCTACCTCGCCCTTCCCAAGCGCAAAGGCGCGTTTGTCGACCTCCAGAAACTTCGCGGGTATCGACTCACTGAGTGCCTTGAGGATCAGCTCTTCGTTTAAGGGAATATACCTGGAGAGCGCGCCCAGCATCACGACGTTCATCGTCTGGAGATTGCCCGCAGCTGCTGCCAGCTTCGTCGCATTAAGAGTTTTAACGCTACTGCATATTTTTTGGAGAGGTGCAAGAATCTCTTCCAGCGGTGGGTAGATCGATTGCCCCGTGGTCACCGTAGTCGGAAGAACCTGGCGTGTATTAACAAGTGCGACGCCATCTCTTGACAGGTAATGGCCGTACCGTAAAGCCTCTGCGGGTTCGAGCGCTAACAGGATGTCCGCCCCTCCCGGCGGCACCAATGGACCAAACTCGCATCCTAACCTGATGTGGCTTATCACACTCCCGCCACGTTGGGCCATCCCGTGCGTCTCCGCACCCCTTGCAGGGTAGCCCGCCTTCATCGCAGCCTTTCCAATTATATTAGAGATCAGGATCACGCCCTGACCGCCAACACCGACCACAACGATGTCGCACTCGGATGTCTTCATTCTACCACCTCGATAGCATCACGGGTACAGATCTGGGCACATACCCCGCATCCGGAACATAATGAATTGATACGAGCACTTTCACCATCGAACTCAATGGCAGGACAGCCAAACATCACACACTTCCTGCACCCGTCGCAGTTCTCGTCGTTAACCGTGAAAGGCCTTCGTCTTACGCCTGCTCTTCTCGCATTAGTCACACAGGTCTGCTTTGCAATGACAACCGAGAGTCCTTGAAACTCCTTTGCCCGCTTGAAGGCCTCTATTGTCGCGTCAACATCGTATGGATCTACAGTCTCGACAAAGTCGGCTCCCAGTGCCTTAGCGAGAGCTCCAATAGATACTGCTTTTGTCTTCTCGCCGCTTACGGTGAAGCCTGTTCCCGGGTGTGGTTGATGTCCAGTCATCGCAGTGGTCGAATTGTCCAGTATAGCGACGGTTATTCTGGCCTTGTTGTAAGCTGCATTGAGCAATCCGGTCAGTCCAGCATGAAGAAATGTCGAATCGCCAATGCTACAACATATATCCCGCTCCTCGCCTCCGAATCTAATCCCGCTGGCTACGGTTATGCTCGCACCCATACAGAGGCAAGTATCAATGGTTCCCATTGGGACGGCAAGCGTGTAACACCCAATATCACTGGGGAAGATCGCATCCTTTCCGAAAGCCTTCCTCATGGCATAGTAGGTTGCTCGGTGGCTGCACCCCGGGCAAAGTGCTGGTGGTCTGGGCGGCAGGAGCTCTTCAGCTTCCTTAAGAGATAAAACCTCCTCCACCTGGAGATCAAACATCTCTGCAATTGCATTTCTAACTGTAAGGGAATCCAGCTCACCCTCACGCGGGATGTGACCTGACCTCTTGCCGATGATCTCCAGATCTGGATTTTGCGCCCTTGCTAATCGCTCCACGTATTCCTCTAACACTGGCTCCAGCTCCTCGATCACCATCACCTTGGTGACATGTCTGAGAAACTCGGAACACAGCTCATCAGGAGGAGGGAAGGTGCCGATCCGTAGAATGGAAATATCTATTTCCAACTGCTTTATCGCCTCTTCAGCGTAAAGGCCCGATATCCCTGAAGCAATGATCCCTAAATCTCCCCGCAACACGAGCCGGTTCCAGGGTGCATCAGCAAAGGCTGTTTTGATCCTATCCTGCTTCTTGAGAAGCTCGGTATGGCGTGGCCGAGCGTGCACTGGGAGCATAACCCATCTGGCGGGATTCTTCACGAACTCGGGATTCGAACGCTCTTCTTCTATTTGCCCTACCTCCACGTCAGCTCTAGCATGTGAGACCCGTGTGGTTGGTCTGAGGAGAACAGGTAGCTCCAGCTTCTCAGAGAGCTCAAAGGCGTAAACACACATATCCTTTGCCTCCTGCGGATCCGCAGGGTCCAGACAGGGGATGCCGGCAAACTGTGCATACCGCCTCGAGTCCTGCTCGTTCTGGGATGAGTGGCAGAACGGGTCATCTGCGGCGATCACCACAAGCCCTCCCCGCACACCAGTGTAGGCCAGCGTCATAAAAGGGTCTGCCGCAACGTTCAGGCCCACGTGCTTCATCACGGCTACAGCCCTCGTTCCCGTCCACGAGGCCCCGATGGCGACCTCTAAGGCCGCCTTCTCATTGACCGACCATTCCACATGAATGTCGTACTTCTTAGCGAAAGGCGCTACGCTCTCCACAATTTCGGATGCTGGAGTCCCTGGATAACCGGTAACAACACCTGCACCTGCCTCGAGGATACCTCTTGCAATCGCAGCATTTCCAAGCAGATATTCCTTCAAAATAATACCCTCCTGTAATGTATTTTACAATAATACCCTCTTGTAATGTATTTCACATATATACTTTATGAAATAGGCCGGGAAACTTTATGCCCTTTTCACTGTTGACCGGCAAGGTCTCTTACCTTCTGGATATTATCAAGATCACCTCTCCGGTTATCAACGGGAGTCTCGAGTATCATTGGCAGTTCCTTAATCCGTGCATCTTTAAGAACCACGCGAAAACCATCTTCTCCAATATACCCAAGCCCAATATGCTCATGCCGATCCAATCTTGAGTCAAGACCTGCCTTTGCATCATTGAGATGGATGAGCTTCAGGTGTTCAAGACCTATAACCTCATCAAAATCCTGCATAGTGGAATTCAAGCTATCTTCCGTCCGCAATTCGTAGCCCGCAACAAAGGCGTGGCAGGTGTCAAAGCAGATTCCAATTCGTTCTTTATGCTCAATACGATCCATGATGTGCCGGATGTCCTCAAACGTGCCACCCATACTGTTCTTCGTCCCAGCGGTATTCTCCAAGAGCAGCATCACGCTGTTATCTCCTTCTACCTCCGCTTCACGGAATGCTGTGTTGATCGCATACGCTATCCTCCGCAGCCCAGCTTCTTTACCAGATCCACGATGACTGCCAAGATGAGTGACGAGATAAGGGATCTGTAAAGCGTCGCACCGTTTCAATTCTTCGATAAGTGCTTCTACCGATTTTTTATAAACATCATCAGTCGGTGCGGCAAGATTAGGAAGGTAGGGCATGTGATCCACCGGCGGGAATATCCCCGTCCGGTTAAGTTTCTCAATGAATCGTGCGGTGTCAGACTCTGTAAGCTCTTTGATCTTCCAGCCTCTGGGGTTTCTCGTGAATATCTGGAATGTATTACAACCCTTTTCCTGCGCACGATCCACCGCCTTATCTATTGACCCTGCAATTGAGACATGAACACCAACGCGAACCATTAGCTTTTCACTACCTTCCAATCTAAGTTAAAGGATTGATATTCATATACCCCTATTATTTTGAATTGTGAGTGTCTACAACAGATAAACATTTCCCCCTATAATGAACTAACCAGGCTAACTACATCTAATCGTCAAGACATCCCGTATGGCAAACCCTATGGAAAGATTATACCCATAGATTATTATAATAGAAAATGTGACATTTGGACATGAGGGATCGGAGGGGGAGATTATCGTGACTGAAGAACGCGCTGGAAAAAAGAAAGGTACTATTCGTACAGACTTCCACGGGTTTAGCGAACTTCTTGCCAAGCATCTGTATCCTCAAGAGGGCATGTTTGTCCGCGAGCTGCTGCAAAATGCTCATGATTCAATCCTTAGGCGAGAGACGCTTGAAAATGTTCCGTCTGTAGGTTCCATTGGCATTATCGCAGATCGGGCTGCGAAAACAATTTCTTTTCGGGATAATGGCGCAGGTATGACAGAACAGGAAATCGTTGATCATTTGTCTACAATTGGCCGAGCATGCACGGGAGAACTACGCCAGCAACTACACAAGATGGACCGTACCAGCGCACAGAAGCTCATTGGTCAGTTTGGCATTTTTATTCTTTCGACTTTTTTCGTTGCTGAACGGCTGGTGATGGAGACACGTAGTTTGGTTGACGGTGAAAGCGGCATACGGTGGACCTTTAGCGGTGGTCGGGACTACGACCTGAAATTTATCAAGAAGAAGGAACTCGGAACCACAGTCACGCTATACCTCAAGCCGGAATATCTCGGAATGGCAAATCCGGTCATACTCCAAGAGGCGGTGCACAAATACGCAGACTTTCTACCTTTCCCGATCTATGTGAACAATCACGGACCAGTCAACACGATGCAGGCGCCCTGGCATCGTAGCTATGAGAGTGACGCGGACCGCAATAATGCATATCGGGCATGGGTCCGCTGCCGATTTCCTGATATCCCTCTCGAAGTAATCCCCGTGGAAATGGAAGCCCCACATCCGGTTAAGGGTGTGCTGTACATCCCGGACGGGCATATTCCCTCTATCGATATGTTGGGGATGGTAGACATCTATCAAGACCGGGCGTTCATCCGCCATAATGATCAAAATGTGCTTCCTCGTTGGGCGAAATTCGTGCGTGGTGTGATTGACAGCCCTGCTTTGGCGTTCACTGCTGCCCGGAATGTTGAATACGAGGATACTGTTCGCAATGAGATCCGCAATGCTCTTGGTCATCTCATTATAGACACTCTCCAAAGGCTGGCAAAGGAAGACAATGTTCGCTTTCGCCGATTGATGGAATGGCATCATTATTACATCAAGAGCATGGCGGTGCAGTTCGATGACTTCCTGGAGACTATCGCCGATACTGTTATCTTCGAGGTGAATTTTCCTAATCCCAAGGATAAGGGGCGCGCCTTACAAAAGATGACAATATCTGAGTATCTAAAGTTGCAGAAGGATACAGATGACGATGGGCGCAAAGTTATTTACTATTTTAGCGAACACGACGCGGGACCCCAATTTTATCGCCTTTACCAAGCAAAGACACTCCGCGCACTAAATGCCGATCGGGTGATTGAAGAACAGTTCCTCGAGAAGTACGCTGAGAAGCACTACCAGGATGTAACTCTGCAACGAGTGGCTGTCTCCGAGGGCGAAATCATCTTTGAGCCTTTGTCCGATATCGAGCGGGATCAAAACGGTGATAGGGATTATCGCCGCTGCACACTTTTGTACGCGACTTTGCCTAATCAGGAAACGACAATTCTGGATCTCATACCGGTGGAGAATGAAGATTGCGACGATCTTTACCATCAAGCAAGGGATTTATATGAAGCTTCACGATTCGCTGACGCTGCTGTGCTCTACGAGCGTGCGCTCCAGGCACATGGCAGCACAGAAGAAAATCGGCTCAGGGCGAAGTTTTGGCTTGGAGATTGTTTCCGCCTTCTGGGTCGCTACCCCGAGGCGCTAGCTCACTACGACGATGTGTACGCTTCGGTTCGGGATCGCAAGGAGTTCCACGAACTTGCTTACTATTCATATTCGTTTCAGATAATTGTCCTCAGACTCATTCAAGAAGCTGAAGAAACCAATGAACACCCTGTCAACCTGACCAGACGTCTGGAGCTTGTAGAAAAAGGTCTCCACTGGTTACACGATATTGGGCATGAGGAGTGGCGACATACATTGTTATACGAACAGGCATTTGCTTTAGCGTCATTGGACAATACAGAGCGTGCTCTGGATACGGCAGAAGAGGCGTATCGCACATGTGAAAAATTTGGTGGGCCTGGATTTAACTTGGGAGTTTACGCCACGCAGATTGCGATGTTTGCACGCTATCTCGACCACCACCAACGCGCTCTTCAGGTACTTGACGAGCTGGGAGGAGGTGTTACCACTTGCACTGGAATACAAATGACGATAGAACGCATCAGGCTGCTAAGGGCCGTTCAACCACCACAGTTGATACAAGCGTTAGAAGCTGCTAGACGACTAGCTGCGGAGGCAAAGAACATTCAGAGGCCGAGAGTGAAACTATTTGCTTATGGTGAGGTGGTACATAGCACCCTTGCAGTCGGATCATTTCATGATGCATCTGATGCCCTACGTGTAGTGAGCCAGATCGCTCTGAAAGATGAAACGTTTGATCGCCCCTTCTTGTTGCGAGAAGCGAAAGACATTTTTAGAGAAACAAAGGAAGCAATGCTCGGAAATGAAGATGGGGAAGCGCGCAGAATTTACCGTTCGGTCTCGAAGTGGCTTCGTGAAACTAAGCAGGCACTAGAAGTTGCAAAGAAATAGCCTTCACAGTTCGAAAATGAAGGGGTGGCGTGAATCTTTTAACCACTATGAATTTTCCCCCCCAGCATGTTCACCCTACCGACTCGTCCACCCATTCCAAATACTTATCATAACCCGCAACAATCGGTAGTGCGATAATTTCCGGCAATTCGTAGCTGTGTAATTCTTTTATTCTTTCGATAATCTCATCTACCCTGCTCTTTTCGGTCTTTATTATCAATAAAGCCTCTTTATCTTCGCAAAACTCGCCTTCCCATCTATAATAGGAATTTACCTCTGTAATATTCACACATGCTGCCAGCTTCTCTTCTATCAGAACCCTTGCTATCCTGTCAGATTCGTCCACACTTGTCGTGCAGAACAGCACGCAAAACTCCTTGGTCATTCCTTAGACGTGGAACTAAGTTCTTCCACGACTTCGCGTGGCAATTGTTTAGCAATATCTATCTTCTTCACACAATGGGTCTTTATTCCCCTCTTCTTCGCTTCTGCGTTTAAATCTTTCGCCTTTATTTTCTTTACCAACTCCTCTAACTCATCACCCATACACGCTCACCTCCCAATTTAACAAATCTTTTTTACAGCCTCTTTTAGCCTAGCCCAAAAGCCTATACTGCAACTACACCCTTTACCTCAGGAATCTTCCCCTTCAGCGTCGCCTCAACGAAGTTCACCAGTGTGAATTGACTCATCGGGCAGCATCCACATGCGCCCTGTAACCTCACCTTCACTACACCGTCATCCACGCTCACCAGTGCTATATTGCCGCCTTCCAGTACTAAAAACGGGCTGATATCCCTTTCTATTACTTCCTTCACCTTTTCAAACATTTCATTGCTACCTCTATTCATTAGTATATTGCAGTGTTATAAAAAAGTGGGCTATCCCAAGATGAAATTGATACCGTTAAAATGTCTGGAACGTGTGATATTCAGGGTGAGGACGTGACAGTTTACTTATGACCGATCGAGAATATTCTTTGAGACGTATTTCGCTAAGGCAACAATCGTCAATATAGGCGGAGCACCGGGCGATGCAGGAAGCACTGATGCGTCTGCTACGTACAATCCACTTACTGCGGTCGCCATGCTTTTATCCACCGCTTCACCGATTCTTGCCGTTCCACCGGGATGCGCGCCCCTTACGGGTGTGGAGACAAAGGTTGAAGGATCGGCACCTGCTTTTTCTAATATAGACCCTGCGATAGCAGCCCCTTCTGAGAGTAGAACTGCATCCCTGTTCGTTACACCTTTCTTAACGTCCTCATCTACTTCTCCCAATTCTTCATCTTTTATCTTCACCATTATCCCAAGGACATCCTCCGACGAAACCTTTACCCCCCTCGCTTCCATCCTTTTCACCAGACGGTTGGAAAAATGTGGTGATAGAATAAAATCTTCGAATGCTATGAGAGCGTTCATTGTTACTTCCTTGTTCAGCTTTATTCCTTCAAGAGCACCACCAATTGTAGTGAAAGTGTCAACGAACAAATTTGGTGTAGTCAGGAGTTCTTGTTTTTTAAGCAGCCGGGGCGTTTCCAAAGCTCCTGCTGATAGAACAACTATATCTGCTGATATAACTTTACCCTTGCTTCTCACTCCAGCCACTTCACCACCCTTTACGATTATACCGTCAACAGGCATGTCCGTCAGTATCTTCGCACCGTTCTTTTCTGCCGCCTTCACAAATTCGGCTGCGCTCCATTTCGCGCCGTTCGGACAGCCAGATGCACACTTACCACACGGTGTGCATTTTGCAGGGTCAATAAACTTCGGCATCTTCTTCACGTCAAATCCGAGATTCTCGGCAGCCGCCATAATCCGCTTGGTTCCTTCACCAAAGTGCGAATCGGGCAGCGTTCTCACTCCAAGCTCTCGCTCTGCGTCCTCAAACTCTTCGCTCAGGTCAATCCCTAACTCTCGCAACTCTTTTTCTAAAGTTCTTACTCCGTTTCCAGCCGATACCGTAGTGGTACCACCTAAACAGAATGTCCTCAGAATCTCTACTTCTGAATCAATATTTGAGTAGTATTTCGAAGCTTCTTTTGCATCTATAGTAGGTCCTTTTTCTATAAGAAGTACCTCAACGCCTTTGTTTGACAGTTCTTTCGCTACAGTAGCGCCGCCTGCGCCTGAGCCCACAATTATCGCCTGCATGGTTTATATACTATTTTATATAAGGGCCGGAGCTGGGATTCGAACCCAGGTCTAGGGATCCACAGTCCCCAGGGATAGCCTCTACCACACCCCGGCCATCGTGCACGTGCAATTAGATTACAGAATAATACAAACTAATAAGCAGTTGACTATTTATAAGAGAATACGTCAATCACCTTCATAATGGCATTGTTAGTCGTTGGAATTTGAGAGCACGAAAGAAAGATACTGCTTCTTTCGTAGTTGCTGAGGGCTTTTCTGCATTATCGCTTTTGCGGGTGATGGTTTGCGTACGGATGTAAAAATTATTTTATGGGTTGTGGAATGTCAAATTCGTTGATTTTACAAAGCTGTTAAAAAGAGAAAAAATATTTTCCCCTAGTTACTTTTGACAAGAGGAAAACTCGTTCCAATAGTACTTACCTACCTACGCATTCTCGACTAAAATCTTTTTGGTCGATGTTTCTGGTAACATTCCTGACAGTAAACAGGTCTGGAGCCATCGGGTTTAAATGGTACTTGACATTCTTCACCACAGTCCGCACACGTAACCGTATGCATCTCTCGTGGTCCACGATCGAAACCCTTGCTTCTGTCAAAATTACTTGATCTCATCATATTATACCTCCACATTATAATGGATACCCATTACTTAAATACCTTCAAAAAGAATTGGATATTATTTGAACTCGTCTTTGGGCTTCATTAATGGAAAACTCTTCAAACTACCCTTCCTTACACTTCTTCCATAGCCGCTTCGGATTTTGGATTCGGAGGTGGTGATTATTACACATCCTATCATCCCATGCTCAAGGACGTGAAACATCCTTTAATGTTTTTCACTTCAGAATAGTTCACTATTGCCTTTATAATGGCGTTGTGAACCGATAAAATTCGAGATTACCCCTTTTACGGCTTTGGTTGTGCCTTTCCCGACACTTTTTTTTCAGCAAAGCTTCTTGAAGAGTCGTTTCGGTTTTTTTGATGTAATATATATATGTGACCAGTAGTTTTATTACAGAAAACAAAATAGCGGTTAGAAGATAGTAAAATGAAGATTTACGATATTACTGCAATAGCGCGTCCAATTGATCTGAAATACCCGACAAATAAAGCGATTGTACTGTTATCAATGATGGTTATAGTAGCCAGTACACTCGTTCGGATGGTTACAGGGCAGGGATTTCTAGATAGTGTGTGGCGTGGTTTCATTGCCAGTCTTGCAGTTTTTCTATCATGGGCAATAGCCCGAGAACTCGATCCTGAATACGATCTATCGGCATTCGTCACGGCGGGATTGTCACTTTTTGGTCTCATTTTTTTTGACGACCCTATTATCATTGTACTTTTCTGGATCCTTCTTTTGACCCGTGTTGTAAATCGTACCAGTGGGCTCCCGGCGAGAATGTTGGACTCTCTATTTCTCCTTGCACTGGCTGGATGGCTTACTTTTTATGGTAACATTACAGTTGGTTTGATGACTTCACTTGCATTTTTACTAGATGGTATTTTATCCCGCCCAAGGAGACACCAATTACTTTTTGCAGGTCTTCCACTGTTAATTATTGCTATTCCGTTTTATTTGAATAGCATTAAATTCGGTGAGAACGAATTATCCCTCACTCTTGAGCTTGCTGTAGTGGTGGTATCGTTACTTTTCCTACTGATAATATTTGATTCCCGGAAAGTAAGGGCAGTCGCTGACCAGACAGCAGAATTGCTTGATCCAATGCGGGTTCAGTCGGCTCAGGTAGTAGCATTAGCAACAGCGATACTCATTTCATTGTTACATGGATCGCTTGGCATAGTAGCCATAATGCCATTGTGGGC
>DATKWH010000007.1:0-21399 GCA_035529655.1 Bathyarchaeia archaeon
GTCTCTTTCGCCGCTTCCATCGCCCATTTCTCGTTCACCGCCGTTATCAACACACGTGCAACCTTTATCGGAAACGCTTCAGCAAATGTATCCTCTATCTCTACTCCTTCTAATTCCATCTTTTTCCACCTTGATGAGGGAAGAGGGTAGCGAAGTACAAAAGGTTTTCTATTTTTATCTATTTTCTATCTACCACCGCTCGGCTCTTTGATTTTTTATCCACAGTAAGAAAAACGCCGATACGACGTAGATAGTCCGCCGAGAAGCCATTACCATGAATCAATAACTCTATCAAGTCTTCTACCTCGTCTATATCCGCGCTGATAAAGAATGAATCATAAACAGCGTGGCTCAAATTCCCCCTCTTCGCTGTTTCTATATGCGTCGAAAAGCTCAGACCATAATAAGCGACAGAGAAAGCGTACGGTCTTCGCAGGAATAAAGCGTTTGTGCCTCCTTTTCGCCCTGGTACGATCACCACCTCCTCCTCATGCTCGAGAATTTCATTTATGCTTTCAGGCGTAGTCAGAGGAACATCAGCCATTATTATCAGCGCCGGCTCTTTTTCCTCTGTTATCGCCTCGTTTAGCACTTCGTTTAGCCCCCTTTCGTCCTCTCTAACATACACCTTTAATGTTGGGGTTAAGTCTGACGCACCATTCAACTGCGCTTCTTTTACTATTCCATCCCAGGAGCTTGTTGAAATTATCTCTACTTCTTCTATTTTCGACTCTGATAACGCAACTAAAACATCCTTCAGCATGCTTATGGCAAGTTCTTCTCTTTCGTTCTCGGTTAAAAAATCCCCCAATCTCGATTTTGCACCTTCCTTCTTAAATGGTATAATTGCTTTCACATCCATACCGTCCACATATTTGTTTTTTTAAAAGAAATATTTCGATAATTGGCTACTACGTCGGAAACTAAAAAAAAAGATTCTTTTACGGTACTTAGGTTTTGACGTTGCAATTATGATTCGGTGGACTGCTCGTTCAGTCCATCAAGCACACTCTCGCACTTTTTGCACATTATCCTCATCGCTTCTTCTATTATCGTATCCACTGGCAAAGCGCCGTCACTCTCGACAGTAAAAAGTAAAGAGTTCTTATGCTCTTCGTCTGGCATATCCTTGTAACTACAGGCAGTAACAGGCTGCCATTTCGCATGCTCTTTCCCTCTGCCCAGCTTTGCTATCGCTTCGAGCGCTATCTTTTGCCGCGCAACAGATTTCATACTGCCAACTTCTCTCTCCGATGAATTCAGCTTCACAATCGGTATGTTTCCAAACGCAGCCTCCACGTTGGGCTCAGACGAGATGAGTTCCTTAGAATAAACCATCGTGTACCCCTCTCTTTCCGGGCTTATCGCCTTTAAAGTCAGCGAAACCCGGTCATCAGCACCATAATCACTAAGGTCCGTCTTCAAGGGTATCAGAGCTAACCGCAGCGCTAATTGCTCATCGTATAATAAAGAGGTGTTCTCGTGGATGTTCACTTCATCAATTGCCAGCTTCGGCACTTCTGCAATCATTGCTCTCCTCAGCGCATTTGCAAAGCGCAGATTCACACCAGAAAGCATGAATTTTACTTCATTTTCCCCGCGGTCCAATATTTTTACGTCCATTTCTAACTTTTTGCAAGCAATAATATTTGCTAATTAAATGATAAAATACTAAACTCGTCTTCCTCGCTTGCCACCGGGACGCTTTGTGCCGTCATGTGGTATCGGCGTCACATCCTCTATTCTACCTATTCGCAGCCCTGCACGAGCAAAAGCTCTTATCGCTGCCTGCGCACCCGGAGCGGTCGATCGTGATTTACGCCCTGCCGCCGCTTTTACTTTCACTCGTATCCCTGTTATTTCCCGCTCTTTAAGTTTCTCCGCAAGTTGCATTGCCATCTGCATCGCGGTATAAGGAGAACTCTCATCACGGTCCGCTTTTGCCACCATCCCTCCAGAAGATTGTGCAATCGTTTCCGCACCCGTCATATCGGTGATCGTGATAATTGTGTTATTAAACGAAGAAAATATATGCGCTATTGCCCATCGCTCCTCGAACATTTTTATTCAGTTGCCTCCTTTACTTCCCCTTTCGTCTCTGCAATGATAGGCGCTTCCCCATAATAGCTGATTTGCCTTTCCTCCTCCACATCCACTATATAAGAAGGAATGGTAACCCGTCTACCATTAACCGCAATATGACCGTGAACGATAAGTTGTCTGGCGTGTTTTAACGAATTAGACAGCCCCTTTTTATGTACTCTTGTCTGTAGCCGCCTTTCCAAGATATCCTCTACGTTCAGCGCCAAAACATCTTCTAATCTCGCGCTCTCACCTTCGCTCGCCTTCAATATACCCCGTCTTCTTAATGCCGCCAAGATGGCTTCTTTCTTCCGTAATGTATGTTCCGAGGGCTTCATCCCTACTATCTCCGCTAAAATCGCTCTTATTTCCCTTCGGTATCTTTTTGTGATGCTTGCCGCCTTCCATATCTCTCTCTTGTTCTTCAGTCCGTACATCTCAGCTAACTCTTTCTCCGCCTTTATCCTTGTTATCTCCCAAGGCCTTCTTGGCTTCTCATATCGCTTCTTGCTCTTCTTCGGATGCCCCATTTTATCTACCTCTTTCTCTTGCTCCGCCCTTTGCCGCTGCTGCTAATTGCTTCTTCCTTATTACGCCCACCACCAGCCCTCTCCGTCCGGTGGATTTAGTCCGTTGCCCGCGCACTTTCAGTCCTCGTTCATGCCGTATACCGCGATAAGACCTTATTTTACGCAATAAATTTATATCCTCTCGTAACTGCAACATATGATCCGCACCCATGAGATGCTTGTCCGAGCCGCTAAGCAAGTCCTTCCTCCTGTTCAGCATCCACCCCGGCAATCGCTTCTCAACAGTGTTAATAGCGCCCTTTAACTGCTCTATTTCATCGTCTGAGAGATCGCCCATCCTAACGCCCGGGTCTATCCCCGTGGATATAACAATTACCTTCGCTACTCGCATACCTACTCCCTTTATCCCGCATAGTGAATGCACTACGCTCCTTTTACCATCTAAGTCAGCATCCAATATCCGGACAATATGCTTGAATTCTTCTTCCTCTTCTCCTCTCTTCTCCGCTTCTTCACTCATTTTTCTTTTTTCGCCGAGGAAGGGATTTGAACCCTTGAGTTCCTTTCAGAACACAGACTATCTGGTCTTACGAGCTCCAGGCCTGCGCCTTACCGCTCAGCCACCTCGGCTTTACGCTTCCATCCCTTCGGATATATTCCGGGCTTCATAAGTACTTTCTTTGTTTCTACACATATACCTTTTTCAGCTTTGTACATATCTCTCGAGTTCAGCGTTGCTTCGCCCCGGCTTACTACTTCCCCTTTCACTGTATATATTACCACAGAATCTCCTATATTTATTCCTTCTTCTATCCTTGAAATCCCCGGGGCTGCGAGGTCCGCACCATGACATATCGCATCAACCGCGCTATCCTTTACAATTATACACGGAAGATGCCCGACCGCGTACTCCATTGGCATGATGAGTCTCCGTAGAAGGCTCTCGTCTCCTTCTTCAAAAAAGACATACGCATCTTTCAAGTCTTGCAATTTCGTAAGATTGTCCTCACCGAAGGGATATGATTTCGTCCTTCGCAACTGCGACATATGCGCACCTACCCCTAATGCGAGCCCGATGTGATGGCAAAGCATTCTTATGTACGTTCCTGCCTCACAACCCACTTTCATCAACACCTCCTTACCCTCTATCTCTTTTAGCTCGATGTAATGCACGGTCCTTGTCCTTATCTGCCTCTTCACCGCAGACTTCAGAGGCGGCCTTTGGTATATCTCACCCACGAATTCCCCACTCAACTTCCTCAGTTTATCCTCGCTAACCTCTCTGTGCAGCTTCATCAGGCACACGTATTCCTTATCGCTAACAAAAGTATCGGCTAACTTCCTTGACGCTCCGAGCAGAACAGGCAGCACTCCAGTGACCTTCGGGTCGAGCGTTCCTGTATGCGCCGCCTTGGTTATACCCAATATATCTTTTACCCACGCAACAACCTCATGGGAGGTTGGACCCGCAGGCTTATCTATAAGCACCACACCTTTATCGATATGCTCTTCTATCGAGCGGGCTTCTGGTGCACAGCCGTATCGTGGGTCTGTAACAGCAGGAGTTTTTTCCAATTTGCATCTTTCTAACGGTTTATTCATTTTGAGTTTAATCATCGGACATTCTCTTTTAATTCCCTTTCGATTAAGATCCCACTTTCTGTTCCCTTAATAAATCTAAATCCATTCCTTCTAAAAAAATTCTTCGCATGGTCGTTATTTTTCTGAACTTCTTTTCCCCTTCCGTTTTCCACAAATTTACGAAATTAGGTCCAACATCCTTCTCCCAATCAGCATTCCATTCTTATGTAACGAGTCTTTCCATATTCTGGCGAGTCAATTTCAGTATAAAATCGAAATCTTCCGGTTGAACTTTACGGATTTTCATCTTTCTTCATAGATAAAGATATCCTCAATCTTTACGTCAAATAATCTCGCAAGCTTGAACGCCAGCTCTAACGAAGGGTTGTATTTTCTTTTCTCTATTGCATTTATGGTCTGCCTTGTTACACCTACTTTCTCTGCCAGATCCTCCTGCGTTAAATCGTGCATCGCTCTGAAAACTTTGAGTTTGTTCTTCATTTGAAGCCCTTCTTATCGTAATAAAAGCGGGATACAATGAATGAGATCATTCCAACAAACCAAACGATTGTAACAAACTCTCTAAAGTTCATATCTAATGGAAAATAGAAATCTACGTACACTAAAACAGCTAAAATTCCTATGGTGGTCCAAAACGCATTGAAACCCGCTTTTTCATTAATTCGTATATATCTTTTGTCACTTGGGATCTCTGTTTTGGGTTTCCTTGCCCAATGTATGCCAATAAAAATTAACATCAAGCCAGACAAAACAATTCCCATTCCCAGAAACGCCAGATCAAATGCCGCAAGTACAACTATGCCAATAATTATAATCCCCGAGCCTACAACGAAACAATCTTTGAATCTTTTCAATTCCATTTAATCACCTCACATCTTCCTTTCGTAATAGTTTGTTTTTTCATTTGAAGCCTTTTCTGTTGTAGTAAAAGCGTAGTCCAAAGTATGAGTAAACGCCGATAAGCGCGAGTATAGTTAAAATATCGGTGGTTCTAAACCTATCCGGAAAATAGATACACACCCAAAATAAAACTCCAATCGCTCCGACTATGAGCCAGAACGCAAGAAAGCCCGCTCTCTCATCAATTCTTCGCATTCTTTCGTCCAAACAAAGCTCTGTTTTTGGCTTCGTTGCCCTGTACAAACCGGCTATAATTAACACCAGTCCAGGAGCGGCTAAACCAACTCCAAGACTCTCGAGGTCAAGCATCGTAAATGCGACACCTCCAAATATTAGAAGTAGGGAACCCGCTATCAGATGCCCTTTACTTCTTTTTAATCCCATTTTCTGTCCTCCTTTCTTTTTTCCATGTTCATCACTTCGTAATTTTTAGTTTTTATCTACCCGCCTTTTCTTTAGCATTCCCTCGTTTGTCATAGACGATTGAAGAGATTATAAACACTGATATGCCTACGGCTAAAACCGAAAACGATACTAACTTGGATGGTTCAGGTGCAAATATGCTCAAGGCAACTAACCCAATACAAACAACTATAAAACCGTTTCTGGCACTTTCGTCATCGTCATGTATCTTATCTATCCGTTCATCGCTTAGGATTTTCTTTCTCCTCTTTGCCAAACGCAGTGAGACAAGAAAAGAACCAAGAGAGAAGCACGCAAGGAAAATCAAAAAGTCCAATGGCGACCTGTCAGCTCCGATGACGTACCACGCAAAATATGCGCCAACAAACGCTGAAAATATAGAGAGGATAAAATCCATATAAGGGAACACAGGCTTCTTTTTCATTTTATCTGTCAACCTCCTCTAAGTTATTGTGTCTTGACTTTATGTTAAGGATATACAACATTAAGTATATAAAACTTTATATTTTGTAAATATGCTATGGCTTTATATAGGATGAATACCACAAGCGATTCTTCTCCCTCTTCTCTCAGCCAATCCTTTGCTTTCTAATAACGCTAAAACAATTCTCGTACTTCTTTATTTTTTGCTTTTATCATTACTATATATATGATAGAAAGTTTGATTATAACAATTCATACAACGTATCTCTTCTCTTAGGTGTTCTCCCAGCGTCCTTTATGACCCGCTCGAAGTCCTCTGGACTCATATACTCACCAGCCAGTGAACCCGATAACCGTGAGATGTTCTCCTCCATTAACGTCCCGCCCATGTCATTTACACCAAAATAAAGCATCTTCTGTGCATCGCTCACACCCAACTTCACCCATGATACCTGGAGATTGGTGCAGTATGGATGAAGAATAACTCGGGCAAGCGCATGAACGACGGCATCTTCTACAAAAGAAAGAGGTCGCTTAACCATTCGCCCCAATTCATTGTTCTTTTGCATGAATTTCAAGGGTACAAACTCGGTAAATCCGCCTGTCTCCTTTTGGATCGCCAGTATCTTTAATATGTGATCTATTCTATTCTCCAAGGATTCAATATGCCCGTACATAATTGTTGCCGTTGATGGAATTCCCAACCGATGCGCGGTTTTTATTATCTCTACCCATTTCTCTGTTTTTAGCTTCTTCGGGCAGATTATCTCTCTTATAGAATCGTCAAGTATTTCCGCTGCCGTTCCCGGCATAGAACCCAAACCAGCTTTTTTTAATTCTTTCAGTACCTCCGCTTCGCTCACTCCAGAATTTTTTGCCATATGGCATATCTCCATTGGCGAATATGCGTGTATATGCACATCAAAATGCGATTTTATAATTTCAATAATTTCACAATAGTCATCCACCACGAGCTCGGGGTGCAAACCACCCTGAATGCATACCTCCGTTGCCTCGGTATTCACCGCCTCTTCAACCCTACTCAAAATCGCATCCATACCTAACACATATCCTTTCTCCATCTCCCCCTTGAAAGCACAAAACTTACACGCACCCACGCAGATATTTGTGAAGTTTATATTCCTGTTCACCACGTATGTAACAATATCGCCGTTTTTCTCCTTTCGCAACTCATCTGCAATGCAGAACAAATGAGAGGGATTATGTGCTAAAAATATCGCATCTTCTCTCTCAACTTTACCCGCTATTATTTTCTCGTATAGCTCGTCAAAATCAAAATCATCTTTCATGTGCTTCTCAGTAGGGCATGCTTAAACTTCCTAAGGTGCCCACTATTCCTGTTATTATCTCTCTGTTAAAGTCGAATACCGTTGCTGTCTCTTCACCATTTGTTATTCTCAATTTCTTGCTCGCATCCACCTCACCTATGATAGAGGCCGCTATCTCGGCATCTCGGAATATTTTTATACATTCCGCTCCTTTTTCCTCGTTCTCGACTGTGAGCACAAATCCAGTCCCCGGATACATCTTTAACCACTGCGCAAAAGATATTTCTTTCGCATCCGGTCTTGGTACCTTAGCCGGCTCTACAAGCGCTCCTACTCCAGAACTTTCAAGTAACATTCCAAGCGTGCCTAACGTGCCGGGATTGCTTATGTCTTTCCCTGCGGTTGCTAACTTTCTCTCCCCTATCTTCACCATGGTCTCCAATTGTTTTTTTATCACTGCTGGAGACTTTTTAGTTGTGGTGTCCCATGCCAGATTGTAGTTTGGTGATATTCTGCCCTCGAGGTCAATCGCAACCAGTACCTTGTCACCGGGTTTCGCACCACTTGAAAATATAATATTATCTCGTTTTACCGTTCCCACTATACCAACGTCAAGTGCATCATAAACGGTGTCAGGATGTAAATGCCCCCCTACCATTGGCACGCCAAATTTTTTCACACCATCTTCCATCCCTCTTCCCAGTTCTAGGCATACATCCTTCTTCTGTGTTGATGTCAGGTTTACCATTGCTAAAGGAGTGCCTCCCATCGCCGCTATGTCGTTCACATTCACAAGCACGGCGCAATAGCCCGCCCACCATGGATCTGCACCCAGCAATTTACCCCAGATGCCGTCCACAGCAAGTAAAATGCAATTATTATCGTCAATGCTAAGCACCGCAGCATCCTCTCCAAAGCCCGTTATCGTCCGATCTCCTACTTTATCAGAATCCCCCAGCCTTTTTACAAGATCGTTTATAGCTCTTTTTCGCTTCACGCCTTCGAAGTTTCTTAGTTCCTCTGCCAGCGATTCCAGATCTACTCCCTCTCTCGAGCTTACCATTTTTATCCCTGCATCTCTTTTATTATTCCCCTTATTTCTACTATATCCCTTATCCTAAGATCTGCAACATCAAAAACTTCTTTTGGTCTATCTGCTGCTTCTTGTAATGATAATACCGCAATATCCGCCTCTCGCATTGCAAGATAATCATTCCTATCGTCACCTACCATCATTACCTTATATTCGTCCTTCAACTTCCCCACCAATTCCCTCTTATCCTCCGGCTTCATCGTCCCAAAAATATTTTCCGGCGGCACATCTGGTAAATACATCGCCATCTCTTCACTCTCTATTCTATCACCAGATGCAATAAATGTCCGAACACCCCACTCACGTAATTCCTTAAACAGTTTGAGCGTTCCTGGGAAAAGATTTATACCCCCTGCAATTACATATCGGATCGTCCCTTTTACCATATCCACGATCAATCCTATTCCCAGTACCGGAAGAATGTCACAGCACCTCAACAGAGACACCGCCTCATGAACATCTCCCAGGTTGACGCTTTTATCCCCTAAAATTGCACCCAGCACTTCCTCATCGCTCACTCCTTCTCTTTTATATATAACCTTACTTTCGATTTTTTTCTCCTTCATTAAATCCGATAAAAAATTAGAGGGGTCTTCTTTCTCCATCGTCTCTTCGTATCGTGTCTTCAAAACCACCATCGCACCACTTCCAAGCCTGTCTGTGCACGTTATTCCCGAGACCCTGCTGCGCTTTGTCACCCCCCGCTCCATGTCTTTTATAATCCTGAAGGGCGCATATATAACGCCTGCACCATCAAAGACGACTGCTAAACCTAACATTCCCTCTCTTTTTTTCCCTTCCATCCTTCTTATTTATCCCCAATTTTAAAAGTATCTTTGAAGTATACTACGATGGGTACAAATGCTAATGCTAATATAAATACAATGAAGTAACAGGGATACAGAGATAAAATGATGCAAGACTTGGTGACGGAGAAATGGGAGGACTTTCTGAAGAGGTATTATTGGGACGAAATCATAGAACTCTCGAATTCTTATCCTGAAAAACGTAGTTTGCTCGTTAAATTCTCTGAGATGGATATATATGACTCTAATATTGCAGATATGCTTTTGGATGACCCAGATGTAATACTTGAATCCGCAACACGGACTTTACGAGAGATGGATATTCCTACTGGTGTTACACTCGACGCAGCTAATCTGCGTGTAATAAAGCTTCAGGGAGAGGTGAAGATCCGGGATATTAGAAGCAACGATATCGGTAAGCTGGTAAGCATAGAAGGGTTAGTCACAAAAGCGACCGAAGTGAGACCGAGAATAGTCGAGGCGGCATTTGAATGCCCTTTTTGCCACCATATCTTTTCGATGGTGCAAGCGGGGAGCCAATTCAAAGAACCTTATGAATGCCCACAAGAAGATGGCGGATGCGGTAGAAAGGCACAGCGATTCTTATTACGGGTGGATAAGTCAAAATTCGCAAATGCTCAAAAGATACGTTTACAGGAGTCACCGGAGGAATTAAGGGGCGGTGAACTACCTCAAGCATTAGACGTTAATCTGGAAGACGACATTTCCGGCGAAGTAGCTCCCGGCGATCGAGTAATTGTCACCGGTATTCTCAGGTCGTATCAGCGGGTAACCCAATTTGGAAAGAAGCTCTTCTTCGATATCTATCTCGATGGCAATTCGCTGGTGCTCAAAGAGGAGGAATTTGAAGAGCTTGAGATAACAGAGGAGGACGAGCTGGAAATAATGAAGCTGAAAGAGCAACCAGATGTGTATGAGAAGCTCGTTAGAAGCATTTCACCCTCCATATACGGCTACGACGAGATAAAAGAGGCAATGGTCCTACAATTGTTCTCCGGTGTCCCAAAGGTGCTGCCGGATAAGACAAGGGTACGAGGGGATATACACGTGCTTCTCGTTGGTGATCCGGGCGTTGCAAAGAGCCAATTGCTCACCTATTTAGTGAAGTTAGCACCCCGTGGTTTATATACCGGTGGGAAGAGCAGTTCTGCCGCAGGACTTACCGCCGCCGCAGTTAGGGATGAGTTTGGGGAAGGGAGATGGACGTTAGAGGCAGGTGCTCTGGTGCTCGCGGACAAAGGGATAGCGGCGGTGGATGAGATAGACAAGATGAAGAAGGAGGACCGGGATGCGCTCCACGAAGCGATGGAACAGCAAACGGTTTCTATCGCTAAAGCGGGAATGATGGCGAGGTTAAACTCACGATGCGCTTTGTTAGCCGCTGCAAACCCTATAGGCGGGCGGTTTAACAAATATGATCCGATTTCAAAGCAGATAAATATGCCTCCGACGCTGTTGTCACGATTCGACCTCATTTACACCATGATAGACCGACCAAGTGAAGAGCGGGACACGAAGACCGCGGAGCATATAATAGAGACTCACCACGCGGGGGAACTGCTTGCACGGTTTGAGCACGGAGGAAAGATGGAAGAAGAGGGGAAGGCGCGTTTCCGGGAGCAGGTGGAGGCGATGAAGCCGGAAGTACCCGAAGATTTGTTGCGGAAATACGTCGCGTGGAGTAAGCGGAATGTATTTCCCGTGATGAGTGAAGAAGCGAAGCAGCAATTTTCGGGGTTCTATATCGGGCTTCGCAGGCAGGGCTATGAAGATGAGGAGGCTCCTGTTCCTATAACGGCACGGCAGTTAGAAGCGCTGATCAGGTTAGGCGAGGCACGGGCAAGAACTCGGTTAAGCGATACAGTAACCGCTGAGGATGCAGAACAGGTGATTAACGTGGTTAATTTCTGTTTGAAGCAGGTTTTTGTTGATCCTGAAACGGGCAAGCTTGATGTTGATTGGGTTGCCGCAGGTACAACCAAATCCAGGAGGGACCGTGCAAGGTCTATAAGGGAGATAATAAAGGAGTTGGAGAAGGATTACGGCGAGGAAATACCAATAGATGAGGTGCTTGACCTCGCAGAGGAGGAAGGAATGGAAAGAGACAAGGCGGATGAGATAATAGAAGTGATGAAGCGCGATGGGATACTGTTTTCGCCGGGAAGCGGTGTGATTAAGTTCGTGAGATAGGATAGAAGAGCCTTTTCTGATTGGAGTATATTACGTTCAGCTCCTCACTCGGATTTCAATTAGATTGAGGTAAGATGAAAATAGACGGGATCTAAGTAGTTATGCACCACAATAATGAAGGGGGAAATAAATAGTCGTGTAATTTAGGTTACATACCACATAATTAAAAATGGGTAGTTTGAAAGTAGTTTATGGTGGGATCAGGGAATCAAAACAAGGAGAAAGGTGAAATACATGAAACTGGGAGTTTTTCTATGCACGTGCAACAGCACCATGGACATAGATTTTAAGAACGTCAAGAAAAGCATAAAGAAGGAAGTTGAGGTCGTTGAGACGGTTGATCAGCTATGCCAGAGAGACTTGGATTATATTATAGATGACGTTAGACGGTTGGAACTTGATGGCATACTCATAGCGGCGTGCACAGAAAAGAACCGCATCTTTGAACGGGTGATGTCTGGATTTGGCTGTGATACGTTCTTCCTAAACCTCAGAGAGCACTGCGGTTGGGTACACGGTCGAAAAGAAGCGACTGAAAAAGCGAAAAGCATGATTAAATCTGCTATCAGCTATGCTGAACTGAGTGAGTCACTGCTAAGACCCGAAAAGCTCGATTTGGATGTAGGGTATGACGTGTTAGTGATAGGGGACGAGAAGGAGGGAGCGGTAGAAGTTGCGAAGCTTCTTTCTAAACTGGCTAACGTCCATCTGCTGACGAAGAACATTCGTGAATGGTGTGATGAGCCCAAAATACATATTGGCTCTCCCAGAGGCATACAGGGAGAGATCGGCGATTTCGACGTTGAGATCGAGAGAAATATAGATATAGAGAAGTGTATCTCCTGCGGTCTGTGCGCTGGCGCATGCCCGAAAAATGTGATACGCTATGATGCGGTATACACGATTGGCGAGGGCTGTGATGAATGCGGCGACTGTATTGAGGTATGCCCAACAGGTGCTATTGAGTTCCACAATCGAGAGGTGCTTCATGTAGGGCAAATTCTCGTGATTGATAAGGAGTGGCAAGGTCCAACCTACTTTGGGATTTATAAAGCGGACGATTACGCAGATGCACTAAGGAAAGCACATGACGTCGTTTCAAACTTAGGTGAAATAGGGAAGGAGAAGTATTTAGCGTTAGATTTGACAAGCTGTGCAAGTGGAAAGAGCGAATTAATCGGGTGTGAGTTCTGTTTACCCTGTCCCTACGAGGCGATCGAAAGGGAGGGGTCCAAGATGGTGTTCCGCGATGTGCGATGTCAAGGATGTGGGCTCTGCGCTTCTTTATGCCCAGTATCAGTCCCGCAACTACGTGAATATCCCAACCAGTTACTGTATTCCCAAATAGAAAGCTTATTATCCGGGGATTTACGCCCAAAAGTTATATTATTCGTCGGCCAAGAAAACGTTGAAAAGTTAAATGCGGTTGGCAGGAAGAAAATCCGTTACCCAGCGGTGTTACCGCTCTTCGTACCTTGCGCGGATATGGTATCCGAGGCGCACCTACTCAGCGTATTTGAACGCGGAGCTGATGGTGTTATCCTATGGAGCTGCGAGAGCAGTCACCGTGAACAGATCGAATCCATGGTAAAATTTGCGCAAAAGAGTTTATCAGCCTTCGGTTTAGGAGAGCGAGTGCTTTTGATGGATAATGCCCAGTTCGATGCAGCGGATTTTGCGAATACAATTACGGGTTTTGTCAATAAGCTCAAACCATCTTCGATCAGGAATAAGAAGCCGGTAGAGATAGATTTCACCAAACCGAAACGGGATATTCTGCGGGAATTGATGCAAACCTTTCGTATGAAAACAGGCGTTCATCCAACGTTAATAGAGGAGAATACAGCGTTTCCGTTCGCGGATGTTGCTATCAATTTGAAATGCACACTCTGCAATGCGTGCGTGACCATGTGCCCAACAAATGTCCTGAGTAAGGACGATAACAATATCAACTTTGTCTACGGTGGCTGTATCGCCTGCGGTATGTGTGAGCAGGCATGCCCGGAAGAAGCGATTGATTTAAAGCGAGTGCTTGATTTTTCGCAACTGGTTGAAGAAGGAAGTAAAAAACTGGTCGAAGCTGAACTTGTTGCCTGTGCGGGGTGTGGCAAATTATTTATGCCCAAATCGGCATTTGAGCGAATGGAACAGATATTGAAAGAAGGAAAAGATGAGGGCGAGTTCAACATAGAGGAACGATTAGTGCTGCTAAGATATTGTGAGAAGTGCAGACCAGTAAAATCAGTTGAGTGGTCATTAGAAAAATTGGAGCGTGAAAAATAGATGGGCGAAATCGAAGACATTTTGGCGATACGAAGGGACTTCTATGCCTTTTTGTATCGAATGTATGTGGAAGAGCCGACACGGGAGTTTGCAGACGACTTGGTGAACGGAAGGGTCCGTTTCCAGGAGCTGACATCGTTAGAGATAAATGCGGAGTTATCAGAGGGCTTTCGGTTATTAAAAGAGTTTATGAAGAAGAGCAAAGGCAAAGAGGTTGATGCACTCTATGAAGACTTGAGAGATGAATATACGCTCCTTTTCATCGGCCCTTTTAAGCTACCTGTGCAGCCCTACGAGTCGTGGTGGGTGAGTGGAAAGTTGCGTGGTGCACCACTGGTAAAGCTGAAGAAAGATTACAGGGAAGCAGGTATCGTTAAATCACGCGAGTTTGTAGAGAGCGAAGACCATATCGCATTTGAACTCAAGTTTATGCACTATCTCTGCGAGGAGGCATTATCTGCGGATACGCGAGAAAGGGTAAAGGAATGCTTAAAGCTACAAAGAGAATTTTTAGATAACCATATATTGAAGTGGATGCCGAATTACTGCGACGCGCTATACGAATACACGCTATCAGATTTCTATAAATGCATTGCAAAGATTACAAAGGGGTTTATTTTGTTGGATGATGCAGTGATCAGCGATTTGTTGGATAGCGTGTGATGGACATTCCTTCAGTTACTTGAAAAACTATGGGAAAAATCCTGCCTTTTAAATAAAACGCAGGGTATCCCCTAACATTTATTCTTCGGTTCTTAACTCTTTTTTCTTTTCACCATCCACTGCGATACTACCAGAACTCCCACTATCACTATTGCTGACGTAGCTTCAAATCCAGGAATCTGCGGTTCCTCTTCAGGAGTCGCTGTAGGTATCAGCGCTCCCTCTTCTGAGTATGCGCTCTCAACCGCGGACTTGAGATCTTCTAACGGAACAACCTCCACCTTCCGGAAGCTTAGGTAGCCCTGAGGAGTGATAATAACAATAGTTGGTGTGGCGGCGCGGTAAGCCTGATACTTAAAAAAAACGTTGTCTGTATCTCGTGCAAATGTCCAGTCTGCATTATGTATCTCTTTAAAGTCTCTAAGAATCTCGTCCGTATCTAAAGGGTTAACGGATACGGTTAATATTTCCGCCTCGGGGTTCGCTTGTCTCAGCTGTACGAGCTCCTGCATCTCTTCATTGCACAGACCGCACGTTGTTGATATTAAGGTTAATACCACGACCTTTCCGCTGTAATCACTGAGGCTGAACGTCGTCCCATCTATGCTTGTAAGAGTAAAAGAAGGCGCTTCAATGGCACTTGTTGGCGCCTGTGTTGGCGCCTGTGCTGTGAGTGACGTGGAATATTTCTCTCTCCACGCATTTATCCCGCCTACCATCATAAAAACGCGCTCAAAGCCGTTTTGGAGAAGTATATCGCTTGCTAATGAACTTGCACGACCCGCCTGACAATACGCGATAATCGCCTTAGACTTGTCTAATTCGCTTAGTCTGCTTTCTAGTACGCCTAGAGGTATGTTTACTACATTGTAATTCGCCCCGGTTATATGCTCGGAGTTGTATATCATTTCTGTTCTGACATCCAGAAGAATAATGTCATCAGGCTTCTCTTGCAGCATTTTATACGCTTCATCCGCCGATACATCGATACGCTCCGCAGATGCTACAGTAGAAAAGAGTAGTGAGAGCAGCAGAAGCGAAAAAACCGCCATCCCAAAAACATTCTTCTCTTTACCCATTTTTATCGTTCACCTCGCTATACTATCAAATTTCATACTTTATAAACCTTTCTACGCTACGATAGTAAACTTTTTAGATTTTTTGGTGGGACAGACAAGACAGGTCGTGCGTGGAGTCATACAAATTCCAATAAGAAGTATGCGCCAACAATGATAAGTATCACCCCACATGCTCTGTTTATGTATGGTGTCAACGCTCTCATGCGTTCCAAGAGCTTCATCTTCGCCGTTCCCACGATTACACTGACGGTAATCATCATGCCCCCCATTCCAATCGAAAATGAGAGAAATACCATGAACGCTTCTAAAACGCCGCCAGTGGCTAAGCCCGCGAATATAAGCGCAATGAAGACCGGGGCTTGACATCCCATGGAAGCCAACCCATATCCCACACCGTAGAAAAAGAGTCCGGAGTACCGTGCCCTTCCGCCTAATTTCGATGAGTACGACGATAGTTTTCCGCCGAATCTGTCGAAAATTTCAGTCTTTCCAAGGACCATTGCAAGCCCCAGGAGAACAATAAAAACGCCAACTCCTGGTTTGAGATACTCAAGGTACGATCTAACTGCTGTTGCTCCAACAGCCACCGCAATGCCTATTAATGCAAACATGCCATTGATTCCTGTTGCTGCAGCTATTCCCGCTTTCACTGAGCCACTTAACGTTGGTCCGCCTTCGTATCTCCCTAGGTAGTAGCTTATGTAGCCCGGCAATAGCGGAAACGCGCAGGGAGCAAAAAAGCTCGCCAGTCCCAAGAACAATGCTCCGACATATAAGCCCATAACGGTGGGGAATTGTCCCTCAGGCTCTTCCGGTCCCGCAGGTTCCTCTATACCTCCGGAATAAGCTTTTTCAACCTCAGACGCAAGTTCCTTTGCAGGAACAAGAGCGGCCTTCTGAAAGCTTATGTACCCCTGAGGATCGATAATGACGATGGTCGGTAAGGTGAAGGCCCCGTACTTAACCAAAACGTTATCAGTATCACGAGCAAATAGCCAGTCTGTATTATGCTCTTCTTTATAGGTTCTTAGATCGTCGGCGGTCTCTAAAGGGTAAACGGATATCGTTATTATGACCACATCGCTGTACTCTTGTCCCAGTTGCGAGAGTTCCTTCATCTCATCTTTGCATACAGGACACCATGTTGCCATTAGGTCTAATACCACGACCTTTCCGCTGTAATCACTGAGGCTGAAGTTCGTTCCGTCTATGCTTGTAAGGGTAAACGGTGGCGCCTCACTGCCCGCTGCTTGGGCTACAGGGGAAACCGCAGCGACACTAAATACTGATATGGCAATGAGTAATAGTGTAAGGAGAGCAGTACCCACCTTTAATTTGGCTGACCTTCTCCCAGCGAACCAGTACCCTATGTCTCCAAACGCTCCGGAAGCTGCGAATTCCACCATTTCATTTATTATGTATGCATACATGAAACGCTCGGCACCTGTAG
Organism: Bathyarchaeia archaeon; assembly: GCA_035529655.1. Classification (GTDB taxonomy): domain Archaea; phylum Halobacteriota; class Syntropharchaeia; order Alkanophagales; family Methanospirareceae; genus JACGMN01. The sequence goes on from DATKWH010000007.1 coordinate 16,835, forward strand.
AAGGTTTTCCACTGTCAACTTCTTACATGCTTATAAGCATTTCACGTAATTTTTTAGTTTCTTCTTTAAATTCTCTGGTTCCCTCCCCCTCCTTCTTCGTTACCTCGTTATCGAGGAGATCAATAAAGAGAAGAAGCTTTTCCCTGTCCTCTTCACTCGTTTTGATCAGTTCTTCCTGGGATTCGGGGGGCAGCGTTGCAAAATCCGCTATTGTCTTGTCGATCGGAAAGAAATAGCGCTTGACTATCTGTGCTTCAAGTGCTTTCATCTCATCTGCTAATTTCTCGATGGATTCAGATCGAGCAAATACATTAAAATTAAAGGCCAGCCCTTGCAATTTTCGTAAACTATCGAGAAAGAATACCTCCTTTTTAAGGACCTCTTCTAGTTTCTTCCTACTCTCTTTATCCTTGCTATTTCTCATTTCTTAATGGGTATGATGCTCTAAGAGTATATAAAAATTTACAGTTTCACCGAAATGGCGATATTTTTTATATGCGACGCAGTCATCGAAGAATTGGGCGTTAACGGCGTTATCTTTTATCCTTTCCTTTCCCCTCTAACTATCCTTTTATAGCAGGAAGTCGCTCTTAATATAAGGAGGTGAAAAATGAAGAATCTAAAACCTTTTGGATATCTCGCTGCCGTTTTGCTTGTGAGTTCATTGGTAGTTCTTTCTCTTGCAAGCGTCTCAGGCGTGGGAAGCGCACAAGCCTCAGAAGACTTTGAGTTCATGGGGTGGTATAACAACACGATGCATAAAATAGAAACGGATACGACAAATATGGCGGTAGCTATAGAGAATTACGATTGTACGACCTGTGAGGCGTGGGCAGTTAGTGGCAATGAAGATGCTACGACGGCTTTGAACGAAATGGAGGGATATGAGATATCGGCAGAAATGCAGCCCGTGAAAGATCATTTAACGTTGGCATTAGGAGATTTCAAAGTGGCATGTGAGCATACCGAGTTGGGCGCGATGATGTACGATGCTGATGAGTTAGAAACAGCTGCTCGTTACGTTGAGAGTTCTTTAGGTCACTTGGAGGATATTGATGAGTTGGAGCTGGTACCACCAACACCCGTTGCAGCACTTAGCAGGTTGCAGGGAGCTTTAGAACAAGCAGTACAAACACTGCGTAATAGTAGTAAAGCACCAACCACGAGCCCTACACCTACGCCAAAGTCCCCAAGTTATGAAGCACTCCTTGCAGTTGGCGGCTTATTAGCGGTGGCTTATCTGGTGAGAAGAAGGAGATAGTTACCATATCTCCACTCCATAGATCGCGTAAATTTTAGATAGCGAGTTCTTCCGGTGTTTTGGTGGTAAGTAAGGTACATCGCCATGAAGCAGCATGCAGTAACAATCCTTTGTCCTAACACATTCTTAGTTTTGAATGAAGCCGTCAAAACCGAAAAGCTTTTATATATAGTAGAGGTATCGAATTACAATTAAGGAGGTAAAATAGAAGGAGAAAGAGGTGAAATAATGGCGACAAGAACAAAATCTATAGGTAAAAGTAGTGGTATCAGAATGTCAAGGCGGACGTTCACTAAACTGACAGCCTTAGGAACTGCAGCGGCTCTTAGTGGCATCAGCAGTGTCGGTACGTCAGCAGCTAAAATCTTAGAACCTGCAGGTGCAGCTCCTGCGGAAGCCGGTGCAAAGCTCGTGAAATCTACCTGTTCTCACTGTGCAGTGGGATGCGGATTCCAAGGGATAATTGAGGATGGTGAATGTACAGGTCTTGAGCCGTGGTTGGAGAATCCGGTTAACAGAGGTTCGATGTGTTCCAAGGGAACATCAATAGCAGAGATGATTAATTCGGAGACAAGGCTGAAATCCCCGATGAAGAAAGTCGGGGGCAAGTGGGAGAAGATCTCATGGGAAGCGGCTTTGGATGAGATAGCCAACAAGGTAAAAGAGATAAAGGCGAATTACGGACCCGATTCGGTCTTCTGGCTGGGATCTGCCAAGGTGAGCAATGAAGAGGCCTATTTATTCAGAAAATTCGCAGCCTTTAACGGCACGAACAACGTAGACCACCAGGCACGGATATGCCATTCTACAACCGTCGCAGGCTTGGCAAACACCTGGAGCTATGGTGCGATGACAAACCCATGGAACGACATGCGCCACTCAGGGGTGATCTTCTTCTGCGGTGAGAATGCCGCCAATTCTCATCCGGTCGCGATGCAGCATATCCTTGAGGCAAAGAGAAGAGGTGCAAAGTTCATCGTAGCAGACCCGAGATTTACAAAGTCCGCAGCACTGGCAGATCAGTATATACGATTCAGATCTGGGACAGATATTGCATTGATCTGGGGAATCGCAAACGTCATTGTGAACAACAACTGGCACAACAAGGATTTCATCGAAAAGAGAACCTACGGGTTTGATAAATGGTGGGCCGTGGTAAAGGATTACACACCGGAAGTTGTGGAGGACATTACGTGGGCTAAAGCAGATGCCATAAGGCAGCTCGCTTATGATTGGGCGCACCCACCACGCGGTGAGGGTTATCCTGCATGTATATGCTGGGCAATGGGTGCTACGCAGCATACCGTCGGTACGAACAACATCAGGTCGTTTGCTTGCCTTGAGATGCTTATGGGCTATGTCGGCAGACCAGGCGGTGGTACCAATGCATTCAGAGGTCACGACAACGTGCAGGGTTCAACCGACATGTGCGTGCTCTCGCACTGGCTGCCCGCATACTACGGGCTCGACGATGGCTCATGGAAGCACTGGATTGGCGTCTGGAACAGGCATGCACCAATAACCTTCGATGAGATGAAGGCGAAGTTCGAGAACGACTATCCGCCAGGCAGTGGCAACTCATTGATGAACAAGCCGGGAATCACGGTCTCACGATGGTACGAAGGTGTGCTCAATGACGAATTCCCGATCCTGCAGCCAAACCCAATCAAGATGGCGCTTATATGGGGACATTCGTTGAACTCGATCACAGAGATGAAGCGAATGAAGAAGGCGATGGAAGAGGTCGAATTGCTCGTTGGCGTTGACCCACATGCGACGATTGCAGCATCACTTGCGGACCGACCTGATGGAATCATAGTACTGCCTGCATCAACTCAATTTGAGGAAGCTGGAAGCGTTTCGAACAGTGCGAGACAGGTGCAGTGGAGGAACAAGCTGGTAGAACCCATGTATGACAGCAAGCCTGATTGGTGGATCATACAGGAGCTTGCAACCAGGCTCGGGTTCGGTGAGCACTTCACGTACAACAGCATGGAAGACGTTCTCCGAGAGATCAACCTTGGCACTAATGTCATTATGATGCGCCAGTCTCCAGAGAGGCTCAAGGCACAGCAGCTACAATGTTCAACAGAGTGCAGCGTCTTCTCGTGTGAGGATTGTCAAGCAAAAAGTGGCCCGTTAAAAGGAGAATACTGGGGACTGCCATGGCCATGCTGGAACGATGAACATCCAGGAACACCGATATTATACCGGAATGATATACCCGTCTGGGAAGGGGGTAACGAATTCAGACCCAGATTCAGAGGCCCTGATTCGACACCCGGAAATCCATTGTCGGACGATGGCGAGAGCATGTTAGGTGCGGCATATGGATACCCAGAAGGATATGACGAAAAGAACTCTGATGGAACTGATGGTCCAGGCTGGAAGAAAGAGATTGACTCGGACTTCAAGGCGCTGCTTGACCAGAACATCTGCCCGTCAGGAGCAGGAAGAGCACGATTCAGAGCATGGAACCTGCCAGATCCTGTTCCCATACACCGAGAACCGATCGAGAGCCCACGACCAGACCTGATTGATAAATATCCGACATACGATGACGTTGCAGATCACTACCGTCTCCCATGCTTGTATAAGACAATACAGCAGCAGAGGAAGAACCTGGTTAATGACTATCCGCTCATCCTCACCACAGGAAGACAGGTCGAGCACATGGGTGGTGGCGCTGAGACGAGATCGTGTGAATACCTTGTGGAGCTGCAACCCGAAATGTACGCTGAGATCAATCCGAACACTGCAATGGCGCTCGGTATTAGCCATTGGGACTACGTATGGGTAGAAACGCTCAGAGGAAGGTGTAAGGTAAGAGCGTATGTGACGGAGCGTGTGAACGATCAGACAATATTCATGCCATACCACTGGGCAGGCTGGTTTGAAGGTGAGTCTTACGAGGACAGATATCCACCTGGAACCGCAGAACTCGCACTCGGTGATTCCGTTAACATCATCTGTGTGGATGGATACGACAGGTCAACGGTCATGCAAGAGACGAAAGCGTGCTTGTGTAAGGTGTACAAGGCTTAGGAGGCAATGAGAAAGAAAAATGACGACGTATAAATTCCTGAACGTGATTGATAAATGCATAAACTGCGGAGGGTGTTTTGCTATCTGCAAAGATACGAACAAGGTACCACATGGAACAGCCAGAGTGAAGATAGTGACAATCAACGAGGGAGTACCCGGAGAGAGGAATATCCCAGTCTCCTGTATGCACTGCACGAATCCACCCTGTGAGGCTGCATGTCCAGTGAAGGCGATCGAACAGCGAGCGGACGGTGTCGTT
>DATKWH010000008.1:0-3358 GCA_035529655.1 Bathyarchaeia archaeon
CGTGTACTTCCAACGGTGAAAATGCCATTCTCATATCTGAGTTCCATAGCCAATCCATCTATTTTCGGCTCAACCACATACTCTATCTCCTCGTTTCCAAGCATCCTTCGCACTCGTTCATCGAAGTCCCGCACCTCATCCTCGGTGGTAACGCTATTCAAGCTCAGCATCGGTATACTGTGCTCGTATGTACCAAATTCTTCCAAGGGCTTCGCTCCAATCCTCTGCGTTGGCGAATCTGGCGTTACCAGCTCCGGATGCTTGCGCTCAAGCACCTCTAATTCCTGAAATAGCCTGTCGTATTCGGCATCCGAAATCTCAGGCTCATCCAATACGTAATACCTGTAATTGTGGTAGTGAATCTTCTTCCTCAAATCATCTAAACGATTCTTTACAGCTTCTTTTTCCACTCCACTACTCATATTTATATATTAGTTCGGTGAATAATAATACAAAGAGGTAATTATCAACATGGCGGAGGAAAAGGAAAAAGAGGAGACGTTAATACCCGGCACTGAGTACTTAGCGAGTGGTGTTCATATAGGAACGCAGCAGAAAACCGGTGACATGAAGAAGTTTATCTATCAAGCAAGACCTGACGGGTTGTATCTGCTGGATATAAAGATGATGGATGAGCGACTGCGGATAGCAGCAAGGTTTTTAGCAAATTACAACCCCGCCTCTATCCTGGTTGTCTCCGCAAGAGAATATGGACATCATCCTGTAAGCATGTTCGCGAAAGTTACTGGAGCTAAGGCAATAGTCGAGCGGTTTATACCTGGAACGTTAACGAACCCTGGAACTGCGTACTTCATAGAGCCTTCTATCCTGGTTGTGGCCGACCCAATGACCGATGAGCAGGCTTTGAAAGAAGGTGTGAGCACAGGCATTCCCATCGTGGCATTATGTGACGCAAATAATTCTACCTCAAATATAGATCTCGTCATCCCTACGAATAACAAGGGCAGAAAAGCGCTTGCCACTGTTTACTGGCTGCTTGCACGAGAGCAGTTAAGAGAACGGCATCGTAAGGAAGGCAACGGAGACGAATTCATCTTCGAGTATACTGCGAATGATTTTGAAGCGGAGATATAAGCTAAAATAAGATAAAAGGCAGAATATGAGAAGAGCAGCAGTAGCTGGAGCCTTTTATGAAGGTGATAAGGACAGATTGGAAGAACAGCTACGAGGTTGCTTCTCAGGTATACCCAGAGAAGAGAACGAAAATATTATCGGCGCTGTTGTTCCTCATGCAGGATATATGTATTCGGGCAGCGTAGCGGCGAGTGTCTACGCTAAACTCCCCCGGGCGGATATCTTTGTCGTTCTCGGCACTAATCATCAGGGTATAGGTTCGCCCATTGCTGTTTCAAAGGACACGTGGGCAACACCTTTAGGAGATGTAGAAGCAGACGAAGCATTTGTGGATGCGTTACCAAAGCGGATTATTGACATAGACGAAACTGCGCATAGATACGAGCATTCCATAGAACTTCAACTCCCTTTTCTTCAATTCCTCTTCGATAAAACGTTCCGCTTTGTTCCTATTGGTATTGGCTTATCCGATGAAGAAACCGCGAGGGAGATAGGAGAAGACTTGGCTGACACGATTGCTAAAACAGATAAAAGAGTGGTTATACTCGCATCTTCGGATTTCACGCACTATGAGCCTGACAGAATAGCAAGGGAGAAAGACGAATACGTGATAGAAGCGATAAAAGGGCTGGACGTTGCGAAGTTCTATAAGCGGGTTTATGAACGAAACGTGACCGCATGTGGCGTTAATCCGATAGCCGCGATGATGCATGCAGCGAAAAAACTCGGTGCAACGGAAGGACGAGTAACAAAATACGCAACAAGCGGCGACATCATTGGTAATCGGTCCAGCGTTGTTGGATATGGCGGCATCATCGTCGTTTAATTTTTTAAACCGTTTTTGCTCGTTATGATGCATCATGCACAAAAAAATCTAAAGCACGCCTTGGTTCCGACCTGTAGAGTCTTTTTTGACGAATTTTTGAAGAGCGATTTTATTGTACAAGAAAATGGGATGACGGTTCTCGTCACTCCTACGTGCGCACGGTGCGATAGACTCTTTGGCGTGGGAGAAGTAAAAGAAGTAGAGACAAGAGGTAACATAGCTCGGATAAAACTAACCAACCTGACAGCCTCTCTTACTATCTATACGAACAAAGCTATCCACGTGGAAGGTGTAAAGGCAAATACAGAAGAGAAAAAGACATTTCTCGCTTTCCTCTGCAACGTGCATGTGCGTGAAGGTGCAGGAAAAAGAAACATTCTACTGGCTGAAGAAGTTGAAACGGTAGAGGAACGTGTAAGAAACGGTTGGATACTAACTACCGCATGGAGGACAATGGAGAGGATAGAACTGCTCCGCTCAACCATCTCTTCAAAGAATGAACAAGAAAACGTTTTTTCGGGCAAGGGCATTTTAAAGGAAGCGGTGGAGCATTATGCAATTGGCGATGATAAACTGGATGCCTTTGCGAGCACGGCAATAAACGCTGTAAAGAGTATGTGGCAAGATTATCACACATCAATGAAGGAAATGATAGTAGAGACGATAAAGAAAGCGGAAAAGAGTTGTATAGTACGTGAGAAGTTAGTGCGAGCGTTGAATACTAAAGGGTTAAAAGAGGAGTGGATAGAGGAAGTAATTGACGAACTCATCTTGGATGGACAGTGCTATGAGACTGATAGTGGTGTGTTTAAACTCTCGATATAAAACTCGATAGCCTCTTTAAGATTCTTCTGTGCTTCCACAAGAGATTTGCCCTGTGATGTTACGCCAAGTTCTCACATCGCCACAAAGAATCTTCCTTCCTGGATGATGGACACCAGAAATACCTTTTTGCTCTCCATTATTACTATTTACCTTCTATTTTTTTAGCTTAGGCTTCTTTAATTATACTTGGGCGTTTAGTATTTAATTTTTTATTGCAGGTGATGTATCCTGCACCTAAAAACCTTAAAACTAACCTTAAAATCTATCCTCCCCGTAGAAGGAGCCGCAACAAAGTTAAGAGGCTTCTTCGCCATGCATTTTAACGAATACGCACTCCTGCATCAGCACGTAGACATAGACAAGCTCCTTTACAAGTCTTCTTTTACATCCGGTTTATCTATGGTCGAAGAGGCTAATCCACTAAAACAAGAATTGAAACTCTTTGAGATTCCAAAAAAACTTTGAAGCCAAAAACCGAAGCTACTGTCGCCACAATTTAAATCTTAGGCATAATACTTAGACAGCTTCTTATCAGCCCTCTCCCTCGTAAACTTCCAGTTGATCTTCTTTTTCTGGTTATTCCTTCTATTAGTCCATGCAGCTACCTCTCGG
>DATKWH010000009.1:0-13844 GCA_035529655.1 Bathyarchaeia archaeon
TTCGACACCGTACTCCGCAATGATCTGCTGTGCTTCTTCAGACATCAGGAAGTTGATGAAGTTGTCCGCCATGGTAATGTTGGTGTACGGGTGTGTTTCGGGATTTATCGCGATCGCGCCATACACGTTGAGCAGGATATCTCCCTCTTCAACGAGCGGTACGAGTTCGATATCACCTTTAAACGCGAGGAATGTTCCCACGTCTGCCAGTGTGTACGCAGATTTTTCGTTTGCCATCACCAGGGAGGGTCCCATGCCACTTCCGGCCTCAACATACCATTCGCCTGAATTTCTGACCTCTTCGTAATCCAAACCAGCGCTCGCCCACACGGCCTTCTCCTTTGCGTGCGTGCCCGAGTTGTCACCTCTTGATACGAACTTGACCTCGGCATTTTCCTTGCCCTTTTCCATTATCGTGCTGAACGCATCCTCGGGTGTCATTCCCTTGATTCCTGCGGGATCGCTTTCAGGGCCCACGACGAGGAAGTAGTTGTAGGCGATGCATCTGCGGTTTATCCCGTACCCCTCGCTCACGAACAGATCTTCACGAGTCCGATCGTGTATCGTCAGCATGTCCACATCTCCGCGCTTACCGTACTCCAGTGCCTTTCCCGTTCCCGCATAGACAATACGGAGCTCTGCATTGTATTGCTCTTCAAAGAGGGGCTGTAACTCAGCAAGCAATCCTGTATCATAGAGGCTCGTCGTCGTTGCCAGCATCAGCGTTTGTTTCGGTGCAGTGGGTGTCGGCGTAGGTGTGGACACAGGAGCTTCTTCGTTGATACACCCTGCGAGCATCACCGTCGTTGCGATTGTCACTATAGCTATCAAAGCCAGTATTTTTCTTCTTTCCATTTTTACCATCTATGATATGCAAGATTGTGCCACTCGCTATAAAAAGGTTTATGGTTTTTTCCCATCTAAAAGCACTTTTAAGAGAGAAACGAATTATAAATTGGGAGTGGTAAAGATGCCGTTAAGCGCACGAAACAGAATTAAAGGCGTAGTGAAGGGGATAGAGAAAGGCGAGGTTGCCTCTACGGTAAAAATCGAAATCACCAAGCCCGCAATCATAACCTCGATGATAACAAGAGAGGCGGCGGAAGATCTTGACCTAAATGAGGGGGATAAAGTAGAAGCGGTGATAAAAGCCTCAGAAGTAATGGTCTCAAAGGACTAAAAAAGCGGTCTTGTTATCCCGTCCATTTAGCGTACCAATATGCAGTTGCTCCGCTTTTTGCGGCGGTGGATAGTTTATAGAGGGCCGCTAAAAACCCGCGTGGAGCGGTGCAGCGCCCCACGCAGGGTCATTCGTGCGCATGCTTCGTGTTTCGGAGTAAAAACAGAGGCGAAATAATGGCGTGAACGATATGTATATTTACGCCACTCGGTATAAAAAGGTTTCCGTTTTTTCTGGTGATTTCACAGCAACCTTTTTAAGTAGAAAAATTATCATATCGTAAGTGGGTATAGCGGCCATAGCGGCGGGGAAACTCCCGGTCCCATTCCGAACCCGGCAGATAAGTCCGTCAGCGTTCCTTACTGTACTGAGTTGCGAGAGCACTTGGGAACTCTGGATCGCTGCTATGCTCACAACCCTTTTCTTTAAGAAGAAAAGCGTTGATGGAAGAGAAAATAGAGAAATCACTGTTAAACGTGTTCTTTCCGATTTCAGGTACGAGAAAAAGCAAATCGCTTATCTTTAAAACGTCTCGGCACTACCTTAGTAATACTCAAAAATACAATGCACTGGTCTTTAGCAATCGCACAGGACATAGTAGAGAAACGTAAAGAGAAAAAGCATGTTGTTGCTACTGGCATTACACCTTCGGGTGGTATTCACGTGGGTAACCTGCGAGAGATAATAATTGCAGAAGCAGTGCACACCGCTCTGGTAGATATGGGCGTGGACGCGCGACTCATTTATATTGCAGACACGTTTGACCCACTCAGGCGAAGATACCCTTTCCTGCCTCTGGAATACGAAGCGCACGTAGGCAAACCATTATCAGAGATACCGGACCCTGAAGGCCGTCGCTCATCCTATGCGGACCACTTTGTACAGCCTTTTCTCGATTCTCTGGACGATTTAGGCATACAAATCGAAGTTTTCAGAGCTGATGAGCTGTACAAGTCAGGGCTGTACGTGGACGTGATAAAGGAAGCGCTATCGAGAAAGGAAGAGTTGTCAAGGATAATAGAGGATGTTTCTGGCAGGGAACTGCCAGAAGAATGGACGCCGTTCAACCCTCTCTGTGACGCGTGTGGCAGAATCACAGCCGCAATGGTGAAGGGCTACGATATGGAGCAGGAGGAAGTGTATTACGAGTGTGAATGTGGGAACCAGAGTGTGGCTTCGTTTACAGGCGGTGGTAAATTAGCGTGGCGAGTGGACTGGGCAGCGCGATGGAAGATCATCGGCGTCACCATCGAGCCGTTTGGCAAAGATCACGCCTCACCTGGGGGCTCCTTTGACACGGGCACGCGGATATCCGAAGGGATATACAATTACCAAGCGCCGTATCCTATTCCCTTTGAACATATCCTCCTGAAGTTGCAACAGGAAGGAACGAAGGCGAAAGTTACCGCTATGTCCTCATCCCGAGGGACCAATATTCCGGTGCATGAGATGTTAGAGGCAGTGCCGCCGGAAATTTTAAAGCATGTCATATCGAGAGTGAGACCAGAAAAGCATATAGAATTTAACCCCTCGTTACCGCTACTCAACCTGGTAGATGAGTATGAGCGTGAGATCGGGGGTATAGGAAGCGGTACTGCGGGAAAAATTCCGTTCCGTCATCTCATCACCCTTGTGCAAATTGCACGCGGTGATTATTCGAAACTTCTCGAGGTTATTAAACGAAGCGGATATGCCGTTAATGAAGAGAACGAAGAAGAACTAAAGGCGATAGAGAAGAAAGCACGGTATGCGGAGAATTGGCTGCGAACCTACGCGCCGGAGAACGTGAAGTTCGAAGTGCAATCCGCGGTACCAACAGAGGAACTAAAAAACTTCTCTGAGTCGCAAAAAACCGCGTTGAAGCTCATGAGACGGGATTTACATTTGCGTATGTACACAACCCAGGGAACAATATCCGCGGCGATGTTCGAGAACTTAAGTGCTGAAGATTGGCATAATAAAATCTACGAAGTTGCCTCAACACTCAACGTGGACGTAAAGGAAGTGTTCAAAGCGATTTATATTGCATTGTTGGGGAAGCCCTCAGGGCCACGTGCGGGCTGGCTGCTCGGTTCTTTGGATCCTTTTTTTTTATGGGAGCGGTTTGGAGAGGCAGAAAAGCTATAAAAAGCTTCCTAGATCTCTCAAAATGCACCAGTGCTCCTCAAATGTAGCCATAGGGCGTATAGCGCCTATCCTGTGATACTGGTCAGAATTGTTGTTGGCATTACAATTGAAGTTGAAAATGCCGCTTTTAGTGCGTCTATCCAGTACCAAAACAAGCCTCCAATAAACTTACCGATCTGACTTGCGGACATGTCTTCCGGAATAATGGACTTGTCTTCGGGAGCGTTGAGAATGGGCAGCAGGAAGAACAGTGCAATCACCACCACTACGATTATCGCTACGATCTTCACCTTTCTGTTTCACCTCCTTTTCCTTCTTTCACACAATAGAACAAAGCCATCCCCCATTCGTATTTTCATTCTTTTTTATTATAATAAAAGCTATCCGAGGCAACCGCGAATTTAACTATAGTTTGATATTGCTTGCCTCGCTATTGGCCGTTTTAACAAATAAAAGCGGGAAAATTATGTCGCTTAGACAGCACGGAAGCCAGACTGCGAGGAATAAAAACACCCCTATAAAGAAGAGAATAATCCAATTTACCGTCGTACCCAATGCCATAATTATATGGAATGCAGATGCCCAGGTGCTCAGCAACACGTGTCCAGCATGTGGGAACTTGGTTGCAGGTCTCCAGTAAGCAATTGCAATACCAAGAAAGGCAAGCGGGTTTACAAGCCACCATTTCTCGATAAAACCTATATGGAGTCCGGGATTGGGTAACTGAAGTAAGATTTCCCCGGCATAAGGCACGAGGGAATCGCTTATCGTAGCTATGCCGACGGCGCCTATGTAACCGATTAAAATTACCGACACGCCTTTGCCTTTATGTAGCCTGTACATCCCCGCAGTAACGAGCGCACTCAATACGACATGCATCGGATGAAGGGTATAGAAAATCCCTTCAGCAGCATTTTGAGGGAGGTGAACCGCAAAAAGCACGATAACAATTCCGGTAATGGCGCCGAAAACTGTGAACGGTGCATGCCTTATTAACTCTTGGGTAATGAGCTTCGATGTGTTATGTTCCTGCATCTCGAACGTATTGTTACAATGCCCCATCTATCTCAACCCCCTGATTTTCTGATTCCAATATACTATAATTCTGAGGATTAGTAACGTTTAAATAGTTTAGCTTCAAAAAGAGTTTGTACTTGCGGAAAGCAAAAAGAAGGAGCGCTTAATTTTTTGATAGCACATATTTGAAAATCTCATTGATTTACCCGCGCATCAATCCCGATTATATATGCATAGGGTGCATAAGCTTTCACTTTCCGCGCTTCCAGTATCTCTACTGATCGAAACTCTTCGACCAATTCTTGTACACGTGCCATGAATCTCTCTTGCGCTTGAGTTATTGCTCGTTCAAGCGCATCATGTTTCTCTTCTCCTTCTTCAGGGTAAGCGAATTCCAGATCATAGAAATGAAGTATCCCGCCGTGGGGTTTGAGCGTGCTCAAGGCTTCGTGGAGGAATAAATACGCGCTTTTCGGAAGGTTCATGATTATTCTGTCTGCCTTATCTCTAAAATTCCCGTACATATCTCGTATGTCTCCTTCTATCGCTTCGATGTTTCTTACACCATTCAGTTTCATATTTTCTCGGAGATACAGTATCGCATCGGGATTGATGTCAATTGCAGTGACGTGGCTTTGTGGCGCTCTTTTCGCAATTTGAACGGCGAAGGGGCCGACACCCGCGAACATGTCTAGTACATCCTCCGCTTTTACACTGCTCCGTGCAACCTGAGATGCTACTCTATTTCGTTCTCCAGCCAATCGCGGATTGAAATAAACCTTTTCCAGATCGAGCTTGTATCTACACCCGTTCTCCTTGTGCATCGTCTCTGTCCTGTTCTCGCCTGCGATTATCTGCAACTGTCGTGTTCTGAATACGCCTTCTACGGCAGAAATCCGTTTTGCTACCACTTTGATATTCTTGTGCAAGCTCATGAGTGCCTGTGCTACGAGCTGTTCTTTTGTCCCGTTTACCGCCTCAGTGAGCACTGCAATGTCACCTATTACTTCGTAAGATGGCTTGAATCCAGCAATAGCCTCTATGCTCCTTCTCCGTTCTAAAATCGCAAATTCGCATGTGGTTAATTCCGCAGTACCTATTTCTCTCAGTTCAGCAGCGGTTAACGCGCGTACAAGCGGGAGATAAATGAAAGTATCGTTCGAGGTTATCTTTGCGTCAGTTTTCAGCAGTTTACGGTCCTTCAATGCGTGACGGATTTCTTCACCTCTGCTCTTATCTGCTTTTACACACGGTAAACGCTCTGTCTCTGCTATCATGGATTTCTTTATTTGTTCTACTCTTTTGCCGTTAACGTAATATAATTTGGTTTGGGTGGAGATAAGGTGAGTCTGCCCCTTTGTTGTTTCTTTGGTCAAGCTGTCTTTTCTAAAGAAAGGTTGTATGGCAGCCCTTTCCGAGCACCATACTCACGTATGCAGGACGAAGCGACAAAATTACCGAGTTTACCACTTTCCTGTATGTCCTTCTCGTGTAGCAAGCCATACAAGAATCCTGCTGCGAATGCATCCCCTGCTCCGGTTGTATCTACAACATCCGTCGGATATGCATCTATTACCTGCGATGCTCCGGTACTATCTGTAACATAACAGCCGCGCTCGCCCAGCGTCACACAGACAATCTGCGCACCTATGTTTAAAAGAACATCAGCACCTTTATCATATTTTTCTCCTCGTACCAGCGCGGTCAACTCATCAAGGCTGAGAAAGACTACAGCACTTCGCTCTATCACTGCAATCAAATCCTCAAGCTCGTAGTTGAAGCAGAGCATACCCGGGCTAAAACTGAGCTTTGACTTAACGCGCGTCGCCAATTCACGTTGCATCTCCAACTGCTCTTTGTTTACAAACGAGCTTGTATGCAAAAATCGCGCATTGTTTATAAAATCTCTATCTATATCCTCCATGCAGAGCTTTTCATTCACGCCGGGATAGATATACAGTGCCCTTTCTCCTTGTGCATCCACGAATCCTATTGCAGCGCCTGTGTAACCTTCTTCTATTCTTATCTGCGTCTCCACGCCTTCTTTCCTAAAATCGTCCAGAATCAGTTCTCCTTCTTCGTCGGTACCTACCATTCCCACGAAGCCGACCTCAACGCCCAATCGTGATAACGCAACGATGGTATTTGCCGCAGAACCACCCGGCACTTTCTTCACATCTATTATCCCTACCTCTTCCCCTCCTCGTGCTATTCGCTCCACGGCATACAAAACGTCGTAATTCAAGGCGCCTAAGCCAATCACATCTTTTTCACTCATTTTACGCACGTTTCTTTAAAGAGGAATCTTAATTTTGCTTTTGTATTAAAAAGTGTTTTCTTCGTATACATCCTTTTATTAAACCGGTGCCATGCAACGAGAATATGAAAAACACGGGTTCTTCAGTTTTTCGAGCAGTAGAAACCGAGAACTGTGTTGCGTGAAGCACGGTGAATCTGAAATAAACACGGTATGTAGAGTATTGAACGTATCAAGAAAGGAGATACGTACAAAAGAGGGGGATAAAAAAATCATTTTTCGTGGGATCATCGCGGACGACACCGCAAAATTACCCTTCGTTTCGTGGGCAGAGCGAGAAGAGCTTGTAAAGGACACGGTAGTGCAGATAGAGAACGCGTCTGTGAATAGGTGGAAAGGTCTGGCTACGTTGTATATAGGGAAAAACACGGATGTATGTGTAATCGAAGAGGTTATTGATTTCCCCGGTTATGGTGAGTTGATAAAGCCTAAAAAGAGAAGTATAGGAGAAATAGTTGGCTGCGAGGGTGCATTTGATGTAATCGTGGAAGGAAATATAATATCAATCTCAGCGGGAGCAACTAAAAGGACACTGGTATTAGACGATGGTACTGGTGCAGTATTCATAGAGTTAATAGACAAAGAAAAGGAAGGGCGTATTTATTTCGGAATGCCTGTTAAGGCAAGAGGTAATGTGGTGCATGCGGAAAAGGGCTATGTGTTAATGGCCGAAGAAGTTAAAATAAGTGGTGAAGCGTTTATAATAACTGAGATGAATAACTTTTTGTGTAGATATACCTGATTTTCTTTCAGCAGTAGTTCCAAACGCACCTGCTTCATTCCGGAAGTTATTTATTATATAAAAAAGAAGCTGGGAAACAGGGGAGGAGATGCAAATGAGGGATGTAGCGATAATAGGAATTGGGCACACGAAATTTGGGCGAGCTGCGAAGACCTCAATTGAGTTATTTTCAGAAGCGGCACTGCAAGCAATTGACGACGCAGGTGTGGAATTGAAGGATATAGATGCGTTGTTTCAAGGTGCTGCTCTTCCTGGTTTTGAGGAGGGTCAAGTAATGCCCGCGGGGTTCTCAGCCGCTGATCTCAACCTGGGGCCTATACCTGCAACGAGATATGAAGGTGCATGTGCATCCGCATCAGTTGCGATACGAGATGCTGCGCTGTGGGTCGGTGCGGGAGAATACGATATGGTGCTTGCCGGAGGCACGGAAAAAGCGGGGATAATGGGTGTTCCCTTTGCCACACGAACTTTTGCGATGGCATGTCATGCGCCAACAGAGGGACCTGCAGGACTCACATTTCCGGGAGTATTTGCAATGGCTGCGAGACTCTATGCAAAAAATTATAACCTGCCACTTGATGCACTGAGAGAAAAGATGGCTTCTGTATCTGTAAAGAACCATCGGCATGGTGCTTTAAATCCCTTAGCGCAATTCTATAATAAGCTCGGCGATTTGAAGGTCGAAGATGTAGTAAATTCAAAAATGGTGGCCGATCCATTAACGCTTCTGGACTGCTGTCCGTTTTCAGATGGTGCATCAGCCCTTGTGCTCTGCGCCGCGGAGGATGCAAGGAAATATACTGATGAGCCAGTTTACATATTAGGAACAGGGCAGGGTTCAGGTGGTCCGTTATCAAAGATGGAGGACTTAACAAAGCCTGCTTCGAGGATAAGCTCTGCAAAAGCAGCATTCAAGCGTGCTGGGCTCAGCCCCAAAGATATTGATATATTGGAAGTTCACGATTGTTTTACAATTGCAGAATTAATCGCACTGGAGTGCTTGGGTTTCTTTGAGTGGGGCGAGGCAGCAGATGCAACCGCAGAGGGGCAAACGGAATTGGGAGGGAAGATACCGGTAAATATGTCCGGCGGGTTAATTGGCAAGGGGCATCCGATAGGCGCAACAGGGGCATCGCAGGTTTACTGGGTCGTTAAGCAGATGAGAGGAGAAGCGCCTAAAGGCAATCAAATTAATCCGGTTCCGGAGTATGGGATGACCGATACACTTGGCGGCGGCTTCGGGACATTATGTCATATTATACTTGGCCGGTCAAAGAAGTAGGGGATAGGAAATAGGGAATAGCCAATGGGAAAAGGGATAGAAATGGATAAGGAATATCTGGTTTTAACCTATGCTGATTATGAGGCTGGCATAAATGAGGGGAAATTGTTAGGGTTGCGGTGCGCAGCGTGCAAAAAAATAACGTGCCATCCAATGCCTGTATGCCAGTGGTGTAGTGGCAGAACCCTTGAGAGAACAGAACTGAGTGGAGAAGGCGAGTTGGTGACGTTTACGGTAATTCGTATACCTTCAGAGGGATTTGAAGATGATGTACCGTATATCCCGTGTCTGGTGAAAACAAAGGAGGGACCGAGCGTTGTAGGACGACTCGATTACGATACTGAGCGTGCCACGCAAGAACTACTTGGTAAGCAAGTGAAACTGAGTGGCGCGTACACGTACAAAGGCGATAAGTTTTCCGGCGGACCTCGCACATGCCCTGTGTTTAGCTTAGAGTTATCGAATGATTGAATGAACGAACGAAAAGAAGAAGCCATGACTAAAAAGAAAGTGTGTGTTGTGGGAATAGGAGTGATGGGGAATGGATTAGCACAAGTATGTGCTCAAGCGGGTTATGACACCTCTGTTGTAGGTCGGAGTGAAGAATCTTTAGAGCAGGGAATCGGAAAGATAAAACGCAACCTTTCGGGTCTCGTGAAGAAAGAGCGTATACAACAAGAGGAGGCGGATAGCATTCTGGATGCACTACGCGCACAGGCGACAACGAGTCTGGAAGATGGTGCAAAGGGGGCTGATTTTGTAATAGAGGCTGTTTACGAGGATTTAGAGCTGAAAAAGGGGATATTCAGAGAGTTGGATAGGATCTGTCCAGAGCATACCATTCTTGCAAGTAATACCTCTACATTTCCTATTATCACTTTAGCTACCGTAACAAAACGACCTGATAAGGTAATTGGAACCCATTTCATGAACCCGCCACCGCTCATACCGGGTGTAGAGATAATCAAATCATTGTTGACTTCTGAAGACACGGTGCAGAGAACGGAAGAATTCGTAAAGTCGTTGGGGAAGGAGCCGATTATGGTCAAGGATTCACCGGGGTTCGTGGTGAGTCGCATGATCTGCCTTGTGATGAACGAAGCGGTAAGAATGCATGAAGAGGGGGTTGCGTCAGTTGAGGATATAGATAAGATAGCAAGATTATGTTTTAACTGGCCTATAGGGCCTTTTCAGCTTTTGGACTTAATCGGGATAGACATTGTGGCAGCGGTGCTCAACGCAATGTACAATGAGACCGGGGGCGATCGCTTCAAACCAGCGCTTCTTATGGTGCAGATGGTGCGGGCTGGCCGGACCGGGAGAAAGGCCGGGAGAGGATTTTATGAGTATACGTGACTGCTACGTGCACGTTGAGCAGAAGATGGATGGATGATGGAGCGGACAACGATAGTTAGTGATATCGTTGGCAAAAATGCTTCCCCGTAGACGGGGGTCATGATGAAAATGACCGAAGAAAAGGAATACATATTGTATGAGAAGAAGGAGCACATTGCAACGATAACGCTTAACAGACCGCAATCGTTGAACGCATGGAACACAGCTTTATTAACTGAGTTGCGAACGGTATTAGAGGATGTTGAGACGGATGCTGAGGTGCGTGTGGTCGTAATAACTGGAGCGGGAGATAAGGCTTTCTGTGCAGGAGCGGACATAAGCGAGATACTTGATAAAGCTCCTGAAGAAGCACGTGTGTGGTCCTGGTGGGTTCAGGGGGTGCTAACCCGCATAGAAACGATAAAGAAGCCAGTAATAGCGAAGATAAACGGGTTCTGTTTAGGTGGGGGGTTAGAACTTGCAATGGCATGTGATTTCAGAATTGCTTCAGAGACTGCGATATTTGGTCAGCCGGAAATAAATCTGGCAATTATTCCCGGTGGCGGCGGCACGCAACGACTACCGAGATTGATAGGAAAGACAAAAGCGATGGAACTGCTGATGACCAGTGAGCAAATAGATGCAGCAGAAGCGTTTCGGTTAACACTCGTGAATACAGTTGTCCCTGTAGATGAACTTGACCGTGAGGTTGACGAGCTAATCAAAAAATTACTGTCAAAAAGTCCTGCTGCACTCGGAACACTCAAGTATGCAGTATATAAAGGTACGGAAATGAACTTAGAGTATGCATTGGAGTATGAATCTGAATGCTTTGGGGCGGCACTGGCAACTGAAGATGCACGAGAAGGGCTAAAGGCTTTTTTAGAGAAGCGGAAGCCGGAGTACAAAGGTAGGTGAACAGACATCAAATTTTATATATTCATTATCCCACACATTGATAGTAAAATTGATCAAGCAATAGTTTAGTCAATCTCATTTGAGCCATTTAACGGTATATAATGAATTCTCAGCTCTCTGCGCCGGTGCGTGTTCCTTTGACAAGCTTCAGATCGATGGGAACACCCACGCTACGACATTAATCCGCCGAAATTATTTTGTTGTACTCGAGCTGTGCTTTGGGAATGGGCTGCTTATCCTCATCCGGGTAGCCGAAGGAGATTATCGATTCCACCTTGAAGTTCGTCGGCAGTCCGAGCAGGTCTTTGACGTACTCCTCGGAGGTCTGGGAGTCGCTGTGCATCCGTTTTCGTATCTGGATCCAGCAGGAGCCCAGCCCCAGGCTCTGGCCGATGAATTGCAGGATGATGGAGGCGATGGCGCAGTCCTCGATCCAGACGTCCGACTCGTGCTCGTCGGCGCAGACCACCACGCCCAGGCTTGCCCCTTTCAAAAAGCCTGATCCGCTGGTCTTGGCCCGGGAGAGCGCTTCCAGTTTGATGCGGTCGGTGACGAAGAGAAACCGCCAGGGTCTGAAATTACGCGAGGTGGGCGAGCGAACAGCAGCCTCCTTCAGCAGCTCGATGAGTTCGGGCTCGATTGGTTTATCCTTGTATTTTCGGATACTGCGTCTCGTTCTCAGTATGTCAAGCATAATTTTGAAATCCCCCCGCTTTTTCTTTGGGTTTGCGGGAATAAGTTTCTTTTTATCTCATTCATCATGGTGAATCTGCCAGTAGTGTAAAATTTGGGAAAAATTTGTCACCCAACGCTTAATTAACTACGAGCAGTATTTTCCCTTCAAGAATGTCTATCCAACGGCTGCACGTCTTCTTCAAAATACCGATGGAAGCATCGAGGCAGCCGGTGATAATCGACGTTCGTTATGACATCTGAGAAATCTCGCGAGTTATAGGTGTTCCAGAAGAGAAGCACGTTATCCTTCACATCTTGTTTTTCCGCGTCGTTGATAAGAGCCGCTAATGCCTTTCCTGTATACGTTCCATCCAGCTTTATTCCCTCATTTTTCTCCATGCGGTGCACAGCTTCCATTCCCCCCTCCGTAAAGAGGGCATACTGTTGTCCAAAAAAGTCGTGTCTGATATCTATATCTTGCGACGAAACCTCTGTTTTGGGGAAGGCAGGATCTAAAGAAGACAGAAGGGAGTTGGTTTCACGAAAGAGCTTGACCATTTTTCTTATATTCGCAAATTGCTCATCTGCCACTCGGACCGAGACCACTCGACTTTTGAGCCGTGCAGCCCTGAGTCCAAGCATGAGACCCACTGCTGTACCTGTTGTGCCCAGAGCGACATAAATACGATCAGGCTCAGGCATTTCACCGCGTTCAATCTGCTCCTTGAGTTCAAATGCTGCATTGACAAAGTCGATTACGCCGAGAGGCGACGATCCACCAGCGGGAATGACCTGGGGAAAATGTCCATATTTCAGCCTGCGCCGGAGAAGCTGGTAAATCGTTCCCAATGCGACGAGAGGTATATTTCGGTGCTGGTGTAGCTCAGCTCCACAATAAAGACTCATAAGAAGATTCCGACGGAGATAGTGCGCATTGGGTTGTGGGAGAAGCATGGATATGCTCCTCAGTCCAACTCGGTGTGCATAAATAGCGGTTGCAACAGCATGATTTGAGCCAGCAAAGCCAAACGTCAAGACTTCGTTTACCTCATCGTCGCTCAGCGCACGACCCAGGAGAAACTCTAATTTTCGTACCTTATTTCCCCCGTAAATTGTGCCGGCAAGGTCATCCCTTTTTATATACAGGTGATCAACGCCTATATCCGCACCCAGGTTATTGAGTTTCTCTACAGCGGTCGGGAATTCCCCTAACGACACATAGGGAAGTTTATCTTCAAGTGGCGGGTAAAGCTCGAATAACAGTATCATTCCTTTTCACTAATGATGCTGCTTTAGTAAACAGTTTTTTACTAGTGTCAAATAACATTTTCTTGTTAAATAACCAAATACCGATTAGAGAACCATGCCAATCTTAAAGGATTCGATCAAGATAAAAACCACGCCCGAGAAGATTTTCGATTTTTTTCCGTAATGCGGAGAAGAATTACAAAGCCCGATCCTGAGGAGCACGTATCCTTCACATGGGTTAAAGGCGAACCCTCAAAAGAGGGCTCAATTGGCCGTTTTGAGGCGTACCTTCACGGTAAACTCCATACGATGGATGTGGTGTACACGAAAATAGTGCCAAACAGGGAGATTGAATTTCGGATAACACATCCAATCTGGCGGATATTTTACACAAAAAACACTCTAACCATAGAACAGAAAGGGGATTACTGTATATTCACGGCGACCACCTATTTCAGACTCGGCCAGATATCGGCACGCTCAAAACGGGTGAAAAAGCGGCTTGAAGCCGCTCAACGGCGCGTGAAAGAAGAAAGGGGTGAGAATTTGAAAAGGATATTGGGGTGGGAGAGCATACCCCTCCTGTAAACATAGTTTTCCGATTTTTTGTGCTATGCGCAGAGTTATTTGTTTGGGAATTACGATATAGCGTTGGAGTATAACTCAACCAAAAGCGGAAGTTTTATATATTTCCTATGCTCTGGAAATAGCAGGGGTAAGAATGGCAAACGAAGGTTCAAAAACAGAAAAAAGGAAGAAGGGGAACAAAGCTCTGATGATAATTGCGATAGCAATAGCAGTGATCACGTCTACTGCAGCTTTTGGATGTATTGAAACCGGAGGATTAGATATCATTGAATTTAAACCGAAGCTACTGTCGCCACAATTTAAATCTTAGGCATAATACTTAGACAGCTTCTTATCAGCCCTCTCCCTCGTAAACTTCCAGTTGATCTTCTTTTTCTGGTTATTCCTTCTATTAGTCCATGCAGCTACCTCTCGG
>DATKWH010000010.1:0-4463 GCA_035529655.1 Bathyarchaeia archaeon
CTTGGCTGAGGATGTGAATCTGATGATTGAAGATATAGCGGGTGGGAAGAAACCGAAGATCATTGGCGTTTGCTTCATGAACATGCTTGAACGTGCAGGTTGGGATAAGAAGATAGCTTTTGATGCACGGATAGACATACCCCGGAGCGTATTCATAAATAAACTTTTACACGGGATTTGGCGCTTAGCTTACTTGGGCAGCGCTTCGGTATACGCAGAGAGGAAGTAAAGGAGGAAGGAAGGGCGGGTCATGCAACTCTATCTCAGTTTTCCAAGATTCGCCACGATATCGGGTAACCGCTCTGTGGGGATCGCAACGAAAATATCCTCATCTTTGACCTTCATAGACCTTCTTGCACCTATATCACCCAGGCTATAAACAACTTCTCCGGACAAAAAGGGGTAAGCAACCACTGCTGAACATATAGGAGGCCCTGTTAAGCCCATGGTATTCTTACCTGATTGGTATGCAACTGCCTCTGCTATTTTCATCCCTTGCTTCGCATTGCAGATTAGAACAACTACGTCCGGTTCAAATTTTGCGTTCTCGAGCGGCGAAAAAGAAACCACTTTGACGGTTTCAGGTTCTATTCTCGGAATCGAGCTGATAAATCGCCTCGCAGCTCTCTTAGAGCCAAAGAGACCCAAATCCTTAGCAAGGAACTCACCGGTCTTCAGCCGTTCACTCGGCATTATCAACCCACAGCTATAAGCGCCCCCGTCACATCCGTGGTTCTCGTAGTCTGTATAGAACGATTCTCCGTCAAGCCTGACTTTATCGAGCATTTGGCAGAGTCTTATTCGCCCTTTCATCTGTTCAACGCCTTCAGGAGGTTCGTTAGCGAAAGAGATAGCAATCGGAGAGCTTTCGAGCCCCAAAGTCTCTTTTAGTTTATTTGAGAGTTCGGCATACGTTTGTCTTCATCACCCCTTTCTTTTTATATTCCAGCCATCACCTTAAATATTTATCCATTTTTCGGGGCTGTCAACTTGTTGGGTGCTGGAGATCTCGACCCAATTTTGCCGTCCAGCATTCCATCTAACTCCGTGAACCTGCCCTTTGTCTGACATAAGAAAAATATGAAGCGGTGGGTGGAAGAAGCTTAAAAGGGTTTTTGAAAGTGTGGTTATTTAAACTACACTATTCACCACTCAGAAAGAAGGCATTAAGTGAACCTGTCCTTTGTCGATGAGGATAAAAAAGAAAAGTCATGGTTTTTGAATTTGCTACATTATAAACAGTAAGATACGCAAAAACTTGGTGTACCGAAAAATTTTTAAGCGGAAAGAATAATTTCATACCTAAGAGCTTGAATATCTCCGCCCTCCTCTGAAAAAATGAGAAGGGTGGGAGGATAACAGAAGGAGGTGAAAAAATGGCAAAAGCAATAATAGTATATGATACCGCCTACGGTAATACTGAAATAATGGCAAAAGAAATCGAGAAGGGACTGAAAGAGGCTGGGGTTGACGTCGTCGTAAAAAAGGCGCTCGATGCGAAGGTCGATGAGCTCAAGGATTTTGATGCCGTCGTTCTTGGGTGTCCAACGTATTATGATGACTTAATCAGCTCGATCAAGTGGTTCCTTACCGATATGCGGAAAGTGGACTTGAAAGGGAAGGTTGGCGCGGTATTTGGGTCTTATGGCTGGAAGGCAGTGCTCGAGCATATGTACGCTCCGATGAAGAATATCTTCGAGATGGAAATGGTGGATCCCGTCTTGAAGAAGAAAATGACCGAACTGCTTACCGAAGAAGGTAAACGAGAGTGCAAGGAGTTCGGGAAGAAGATTGCAGAGAAGATCAAGCAAAAGCAGGCAGAGTAAAAATGAAACAGTGGCGATGCAAGGTCTGCGGCTATGACGCGGCAGAGGAAGGAATACCGTTTGAAGAGTTACCGGACGATTGGGTATGCCCCGTCTGCGGCGCAGGCAAAGCTGAGTTCGAGGCGAAGGATTCGTACTAGCAGGATCGTATGAAACCTATTGAGATAAAAACTGGAATCTACTGGGTCGGCGGTATAGACTGGAATCTGCGTAATTTCCATGGGTACCTTACGCAACGAGGCACCACGTACAACGCGTACCTCATTATCGATGAAAAGGTTGTCCTGGTCGATACTGTGAAGCACTATCTCTTCGACGAGATGCTCGCACGAATCCGCGCGGTAATCGACCCTGCTCAAATTGACTATCTGGTATCAAACCACGTGGAGATGGACCATTCCGGTAGTTTGCCAAAGATGATAGCGATGGCGCCGAATGCAAAGGTAGTAACTTCTCCGAACGGTGAAAAAGGGCTGCGGCGGCATTACAAAGAGGAGTGGGATCCACTCGTAGTAAAATCCGGTGATACGCTCAGCATCGGTAAACGAACCCTGCAGTTCTTCCTCACTCCGATGGTCCACTGGCCAGACAATATGGTCACCTATCTCCCTGAGGAGAAGCTTTTACTCTCTAATGACGCTTTCGGGCAGCATATTGCCACGACCGAGCGTTTTGATGATGAAGTAGACTGCTGGGACGTTCTTCAAGAAGAAGCTGCGAAATATTACGCTAATATTGTCCTTCCGTATAGCGATCAAGTGAAACGGGCATTGGATGCCCTTTCTGGATTGGAGATTGAGATGGTTGCACCTAGCCATGGGATTATCTGGAGCGCGTATTTACCGCGGATTTTAGAAGCCTACCAGAAGTGGGCAAACAGCGAGGCGGAAGATCGGGCATTGATCGTTTATGACACCATGTGGGGCTCAACAGAGAAGATCGCGTATAGCTTACTGGAGGGTCTGGAAGCGGAAGGTATTCCGGTGACCATGCGAAACTTAAAGACCATTCATATTTCCGATATCATGACCGATGTCCTTCGCTCGAAAGCGATACTGCTCGGCTCTCCTACGTTGAACATGGGGGTGCTTCCTACGATGGGGGGTTTCCTCACCTACTTGAAGGGACTGCGTCCAAAAAAGCGAATTGGCCTTGCTTTCGGTTCCTACGGCTGGGGCTGCCTGGCAGTGAAAGAGATGGAGGCGGTGATGAACGCGCTTAGCTGGCATGTACCGTTCGAGGGGATCGATATTCAGTATATACCGGACGAAGCGGAATTGGAGAAGGTAAAAGAGGTTGGTAAACAGTTAGGGGCGTTCATTAAAAAGTAACTAGGAACTAGAAAGAGAGGAAAGGTCATTCACGGCCTGTTCCCTGTCATTGATAACTGCAAAAGTATTTTTGCGTTGATCTATTGCCTCTTTGCGTTCCCCGACTATGTAATTTTTGCTTTCCCTATGAATCTCTGCCTGATTTATCAACTCAAAAAGCCCCCCATCCGTAATCATTGACCAAAGAATCGCCAAATCTAAAAGCCGAAAAACGAAGCGGCTATGGAAGAAGCTCTGCCTGCATAGCCGTACATCTAAAAGTTATCACTTCTCACCACTCAGAAAGAAGTACTACGTGAACCTAACCTTTGTTTGAGGGTAAAAAGGAGATGAAGAGATGGGTGGAAGGGTGGATATAGCGGCACATAATAGCAAAGCGAAAGATTTAACTTAGAGCAGACAAATGTTTCTCTGATAAAATAAATGAAGAAGGGGGGGATACCAAGGGAGGGATTATTATTCCGAAGGATAAGTTTAAGAGTTTGTGGAGCCTCAAAAGAAATGGGCAGAAGGAAAATTAAGGAGATAGAACGTTCATTCAAAGGGGGTATATACGAAGTAATTTTTGGATATCATTCCAAAATGGAAGGATATACGACATTAATGTCGGATATGCGGTTCTCTTCGCTTACCCAAATACCTTCGGCGCTTCGCATATCCGCTGTGCCGTTAGGCGACATGCTAAATATATTGAAAATGATAGGATAATTAAAATGAACTATATGGAAGATTTTGTATCATTGCTAAAAAAAAGAAAAGTATCAGATATACCATGTATTATTCTAGATGCAAAAACAAAACAATCGTATCTTTGCATAGAAGACCCTCATATTCTTGTTATGCTTGTAGGATATCTTAAGAAGAAATTATGGGAAACAGAAAAATCACATGTGTTTTTCAGAGGTCAGGAAGATTTTAGAAGTGTGATACCCCGTCTTTTTAGGGAGGAATTTAGGGGGGAATTAACTTTGAAACGATTAGAAAATCGATATTCAGCTTACGACAAATTAATCAATGAACTCCCTGATTATTCCAAGAAAGAAAGGTTTAAAAAAGAAAGTGCCGGTGCAATCTTACAACATTATGGAATAAAGACTCCTTGGTTGGATTTAGTTGATAATTTATACACTGCTATATGGTTTGCCACTAAGAAGGAAAATGGTGGCACACAAGGAAAAAAGATCGAATACATAGAATCAGGGGAAAAATATGGATGGATATACTTTATTAAATGTAATAACGGTTCAGAATTAAATTGGTGTGATTTAAGGAAGGAACAATCATCACTCAGTTTAAGATTGCATTT
>DATKWH010000011.1:0-4446 GCA_035529655.1 Bathyarchaeia archaeon
CATCCCCAAAAAAATCGGTGTTGCCCTCGAAAATCCCTATATTCCCAAAGCTCGACAAAAACTGATTCATTTTCCCTCTCTTTTGGAGAGGATGTAGTCCTTATAAATTTCTTTCGGAAGTGGCGGCGTTCGGAAGTACTGGGTTTAGCGGAGGGTATATTTACTACTGGCAAGGCACACCTTCATCTTGGGAGTGTGGAGGGGATGCGTTCTACTTATTTGAATTTCAGGAATTTGTATTCGACACCGGTAATGGCACTTATCCAAGCACCGCAGGCAAGCATAACGGCACGATCACACCTTCGTGCAACATCAGCGTTAGCAAACTCTACACCTACCCCTGCGCAGGCACCGGCGGGCACACCGAATACGTGAAGATCTGGAGAGGATCGGAAGCAATCGCAGAGAAGACGTGGAACGGCTACTTAGGCGACTGGTATAACATCTCATTCAACAGAACGTTCATCCTTTACAAAAACGAAACTTACAACTACACAATTTGTACAGGCTCTTATCCGCAGATCATCCATGAGCAGACTAAAGACGTAGAAGGAGTAACGATCACGTGCACTTCATTTGAAGATGCCAATGGGAAAGTTCACACAGACTGGATACCTGCTATAAAGTTATATTGATTAGTCGTGTTCCAGCGGTCATACAGCCAAAAAGCTTATATATACCCACCTATTACTTGATCATAGTGATAAAAATGGCTGAACTACCAAAAGCACCGGTAACCAAGATAATTAGGAACGCAGGAGCGGAGCGAGTAAGCGAAGATGCCACTGAAGAGCTGGCGAAGCTTATAGAGGCAGAAGGCGCGAAAATAGCGAAAAAAGCTGTAGCACTTGCTAAGCATGCCGGAAGGAAGACCGTGAAAGCGGAAGACATCTTAGAAGCAGTAGAATAAAAAAATCAAAGAAAGGGGAAATGGGGATATACAAACTAACCCCTTTTTATTTTTTTGTTATAATTGCCTTAATAAACGAAATAAACTCAGATAATATTAGCTATAATTGCTTTCATGAGCTATCTTTAGCAGCCAAAAATTTTTAAGTCGCGTATTCTCTATCACTCGTATGTTGATAAATGGTTTATATAGGATGTTGATGAATTAGTGAGAATATGGAAGAAGTGAAGAAGAGTTATAAATGTAAGTATTGTAGCGAAGTATTCGAGAAGCCATTAATGCTAGCCTGGCATGTCAGGTCTAAACACAAGAGAGTCAAGAAACGAGAAAAGAAAGCGGCTGAGAAGGTAACGCCAGCAGAACAGTTGAACAAAACCATTGAAGCCATTGGTATCCTGAAGGGATTGCAGGTATCGCCTAATCTGAGTGAAGAAGAGAAGAAAATATTGGGTGACGTATCAAAGACAATTGAGCAGCTTTTAGCGTATACACAAAGTAGTAAATAGCGAGATAGCAGAAGAGATAATATATTTTATCGTAAATCTGAGGATGGAGTAGGTGTATCAGAGCTTGGATTATGTAATTATGCAAGAGGGGCCCTGCCTAAAACATCTTACGAATAGAACTCATCTTGGCTTCATCACCGCCTTTCTGAAGTGTTGACTTTCGTATATGCTGTGTTATCTGCTGTGCGTGCTTCATACTGTTCAAAATATCTGTATGATACTGCTAATAGTACTCGATTTTTAATAAAATGGCTAAAGCGGTGAAACAATCTCAAATATATGCTTTTTTCGCCACTGAATACGTCTCCTCCATCTCTGCTTCCGAGGTTATGCCAACGCTTACCGAGTCTGCATAGGTATAAATGAACGTGAATAATGACCGTGTTGGTTTCAACCGACCCGCAGCTAACGGCTTTAGCGCTAAATTCTTACAGTGCCGGATGAGATGAGCATTACGGCTATTGAATTTATAAAATGTGGCGGAAGACAATATACCGCCACGTACCACGTCAAGCCCGGGGATTAAAGGCACATAAATATCAATCTAAAAACGCATAAACCCGGCGTCTATTACATCAAAGGCGATTGTTACTATTCCTTTAACGGCGCTAATTCTACCAAAAGCCACTGTAGTGAATCAAAGAATATTAACGTGATGTTGCAATTGCTGGATTGTTGGTAGTAGTCGCATATCTTTTTGGACGGAAAAGATAGCTTCACATTTTTATTTCGTCACAACTTTTAGCACCACAACCAATAACCCAGCACTCATCCCATTTATCAAATATTGATTGGCAGTAAATTGTGTTGCCAAGAAATAACAACCCACAAAAGCCACGATTGGCACGATTTTATACAGCCTCGGCGCACTATCGAGCTGATGCACAAACTCAACAAACAAAATATTCAGTATTAAAGCAAATACCGAAAGTATCGGTAACATAATGACAAAGGCACAAACGCCCAAGAGCAAACCCCAGCTATAATAACCGATTACCCCAAAAAGCAAGATTAGAAACACCAAACAGAAAGATGTATAAATCGGATGCTCTTTACATTGCCTGAGGAAGCTTTGAATATCTCCTTCTGTAGTGCTCTCTTTTATTGAACTTGGTTTCGCACCTGAAAAAGAGAACATCAACAGCACCAACAACAATACATCCCAGATGCAAAGCAGATTAAGTCCTGCAAGCATCTTACCTATTTTTAATGCGAGCTGTGGTATGAGTTCGAGACAAAGCATCAAAACCATATTGATAGGGTCTGCGAATCCCAAATTAATGATTATAGTTTCAAGATTAACCCTTTTCGTATATACGAGCGGAATGCCAATTAAAAGAGGTGGTATGAAAAAAGGCGCTACGGAAACAATTTGCGCGGAAAGCCATGCAACATAACCTTGTCTTTTGGTGCTTGACCAGGTTACATGCCCACTGCCTGAACCCACTTTAAACTCCTTGAGTTTATTCAGGCTAACTAACACCATCAATCCATGACTCAATTCGTGTATAAAAGTCCCCCACCAATTCAATGCCTTATACATCCGTGGATGGGGGTAATATATTTTAGCGATGTGAAACTGCGCACGATTTACAAAAAGGGCTTGCGTCAGGATTAAAAGCAAGACAATCAGAAAAAGGGCTAAGGGCGTGAGGATAAGGGTTATGATGTCTATGTTTGCGATGATAGTGCTCATAGGGCTATCAGATAATATTAAGAGCATTAGATAATATAGGAATGAGGATATAGGTTATTGTGTTCTACAAATAGTTATACGAGATAATGACAACCCCAAAAACTTCTAAAAACGGTTCAGTCTTGGGTAACAGGAATATGTTTTATTTATCCCATATCCCGCAGTTCCTGATGCCGCATGTGAAGGACGCAGTCGAGTTTCCTGATCTGGATGCTTTAGCTTCGATGCTTGGAATAAAAGTACGAGAAGCGGAGAAGTTAGTGATAAAAAATAACGAGCAATTGGCAGGCTATAAAGTACGGGACGTCTTCTGCACAAAAGAGACAAGAGAATTAAAGAAAGAGATTTTGGAAATTCTCGCGTCTTATGCGATAACGAAGAATGGACGGGAGCTGGTTCTTACACGCACTCCTACCCTCGACCGGGAGGAACTGCAAAAGAGATTTGATGACGTGCATGAGAGCAAAAGATTGATGGAGCTACTGGGTGATGAAAGAATAGCGCAGGTGCAAGAAATACTCTCTAAAGCAGAGATAGAGAACATGAGTTTAGGGAAATCACCGCTTATCGCTACTCGTAACCGAGGGCTCGAAGCAAAGATGAAGGAACTTTATGCCGATTTCGTGCAAGTCGCGATTGTTGATTCTGCAGATAAAGCACAGGAGCTTTTGCAAAAAGAAGATATCATTTTGCTGGTCGGTGAAGGGGGAGAGGGTGAGGGAGCGTTTGACGAACCGGGCATCATAACCATAACTGATGATGATTTGTCAGATATCTGCGTGATTTATCCTGAGTTCGTGATCAATTCTTTCATGGCTAAGAAGAAGGCACTGGAAGCGGTGATACGGCTCTTAACTGATTTTGAGGAACTCAGGGATTCCACCCTGTTTAATGGTATCGCAGTAGCGGATTTGGAAGCGGTGGTAGAGTGCATAGGAAGAATAGAAACGGGAGAGAGTACCCGCGAAGCAAACTTCGATGAGGTGATGTATCGGTGGGAGGACGCGCTAAACAAGGAAGCAGACAGGATTATGAGAAGCGGCGGTGGTGCAGAGGATTTTAAAGCTTATCTGGATGAAGTCGTGGTGAGCATGGCAGATGAGTTGATGCTTACAGGGGAGGATAAAGATATTCTGTGGGAAAGCGCGTATGAGAACCTGGAGCGGGGACCGCCGTTTGAATTCTCACGTGGAAAGACTGAAGTATTGAGACAGCGGTATAACCGGAAAATGAGAGAGAGACGGTATTACCAGTCAAGAGATAGTGCAAAGCAATTAGAGGTGCAGAGCGAAGCGGTGAGCACCACTATCAAACAGCTTTTCTATTTCGATTTT
>DATKWH010000012.1:0-5469 GCA_035529655.1 Bathyarchaeia archaeon
CTTTATTAACGATTAACGTGAGCTATCGACAATAACCAAGCATTTATCGCCTGTAGGTTCCCGGTCTTGGCCTAAATGTTTTTGGCCGTTCCTTCCATTGTATTCCCACTTTCTTTACCTCAGGCAACCTTTCTTCAGTTATGGACACATCCTTGAGTTTCATTACTCCCCTAAAACTATCATAATCCCTGCTTGCGAGGATATTAATTGCTATCCCCTCTTTTCCCGCTCGCGCGGTTCTCCCTATTCGATGAATATAATCCTTGCTGTATTTCGGTATGTCGTAATTGTAAATATGCGAGACACCGGGAATATCAAGTCCTCGTGCCGCTACATCAGTGCAGACAAGAACATAGACGTTCTGTGCATGAAATTGCTTCATTACTCTGTCTCTTCTGTCTTGCGTAAGTCCTCCATGAATGGCCATGGCGTTTATTCCTACCGCTTTTAGGTTGTTTGCAACAAAGTCTGTATTTTTCCGTGTGTTGCAGAACACCATTACAAGTCCTGCTTTTTCGTGTTCCAATAGATGGACTAACAGCGAAAATTTCGACTTGTCAGGAACGTCATAGTAAACCTGCGTTAATTTCTTCGGATCAACGTGGGTTTCTGCAGTGACTTTAACCGGCTCCTTCATGTATTTCCGCGCAAGACGCGCTACGTCTGCTGAAATGGTCGCGGAAAACAAGAGCGTCTGCCTCTCCAGCGGACATTCTCTTACTATCTTTTTGACATCATCAATGAATCCCATATCCAGCATTCTGTCTGCTTCGTCCAACACAAGCGTGTTTACCCTGCCCAAATTCAGAGTTCTTCTTCCAATATGGTCCAATATTCTGCCCGGCGTTCCTATAACAACATCCGCAGTCCTCAATTGCTCAATTTGTGGATTGATTGACACACCACCAAAAACAGCAACGAGCTTCAACGGCTTGTACCTTGAGAACTCACTTAATGCTGTTGCAACTTGCTGTGCCAGTTCCCTCGTTGGAGTTAAAACCAGCGTCTGAATTCCTTTCCCTTTTTCGGTTTTTTCTATAATGCCGGAAGCAAATGCAAGCGTCTTTCCAGAACCTGTCGCCGCCTCGGCTATAACATCCTGTCCAGCAAGAATCAAAGGAATCGCTTTTTCCTGTATCTCTGTTGGCTTTTCAAACTTCTCGTCTTCTATCGATTTCAAAATAGGCTTTATAATACCCAGTTTTCTAAAATATTCCATACTCTCTTTATTCAAGAAAAAAGTCTAAACCTCTCTCTTATCTACCTCTCTATTTTATACGTTCTCATTTACGACTATAAAAAGGTTGTACGCATAACTCTGTTCGTGCCCACAAGCAGTTGCGCGTTTTCATCGCCGTTCAATCTCTGCAATTCCCTCAAATATTCAAAATCGCAATTCCAAACATTATTTATGCAGCACTATACAATACTATTTAATTGATTGCACTACATTCATAATGTTAGAACGAGAAAGTAAAGTATTCATGCATGGGTGTGAGGTGAAAAAATGGGATTAAAAGAAGGCTTTGAGAAGTTATTTGTGAAGAAGGAAGGGATAGGGGACGAGGATGATTATCGGGACTTGGACATAGACGCGTATGAAGAGGAGCTAAGGGAAGAAGAAGGCGTAAAGATGTACATAAAGACAGCGGAATTGACAGGTTTATACGATATTCCCGATTTGAAAAAAGAGATATATGCAGGCAATATCTTGATTCTGGACATATCACTGGCGAAGCAGGACAAAGTTCTGGTAGAGAAAGCGATAAAAGACTTGAAGATGGCGGCATTCGATGTAGGCGGAGACATTGCAGGTCTCTCTGATGATCAGGTGATCGTGGCGCCAATGGGAATTAAGATCGAACGGAAAAAAATGGCCGGGAAGTAGCTCAGTCAGCTAGCCTGGCTGTGCAGCGGAGTTCCCGTGCCGTGAAAGAGAAATGTCCACTTTGTGGAGCGGAAAGCGAACTGCATTGCGTACCCTATGAAATTCCCTTCTTCGGCGAAATAATGATATTTACTGCGGTTTGTGCCTCGTGTGGGTTTCGCGCTACAGATGTAATGATGCTCTCGGAAGAGAAGAGGGAAAGATGCGAGATGGTGGTTTCGTCAGCGGAGGATGTGAATGCAATCGTTGTACGGTCTTCGTCTGGAAGCATTGAGATACCGGAGTTGGGCGTAAGCGTAGAGCCAAAGAGTGGAGAAGCTTTTATCTCTACGGTGGAAGGCGTGCTGAAGCGAGTGGAGAATGTGGTGAAGATGCTGAGCAAAGATGGCACGAGCAAGAAGCGTGCAGATGAGGTTTTGAAGCAGATAGATGAAATAAAGTCGGGTAAAGCGAGTATGACATTAATAATTGACGATCCAACAGGTAACAGTGCGATAATACCCAATAAAGAATTCTTTGAAAAAGAAATCATTACTGAATGAACTCATTCTTAGTGTGGTCATTTATTTAAAATACGGTGTATAAGAGGGCGTAAAAATGGGCAGAGACAGTTCAATAGAGAGAAACATAAAGGTGGAGTTCGTGAGTAGAGAACCGATTGAGGAGCAAGAAATAGAGATAGTGGAAAGGAAGGGTTTAGGGCATCCAGACAGTTTATGCGACGGTATAGCAGAGGCGGTTAGCGTAGCGTTGTGCAAAGAGTATAAAAGAAAGTGTGGGCTGATATTGCATCACAACACCGATAAGGTGCAACTTGCTGCTGGCAGGTCAAACCCACGATATGGTGGCGGCGAGGTTATTTCGCCGATATACATACTGTTAGGCGGACGAGCAACGAGGGTGTTTGAAGGCGAGGAAATCGCTGTGGATATAGTGGCGGCGAGTGCAGCGAAGGAACATCTGAGAACCATCAGAAATTTGGATGTGGACAACCACGTAATAGTGGACAGTAAGTTAGGGAGGGGATCTTCAGACCTTTTAGAAGTTTTCACGGGTAACAATCTGAAGGGCAAACAGACAGAGATGCCAATGGCAAATGACACCTCCTTTGGCGTTGCACATGCCCCCTTCTCGGAGATTGAATCTATCGCTCTTAATGTGGAAGGGAGGGTGATGGCGGAATACCGCAACAAGGAGAAAGCGATAGGTGAGGATATGAAGGTGATGGCACTTAGAGAGAGGGATAAGATAACGTTAACGATTGGTGATGCTTTCGTTTCTAAATATGTGGACGATTACGAGCACTACGAGGAGGCAAAGCGACGATTAAAGGGCTTTATAAGTGGCGTAGCAGAATCATATACAGCACGGGACGTGAATACCTTGGTGAATATGGCGGACACGCCCGAATCCGTTTATATCACCGTGACCGGAACATCAGCGGAGATGGGCGATGACGGCGGTGCGGGTCGTGGTAACCGGTGTAATGGGCTTATCACACCTAACAGATCGATAAGCATGGAAGGAACACCGGGAAAAAATCCGGTGAACCACACGGGTAAGATATACAATTTGCTTGCTAATAAAATAGCCAACGAGGTCGTTGAGAACGTAGAGGGGGTTCAAGAGGTGGACCTAAAGATCCTTTCTGAGATAGGTAGAAGGATAGACGACCCGAAAGTAGCAACTGCTCAGATAATTCCAAAGAGTGATGTAAACCTTGAAGTAATGGGAAAGAAGGTGCAGCGAATAATAGATGAATGGCTTTCAAACATAGCGGAGATTACGGAGATGGTAATTAGAGGGGAATTGAGAACGTTTTAACTTAACTCGCACGCGGATGGAATGCAAAGCATAAACATATGACAAAATCGCAGATATACGTTGGGGTTGCCTGCGTAACCTGTTTCATACTAGGCATAATGGCGGGCTATTTACCCGGCTATTATTCCGGGATTCAAAATCAGGATGATAGTTTGACGCAAGTTTCCACGATAGATGCGATACTCAACGGACTTTATGACGGTGTAATAACGTACGGCGATTTGAAGGATTACGGCGATTTTGGTATTGGCACTTTTGAAGGCTTAGATGGTGAAATGGTTGCGGTAGATGGTAATTTTTATCAAATTAAAGCAGATGGGGTGGCTTATCCAGTTGACGATGATATGACCGCGCCTTTCGCCTGCGTGATCTTTTTTGATGCGGATTGCGAACTACCAGTCTGGGAAGGGATGAATTATACGCAATTTCAGGATTATTTAGAAGGCTCTATTAAAGAGAAGAATATTTTTCACGCCGTTAAGATGGAAGGCACTTTCGGTTATGTTAAAACCCGCAGTGTTCCGGGGCAAGAAAAGCCATATCCGCCGTTAGTTGAAGTTACTGCTAACCAACCTACCTTTGAATTCCACGATATTGAAGGCACAATAGTGGGGTTTTATTGCCCTGATTACGTAGAAGGACTGAATGTTCCAGGCTATCACTTGCATTTTATCACCGAGGATAGAACAGCAGGTGGACACGTCCTCGAATTTGATATTAAAAACGCTGAACTATCTGTAGATTATACTTCAGAACTCCATATAATTCTGCCTAACACGGAAGAGTTTAATAGCTTGGATTTGACGAAAAGTAAGAAAGAGGAACTGGAAGAGGCGGAGAAATGAAATTGTATTTGAACAAGTGAACAACTCGTCGGTTAACAGAGGTGATGGGCGATGAAGGAAGCAAAACTTTTTTCTTAGGCGGGCTAAAAATAACAAGAAAGCAAAGAAGGAATTCATAGACAGATATACCCTGACTTGCCTCTCTACCGCCTGTTCCGCTATCTCTAATTGCTCTACACTTGCCGTCTTTCTCAACTTGCGTATAATGTCCAAAGCCGTTATCTTTAGGAAAATCGACGTCGACGTCTCTAACGGCAGCTTACCTCTATGCTCGAATATCGCCCTCACTACATCTACCTCATGCCTCTGCTCCTTGTTTAAGAAGAACTGGATGTTGTATCTCGTCTTTGGACTCTTTCTCTTCCCTCTCGCCATCTTGTCCCCCTCATACAGTAGTATATCTTAACCCCTCATATACTATTGCCACACTGTTTCAACGGAGCCCTCTACGCTCCCTGACCTGCATGTATACTACCATATACCTCGGTCGTATACTACCCATATACCTGTAATATACTCAATATACTATTCCGCTCTCTCTGTCGTCCTTTGCTTTAGTTATTAAAATGTCGTAGTATATAAGATATATGTGTAGTATATCACGTAGTATGTGGGGGTTTAGTGGTATACTACTTAGTTTTTGTCATTTCTCAGTAGGCTCTATACTCTAAACATCATCAACAATCTACATCATTCAGAACATATACGGGCATATCTTGTGGACACAAGGGTGCTTGCTGTTAGATTATGGTAGCGTAGTTAAGTCGCATGGAGTATCCACTCTACTCTTTGTTTTGAATAGTCAGTCCACCAGTGTAAGTTAGTAAAGTAAGTTAAGTCAAGGAAGGGTTCGCGAAAGGAAAAAAGGGGGGGGGGTAGACAGAAAGAACCAATGGATGATCACTCACTCAC
>DATKWH010000013.1:0-16128 GCA_035529655.1 Bathyarchaeia archaeon
GTCACTACTGCCAGGACATAACTCATCACAGACTTATTTCCGATATATATCACGTTGTCTTCTCCAGGCATTTTTGCATCACCACTTTGTATCTATGTGTATGGGTATAGTTAAAGATACTCTTACGAATTCTCAACACCATCCACATGGAATCAAAGTCCGCCTCAAATCCGGCGAAATCATAGAGTAAAAAAGTATCTTCATCTCTTCACTCGCTGCGTTATCCCTCTGACATACTCATCAGCGTTGAGATCCACGGTCTTGAATTCCTCGAACTTCTTTATCACCTGCTCTTCAATCTTTCGAAGGCGGTCCTCGGTACGCGCCTCCATCCTCAGAATGATCACCGGTGACGTGTTAGATCGGCGTATAAGCGCCCAACCGTTCTCCTCCACAAACTCTATCTTTACACCGTCTATGTCATTCCCCTTTTCATCAACCCGTCTTTTATACCTCTCATGGTTATTCGCGGCAAGCTCCCGGTAATAGCTCTCAACGGCATCGCTAACTCTTTCTTTCTCCACGTCGCTCACCACCGGAATCCTTATCTCAGGCGTGTTCACGTATCTTTTCAAGAAGTCTTCCAGTAGCCCGTCAACCACCTTTGAATCCCGTTTTGTCTTCAGTTCCTCAGCAGTAAGCAGTAACAGCTCTGAGAACGCGAATACCGCATCGTCTGCACGATTATTCTTCGCGAAATACACGTGCCCCGACATCTCGCCGCCCGCTACGGCACCAACTTCACCCATCTTTGCTTTAACAAACGCGAATCCCGTCTTACATTCCACCGGTATTCCGCCGTTTTCTTTGATTATCTCCCGTATCGCATCGGAGCATTTTGTATCGTAAACGATTTTCGCGTGGGGATGCTCTTTTAAAATGTGTTTGCAGAGCAGCGCAAGGATTTGCTCGCCGATTATCATCCTTCCACTGGGGGATACCGCGCCTGCTCGGTCGCCGTCACAGTCGGAGGACAGCCCGATGTGTGCTTCATTACGAACCACTTCTGCATGCAGATCTTTCAAGAATCGCGGTATTGTGGGATCTGGCAAGTGATGCGGGAAATTACCGTCAGGCTCGGAGTAAAGCTCGAATACTTCTGCACCCAAATCCCGGAACAGCGGTGGTGCTATTATCCCTGTAGTTCCGTTGCCAGCGTCGTACACGATTTTTAAGCCTGTTAGTGGCTTTCTTTTATCTTCCGGTAACTGCTCAATCTCTTCTCGTGCAGTAGCAAGTGCTTCTCTTAGCGTGATGTTTTTAGAAAGCGCCTGTAATGCCAGCTCTTCCCATCTCTTTCCAAGAACAATGTTCGCCGCGATCATAGCGTGATAATCCTGCAGAACATCCACTTCCTCAAGCTCGCCTTTCTCCGTGCTTTTAAAACTGAGAAAAACCGCTTTAAATGCAGCTTCGAGCTTCTGTGCGGTTTGATACATCTCGCGTATATGATTCTCCGTGGTGCTTTCAGAACCAATGCAGAGCTTGAAGCCGTTCCATTCCTTGTCAAGGTGGCTGCCGGTGACTTCAACGCCGCCGTCCGCGTCGAAGAGCCAGGTGGCGAAATACATCAGCGGTGTGGAGCTAACCTTCTCCAGCGGTGCAATGTCCATCACATGGACCCCTTTACTTAAGAGCGCATCGGCAAAGGCGGTTTTCACACGCGGCCCGCTATTTCTAACGTCCTTACCCACGACCACCGTTAGCTCATTAGGTTCTTTACCACGATACTTTCGCAGCAGCTCTACGTATGCAAAACCGGTTAATCTGCAGAAATCGTCAGTAAGCTGGGAGTCTGCAATGCCCCTTATGTCGTTCGCCCTATATGCGGTCTTATCTATTATCATTTCACACCTTATCTTTTTAGACCACACTTTCTTTTAAAAAAGAACCTGTACTAAGAAAACAACTCTTTTGGTG
This sequence comes from Bathyarchaeia archaeon, assembly GCA_035529655.1. GTDB lineage: Archaea > Halobacteriota > Syntropharchaeia > Alkanophagales > Methanospirareceae > JACGMN01. The sequence continues at coordinate 1,921 of DATKWH010000013.1, forward strand.
AGGCTTTTCTTCGTAAGAAAAGGTTTGTGTTAAAGAAGAAAATCGAAAAGTTTTAAACTATAGTAAGTCGTTACTTGAGAAGGAGGATTTTTGATATAAAACAAGCGGAGGTGAAAGATGAGAAGAGGAGGAAGAAGCACTTTTTCTTTGGTAAAGCTTTATTTCCCAGAGAAAGGTTGGTGGTAATTTTTTTTCTTGTTATGGCGTATGGCACTGAAAAAAGTCAGTAGCGAAGTTGGGTATATCAATAGTGTAACAGCAAACGTTCGTAACGTCAAGAAGAGCGAGTTTAAGCCTTTCTTCGACGACCTCAATGCCGCGGATTGTATTATTCCCCTAGGAGAAGGCAGGTCGCAAAGCGCATTGTACATCGGAATGGGGCAGATCAAGAACAAAGTAGTGAAGACGATGATTGACATAGATTTCCCCGGTAGAAACATAGTGGAGGCCGCACCTGTGTTGGAGAAGAAGTATGATAAGATAGTACTACTCGTTAATTCCGGCAGTGGTGAGACTACAACTCCTAAAATAGTGGTTAAACAACTTTCCGATTATATCGAGCAAGAAAAAAGCGAAAAATTCACTATTGCCGCTGTTGTCTCGAACACGAACTCCACGATAGGAAAGATAGGGGAGAAAGACTATGGTCGTGTTGTCGAACTGAAAGGGCGGAGGAAAAGAAAGAATATCACGAATGCGTATCTCAAACACGGCATAATGAACGATGTTTATGAATTAAGTTCTTTGTTGTTATTTCAGAAAACAAAGGAAGCAATAAACGAGGGAAAGGGCCATACAGCGGTATTTAGGAAGGTGGCGGAGGAATCAACGGTTATAGGCGAAATTGTGGATCGGTTTGTCTGTTCTGATAAGTACCACGATCTCATTGACAAGCTGGAGACGAGAAGCCGCATAACCATGGGCGGGCTGGGACCTGCGAGAAATGTTGCAAAGATGACCGCAATACGGCTCCAACATGTTAAACGAGCAATTGGCGACGAGGCTTATTTATCCGGACCCTTTGCACCAAGACCTCGCGCTTGTGATGTGTTGTTTTTAATCTCGTGGTCTGGAGAAACAGAGTCCATTTTAGGGTGGTGTAGGGGGCAGAAGAAATTTGGAACTCACGTTTATTCTATCGTTGGCAATGAATCAGCCTTATCGAGGGAGTCTGAGAGCTTCATAATCGAATCTCCATCTACCGCTTTCTACGAACGCGCGACGTTCGCGCTCAGTCCTCTTCCGCTGCATTTAGTAGAACGATTGAATAAGCAAAAGTTCGTGCTGCCTGAGTACATTATGGAATGGTGGGAACACTCAGTGACGCAGTAATGGAGTTGTATTTGTATGGCTTTTGGAAAATACTAATTTTGGCTTTTTGGGTTTTACCGCTAAACAATCCTACGGAGCTTTTACGGCTCTGCATAGGCGTTAGCATGCTGGGGTACGGGAGCTACTCCGATGTGAAGACGAGAGAGGTCTCGGATGTCGTGTGGCTTATAATGGGTGTTTCTGGCGTTTTCTTTGCATGTATTGGGCTCTTCACGGATTCTTTGTCCTATTTTCAGCTCTTTGAATCGTTAATTGTGGGTGCTATATTCGCTTTTCTACTCTACATCCTCAATTTCGGCGGTGCGGACATAAAAGCGATTATTTCAATCTCTCTGCTCTTCCCAAGCTACCCTTTCTTCTCCCTTTTTCACCTCCGTCTACCTCTGATGGGTGTTCCGCCGGTGGACATCTTTGTACTCAGCATGCTTACAAACGCTCTGCTCATCGCTATTTCAGCGCCTTTCGCTCTCCTCCTTTACAATTCGTTCAGGAGAAATTTCTCACCGTTCATGTTCATAGGTTGGAAGGTCATGATTTCTGATTTGAGGAGAAAAAAGAACTACAAATTGGTGCATGAGATAGAAGAGGTCTCCGGAAAGGAGAAGTACGTATGGGGTGGTATAGAACCAACAGAAGAGATATTAAGTAGTTTAGAAGAATTGGAGCGGGAGAAGAAGATGGATGAAGTGTGGATTACACCAGAACTCCCTTTTATCCTTTATCTCACCGCAGGTTTCTTCATTGCAGTTTTCTACGGCGATTTCATTTCAACCTTTTTCTTTTAACCACGGGATTACACAACACTTTTTCTTTTTCGGAAAAAGAAAACCTGTGCTAAAAGAAAAACAAATAAGTTCTTTTGGTAAAGCTTTTCTTTAAGCCCGTTCGGGGCTTGCAGGGACATTGGCAGAGCCCCATAATTCCCACGAGATACTGTGAAGATGCAAATACGTCAACCGTAAAACCTGTATCCAGCATCGCTATACAAATTCTCTAAATGTACCATAGCGTGAGCCTGACTTCGTAAACTTCTACTTCTGTATTGACAAGCGTTACGAGCCTTGTTACTGTGACTGCGTTCTGCGGTGGTTCTCCGTAAGGTGCACTAAAATTCTGTAAATTAGTTCCATTGTAAAGTTCAAGTTTGTAAAAGACTCCTCTTTCTGTAAGATTGGTTTGATTCCACTGGTCACTGAAGTTAGATTTGAAATCTCCAAAAGTCCCATTAACCCGGTCATAGAGCTCGCTCCTGTGAGTTTCATTCTCCATATCGAGAATAGAGAGGAAATCTTCGCCGTAAAGCATGAGTTGTGTGTCAATACTGCTTTCGATCTGCGTTTCCTGTGGTGCGGACCTAGCGGCGAAGGCTATTATTCCTATAATTATCATTAATGCAAGTATTGCTTCTATGGTATGCATCTGCCCTTTTTTGTTCATTTCTTATCCCCCTTTATCCTTCCTTAACGCCATATACAGACAACGAGTTTTGCACACTCGTGTCCTGCTATCGACGTGGTATTTGTAACGTCCGTAGTGTTCCCAATTGCAACTATCCTTTCTATTTTCTCCACGGTAATGCTGCCACTTGTAGGAATTGAATCGCCTATCTGTAGTAATGGATCACTGCTGTTAACGAGCGTATCGTCAAAATCTCTAAGCGAAATATTGTAGCTATAAGTAATGGGATTATTATTGTAGGTTACGCGCAATCCCAATTTCCCCACAATCTTGCTTTGATTTGCAGTATCATTCCACCAATCTTGAAACGCAGTTATCTTATTTACTGAAAGATTGTTCGGAACAATATCTTCGGAGGAAGAAGGCCATCCAAGTTCCCTTGTAGACATCGCAAGCCCTATCCTCTTAACATTATCTGTGTAATTTGTTATATTAATGCAGTTCTGATTATAATTCCAGCCATATTCCTCCGGGTCTTCCCAATCTGACCTTATATATCCCGTTGTTTCATTTTCATATACCCCCCCATCCTCAACCAGTATCATGCTCGTCCGGTATGCAACCGGCTGTATGTCGGTTGAAACTGTCTGAAGAGGTGCGAATAGCATGGGCACCTGTGAGATGAGGAGCACGAGTCCAAGAGCGAAAATAGTGATTGCCATGAGAAAGTCCATACTTACCTGCCCGTCGTCCATGATAACTAATAATTATATGATCTCAATATAAAAAAGTTGGGGCGCAGTTATTTTTTTTCCAAAATCATCGCGACCTCTTCTGCACCACTTCATTACTGTCTCTCTTGAGACGTTGTACACATCACATCACATCACATCACATCGGCAACGAGTGTTTTTCTCTTAAAACCCACTTCACTTCTCACCGCAACAACCACCGGCGGCGTGCGAAACTACGGTGCGCAACCGCTTAACACCGAATATTATGCGGGGACAGGCAACAATTATAGATTGTATGTTTGGTTAGGGTGGAGGTTAAATAAATACAATAAAAATAAATAAGATGTAAGTCAATAAAGTAATATAGGTTCGTAAGTTGTATAAAACGGGTAGAAGAAAAATAATAGGAGGAAAATGAAAGATGGCAGAGAAAGAGCACATGAATTTGGCTATGATAGGGCATATAGACCACGGAAAGTCAACGCTGTTGGGACGGCTGCTGATGGATGCAGGGGCGATAGACCCACATGTAATCGATGAGTATAGGAAAAAGGCAGAAGAGATAGGAAAAGGCTCGTTCGAGTTTGCTTGGGTGATGGATAGCTTGAAAGATGAAAGAGAGCGGGGCATTACTATAGACGTCGCTCATCAGAGATTTGATACTAATAAGTATTATTATACGATCGTGGATTGTCCAGGTCACCGAGATTTCGTAAAAAACATGATTACTGGAACATCACAGGCTGATGCAGCGGTGTTAGTGGTGGATGCCAAGGATGGGATAATGGCACAGACCAAGGAGCATGTCTTCTTAGCGAGAACCTTGGGAGTAACCCAGCTCATTATCGCTATAAACAAGATGGACAGGGTGAATTACGATCAGAAGAGATACGAAGAGCTGAAGAAGGCGCTTTTAGAGCTCCTGGGCAGTGTGGGCTATAAAGGAGAAGCTCTCGTGTTTGTTGCCGTTTCTGCGTTTGTGGGCGAGAATATAACGAAGCCCAGCGAGAAGATGAAATGGTTTGATGGTCCTACCCTTTTGGCAGCACTGGACCTTATGAAAGTGCCAGATAAACCAATTAAGCTCCCGCTTAGATTACCGGTGCAGGATGTGTATACCATAACCGGTGCTGGGACGGTTCCCGTGGGCAGAGTGGAGACCGGAACGATAAAGAAAGGCGACAAAGTGATCTTCAACCCGCCAGGTATTACTGGAGAGGTAAAATCAATAGAGATGCACCATGAAGAGATTGCAGAAGCAATTCCTGGCGATAATATCGGCTGGAACGTTAGAGGGGTCGGTAGGACGGATATACGGAGAGGCGATGTTTGTGGGCATGTAGATAACCCACCAACGATTGCCGACGAGTTTACCGCGCAGCTCGTTGTCCTCCAGCATCCAAGTGCAATTACTGTTGGATACACTCCTGTTTTCCATTGTCATACCGCTCAAATTGCGTGCACCATACTGGAGATTTCTAAGAAATTGGACCCAAAGACGGGTGCAGTCAAAGAAGAAAATCCTGACTTCATAAAAACCGGTGATGCCGCTATAGTAAAGATAAAACCGACAAGACCATTAGTTATCGAGCGTGTGAAGGAAATACCACATCTCGGAAGATTCGCAATCCGGGACATGGGGCAGACCGTTGCTGCGGGCATGGTAATTGACATAAAGGAAAAGGAGAAATAAAACAAAGCGACTCGAATTGATACGAGATAAGCAAGCAAAGAGGGAAAGGGAAGGGAATGAACCAAAAAGCACGGATAAAGCTTTCTAGCGTTGACCATAAAAAATTGGATGAAATCTGCCAACAGGTGAAGAAGATAGTTGAGACTACCGGTGTCAGAATGTCAGGACCCATACCTCTCCCGACAAAGAAGCTTCTCGTTCCATGCAGGAAGAGCCCTGATGGCGAAGGCTCTCCTACCTGGGACCATTGGGAAATGCGCATACACAAGCGGTTGATAGATCTGGAAGCGGATGAACGAGCACTGCGACAACTGATGCGCATACCTATTCCCAAGGATGTGCACATAGAAATTGTGTTGAAGGGGTAAGTACGGATAACAGCGGGTAAATATAGAAAGCTATAAATACCCAATGGAGGATATCCTATATATCAACGTATAACTAAAATAGAGGTGATAAGAATGGGTGTAGTACCGGATGAGGTAATAAAAGAGAAGGATGATGAGATTGTGGGACTGATAAAAGAGATAGGTGATTTAACGAACGAGTTCAAAGCAGCAACCGAAGAGGCGCAGAGAACGGAAATAATAAATAAGATAACAGAGAAGGAGAAGGATTTGCGCTCCGTGCGGCAGAAAAAGGGACAATTTAAAGCAGTGCTATCACAACCTACAAAGCTCTGGTAGGTTTGCTTGATTTAGTTAGTAACTCGAATTAAATCAAGACAAGACAATACAAAACAACAAAAAATAAAAAACAAAAAGAAAGAGAAGAAAATTTTTTTTTATTCTTCTTCTTTTTATTTATTTTAGCAGTTTCTCAGGCATTTTGGTTGTTTGTTGATCTAACGCCAGCTCTTTCTCACTGAATCCCATTGCGAGAGCAGTGAATTGCATGGCATGTAGAACGGGCAAATCAAAAGAGGTGCCAAAAGCCTCGTTCATCTCGTACTGCCCTCGGTCAAGTTGCAAATGGCAGAACGCACAGGGGTGAATCACACAATCGGCGCCCGCTTCTATCATACTCACCAACTTCTGACGTGCCCATTCTAAAGCGGTTGGTGTATCCGCTGTTCGCACGCCACCGCCAGCGCCACAACACATCAGCTTATCTTTGTAAAGCACCTCTTTCGCACCTGTCGCCTTCACGATGTCTTCTAAGTAATAGGGCGTCTCAGAAGAACCATGCCCCCGCACCTCGCTGGGCTTGAGGAAATGGCAGCCGTAATGTATCGCTACATTTACATCCTTCATCGGCTTCGTTACCTTCTCTTTCAACCTGTCTAACCCGATAACATCGCGAAGAAGCACGATTGCATGGTGTACCTCCGTGGTCCCCTTGTACTCTCTTCCAGCTTTACTCAATATCACGTTGACCTTTTCCTTCAATTTAGGATTCTCTTTGAGCAAATGGTCAGCTTCTTGAAGCGAGCCGTAACAGCCATTACAAGTCACATATATTTCAAGCCCCATCTCCTCTGCGATGGCTAGATTCCGTGCTGCAATTGGTAGCCAGGTGTACATGTCGAAAGAGCCGAAGACACCCGGTGCAGGGCAACAGGAAGCCCCCTCCATCTCCTTCGTCTCTATTCCAAATACATTAAAGATCTTCTTCGTCGCCGCTTCTATCCCGGGATACCTGTTCGGTGTGATACAGCCGGGGAAAAAAGCATACTCCTTCGTTTCTTCGCTCATTTCTTCGCCTCCGCTTCTTTAAGATTCATCGTACCCCAATCAAAATCAATTAGTTCATCGAATCCCGTTTCTTTGCAGATTGTTTGGAATTCCTCCAATTGCTCTTTGTATTTCTGCGTGGTTGGTGGCTGTGATTCAAGACCTATAGATTCCCGTATCTTCATCTGGTCCGGACCTATTGGCACGCCATGCCCGGTTTTCAGTGCATAAACACCAATCTTCCGGTGGGGTACTGACATGTGTCCCGCCTTCGCAGCTAAGTTCCTTATCGTTCGTATTATATCCGTGCATTTCACTCCTTTTGGGCATCGCTCATAGCAAGTGTAACATGTCGTGCAGAACCACAATTCAGGAGCGTTAAAGATCTCCTCGCGCATGTCCTCCTGCGCCATCCTGAATAACTTCCTTGTCCGTAACGCTGTAACCCTCCCTGATGGACAGCCTCCGGTACACTTCCCGCACTGCACGCAACTCATCAGCGTTTCCATGTGCTCTTCGCCCAATACTCCTCCTCCCCATTCAATTACGTCCTCCACTAATGTTCCCATTTGAGTTTTCCTCTTTTTTACTATTGATTACTTCTTCTTTTTTACAAGGTTTTAACTACCCATATAAATAAGTTGCTATTTTTCACCAACGTGCAACAACAATGTTGTTGTTACAACTCCAACATCTTAGCTTCTTCCTTCTCTAAATCGAGTATCGCCACCGTTTTTCTCCCTGTGATGTAGCCACAGCATTCTCCGGGATTTATTACCACCGTTTTTTCTTCACGCTCTTCGCCATCATTTCTATTTGAATACCGCTCGATCACCGCTTTATGCGTATGTCCATACACTACTGCGTCATAAATGCCTGACGCAGCTAACGGTTTCACTATCAGTGGTTTGTGGGTTATAATTATTTTCTTCGCGGCGAGTTCAAATTCATATGGGTCTTCGTGTAGCTCTCCAATCCCATTCTCTTTGTAAAGCTCTTTTAAAAGCAGCTTATCTCCGTCATTATTGCCAAATACCCCTACCAGCGGCGCTTTGAGCTTTTTAAACGACCGGGCTGTAAATGGTGCTACAAAATCGCCAGCGTGAATCAGCAGTTCGATGCTTTCGTCGTTAAAAATATCCACCGCTTTACTTATTGCTATAAGATTATCATGTGTATCTGCTATTATTCCTAACTTCATTCTTGTTCCTCGCCTCTTTTATTACATACACTATACTTATCGCTTCTCTTTATCCGTATATTTTATATGCATGCGAAGGATAAATAATAGATAGATGGCATATCCAAACACAAGACGAAAATACACCATCGTTGGCATAGATCCGGGCACGACGGTAGGAATTGCCATGATCGATCTTAACGGAAAACCCGTAGATGTGTTCAGTGCGAAAAATTATTCAATCTCCGATGCTATCGCGCGGATAGAATCGCATGGAACCCCTTTAATCGTCGCTTCTGACGTAACCCCCACTCCCGCGATGATTAAAAAGATAAGTAGCATGTTTGCGGCACCGGGTCATGACTTGGTCGAATCCTTATCAACGGAAGAAAAGATCGCTCTGACGAAAGGCGAAGGCTACGAATACAAAAATGCACATGAGCGCGATGCATTAGCCGCCTGTGTTAATGCGTTCAAGCGCTATAAGAAAAAATTCGCTCAGGTGCAGAAGAAGACGCCAGCAGGGATGAATGCGGAAGAGGTGAAAGCACTGGTGGTTAAAGGAGTGTCCATAAGTGCTGCTATAAGTAGATTAACCAATGCTGAGGAGGAGAGAAGGAAGGTTACGGAAGAGGAGCGGCTGGAAGAGAAGAAGAGTAGTGGAGAGAAGGAAAGTAAAATCATTCTCAGGTTACGCGGACTTCTTAAAGGTAAAGATGAGAGAATAGAGCTGTTGGAGGAGCGTACAACAGCTTTAAAGGCGAGTTCAAATGAAAAAGAGCGTGAAGCAAGAAGTTTGAAGCGAAAACTCGATTCTATGCGGTCAGAAAGAACGCGAGAGATAAGAAGAGCAGAAGAGATAAGAAAGCGGGATACGGAGATAGAAAGACTGGTAGAGGAAGTAAGAGCGATAGAGAATGAGAATGCGGAGTTGAGGAAAGTCATCGCGGGACTTAAAGGAAAAAGAGAAGTGAAAGGGGGGAAAAGGATAAAAGTGATACAATCTTTCAGTCAGGATGCAATATTGGATATGGATAGGAAGTACGGACTTAACAAAGGTGACATCGTGTTCCTTGTGGACGGCAGTGGAGGAGGAGCAAGCACAGCGGAACTATTAGCGAAAAAGGGTGTTGCTGCGGTATTATATAGTAAAGAGTTATCGCATTTCGCGGCTGATAAGTTTTTTGAATTTGGTATTCCCTCGTTTTCCACCGATAAAATACCGTTGCTGTTAAAAGAAGAAGGAGATTTCGCTTCTGTAGATCGGCATCTTCTTAACGAAAGGATAGAGGAATGGAAGAAGAGGGAGAGGCGGAGGAAAAAGGTAATACTACTCCGATAACAAGAGCTCTCTGATTCGTCCTATCGCCTCACATATATCTACCTTGACCTGAGACGGGGGTTCTTCGGACAATTTCGTTTCTTATACATACTCTTTAGCTCACGCTCGAATATATCCAATTCTTCCTCTGTAAAGGATTTTAGATACATATATGCTCTCTTCACAGTGTGAGCCCATAGCATGCCTACACGAGCTTTTAGCCATTTTACGGAAGTTGAAACTTCTTCTCGGGATTCGCAGTGGGGATATCGGAGTTGGCCTCTATTTCCAGTCTCTCAAATTCTTCCGTAACTGCGATTTCACATTTTTTCAACATCCTCAGAAGAAAACCCTAAAAGAGCTATGTAGTACGTATAATGTTCATTCAGGTTAGTTAATGCACAATTCATCCCGCTCTTTTGCATCTCTTAGCTCTGTTATGCTTTTATCCACTCTGAGTTTATGCCTAAACAGAGCGTGGATTTTATCTTCTGTTTGCCACGATGACCGAAAAATAACTGGGTAAACCAGTTCTTTAAGTTAAGCATTTCAACCCTTATTTCAGGCGCAAAAAAATGCTTTTTTATATTCACGCATAAGCAATAAAAAAAGAATCCTATCCTTATAAATAGGGGCATAGCATTGTAAAATAGCAAAGGTGGAAGAATGATGATAAGCGTAAATGAGTATGGATTGGACGTATTTGAGGAGATGGTGGAATATGCGGATGAGTTGCAGGTAGGTATAGCGGAGTTAAGTAATGGGACGACGCTCATAGATGCAGGTATAGAAGAAGCAGGAGGATTTGAAGCAGGGCTATTTGTCTCACGGATATGTATGGCGGACCTCGTGGATATCAAATTCAGCAGTTTTGACCTTGGTAAAGTGGTTGTGCCTGCGGTAGAGCTTACCACGGACCATCCGGTAATCGCTTGTATGGCATCGCAATTTGCGGGATGGCGGATAAGTGTGAAGAAATTCTTTGGTATGGGTTCCGGACCGGCACGAGCGCTTTCACTCAATCCGAAAGAGCTGTATGAGGAGATAAATTATGCGGACGATGCAGATGAGGCGGTATTGGTTTTGGAAAGCAGCACGATGCCTGACGAAGAAGTAACGGCGGAAATAGCGAAGGCGTGCAGGGTGGAACCAGAAGATCTTTATATCGTGGTTGTGCCAACAGCCTCCATTGCGGGCTCGGTGCAAATATCAGCGCGGGGCGTAGAAACAGGCATTCACAAGCTCGAATCTTTAGGGTTTGACATAAACAGCATAAAGCATGCTCATGGCATCATACCTATCTCGCCTGTTGTCGGCGACGACACGAAATGCATGGGTTCGACCAATGATTGCATCATATACTGCGGTCGCATGTATTACACAGTGGATTACGAGAATGTGGAGGAGCTGAAGGGATATGTGAAGAACGTGCCCTCAATGACCTCAAGGGATTATGGAAAGCCGTTCTACGTCACCTTTAAGGAAGCGGGATTCGACTTCTTCAAAGTGGATGCTGCCATGTTCGCACCTGCGGAGATCACGGTGAACGAGATAAATAGCGGGAAGACATTTACAAGCGGAAAGATAAATCCAGAGGTGTTGCTGGAGTCGTTTGGGATAGAGGAGGTATAATCCCTCCGGAGTCGTCATAGGTGGGGCTTCAAAAGATAGAGTGAAAGAAACACACGAGGAGAGGCAGGCGACACAACCAATCAGCTCAATTAGCAGAGAAAGAAGGTGGTTCAGCGCAGTAGCCACAACTCTTCCTCTCCTTCTTTTTTACTTTTTATCTTACCGTGAAACGCCATATTCTCCAATACTTCATTGAGCAGGTGGTAAGGCACATAAATGTCAAACTCTTCCTTCATAGCAGTCTTTAAGTCATGCAAACTCATCCATTTTCCGCCTTTAGCAATGATCTTCTCTAATAATTCCATCACATCCTCATGAATGCTCCATGGATATACCACCCATTTCCAATCGCTTATAAGTTCGCCGTAGAAATCGGGAACGAAAGAGGAAGAAGTTTTGTGCTGCATCGTTGCGGTTTTTACATCCAGTGCTCCCGAGGATTTAACGTACTCAACTGCAAGCTTTAAGCTGTCTCCAGTGTCAGTTATATCATCGGCTATTATTACTCGCTTCCCCTTTATTATCTCCAGTGCTTTGTCATCAAACCCGTATTTCAGCGTGGCATCACCAGTAATCGTGGCGGTTATCCCCCAGTGTTCCATCTTCAAACTGAGCAAATCCGTAAGCAGAAAGAAATCACAGAGCACACGAGCCAAATACCAGCCGCCTCTTGACACTCCAACAATAACCTCCGGCTTGAATCCCGCAGCCTTTATCTCCTCACTTGCGTCCCGGCAAAGGTCGTATGCATAGTTCCAATCAACCACCGTGCAGCTAAATTTCTCTTGCATGAATCCCTCCCTGTTCGCGTCCTATACTATAATTATTTTCACTCGTTGAGTTACGTTACTTATAGCCCTTACTAAAAATTATCTTTTGTCTGCGTATTTAAGAGTTTTGTATGGTATTGGTATGATGATGAGCGACGAGAAGAAGGTGGGAGAAACAGTAGAAAGAGAGGAGACACAGAAGTATCTTATAGATTCTCTCACGGAATTGGTCAGGATACCTACTTTTGTGCCGCCAGGGGAGCATTACGGAGAGATAGTAGAGTGGCTTATACCGGTATTTGATAATTTGGGATTCAAATGCGAAAGAATAGATGTGCCCGCGGATATTTACGAAACACGGCAAAAGACTACCGGGGAGTTGAGCGGTGAGAGAGCGAACCTGCTCGCTACTAAAGATTATGGTGCAAAGGAAAGTGTTGATATTTACACGCATTTAGACGTTGTTCCAGCAGGCGAGGGCTGGAGCACGCCCCCCTTTGAGCCCGTGATTAAGGCTGATAGGATATATGGGCGCGGTGTAGCGGATTCAAAAGGAAGTGTCGCATCTCTTTTAACTGCATTGAGCATCATGAATGAGCAGGGATTAGAGAGCTCGTATAACCTACGGGTTGCATTAACCACGGATGAAGAGGTAGGACTTTACTCAGGTTTGTGCTTCTTTGCTGATGAAGGGCTACTCCAGGGTGATTATTTACTGTGCATGGATGGCGATAACGAGGGTATAAGTGTGGCAACGAATGGTGTGATGAACTGGGAGATAAAGGTGCAGGGAAGATCATGCCATAGCTCTATGCCTTTCTTGGGTGTGAATGCGATAGAGCACGCAGCAATCGTGATACATGAGTTAGAGGAACTGAAAAGGGATATTGAGCGCAGGGAATCGAAAGTACCGTGCAGTCACGAGATGACAGAACTAACCGGACAGAAGCACATAAAGCCTGTTTTTAACGTTACGATGATAAACGGGGGTGTGAAGGAGAACGCTATCCCACCAAGCTGCACCTTGCGGGGTGACCGGCGGTATATCCCGGAGGAAGCGATTGAAGACGTGATAAAAGAGGTTGAAGATGCCGTAGAGACCATAAGAACGAAGCATGGACTAGATTTAGAACTATATCTTAAGCCCGGATTCCCGCCACTGCTTACCGATCCGGATGACGAATGGGTGAGTCGTGTGAAGGGTGCAGCCTCTGATGCTTTTGGCGTATCTAAAGGTACGATAGGTGTGCAGGGCGGGTTAGATATTGCTTATGCGGTTAAAAAGACATATCAGCCGGCTTGTGCTTTTGGCGTTGGTAGTTGGACCGAGAGCAATGCGCATGGCCCTGATGAGAACGTTAGGATAAGCGATTTGAAGATTTACATAAAATTTTTGCTGCGGTTGTTGACGTGACCCCCGCACACACACACACATATATATATACAATCGTGATTGGGTATTTTTCAACTCTAAACTTGATTTTATTTTATTAACTATCTGAATGAATATGCGACTCGTAGGCATAACCGGCGGAATGGCAAGTGGGAAGAGCCTCGTGTTACGCACGTTTACGAATCTCGGCGCTTACGCGATAGATTGCGATGTGCTCAGCAGGGAGGCAGTTGTACCGTGCTCGAAGGCGTGGTGGGAGATCGTGCGTTTCTTCGGCAGAGGTATCCTGAAAAAGGATTTAGCGATAGACCGGAAGAAGCTGAGGGGGGTAGTGTTCAGCGATGTTAAGAAACGAGCCGCTTTAGAGAAGATAATACATCCAGAAGTGAGAAGGAAGTGCGTAGAGCGGATAGAGGCGATAAAGAAGATAGAATCAGAGCCAAATGCGCTCGTTGTCGTTGACGTTCCACTGTTAATAGAGACGGGAACTCAAGACGACTTTGATACAGTAATTGTGGTTTATGTAAGCGAAGAGACGCAGATAAAAAGGGTGAGGGAACGAGACGGCCTAACGAAGGCGGAGGCAGAAGAAATGATAGGATTGCAAATGCCACTGAAGAAGAAGCTAAAATTCGCCGATATTGTTATAACGAACGAAGGCACGCGGGAAGAAACGGAGAAGCAGGTGAGAACGGTGTTTGAGCGGCTTTCTTCTTAAAATTTTGGAGCACGCAGTCAGCCGGTTACCACTGGCCCACGCCTATCTCTTTCATCACGAATAGGTCTATATCCTCCGCCAAATCAGCAAAACGATCCTTAAACTCGAGTATCTTGTCACGCTTCTCTTTCGCTATATCCGCTTTGTCAAGCTTGTGTTCAAGCTCCACCTCTTTATGAAAGATGGCATCAATCAACAAGAAAATACTCGCTCTTTCAAGTCTAAACTCTTGTAACGCACCCATAATATCCTCGCCCTTCACACGGCTCTCGCGTATCGCGTCAAATTCTTTAAAAATCGTGTCACTGTCCTTACAAAATTCGTCCACGGTTTTCAAAAAGACTGCTGACACCTCTTTCTCTTC
>DATKWH010000014.1:0-3520 GCA_035529655.1 Bathyarchaeia archaeon
AAAATAAGTACGCTCATCAGATCAAAGCGTCGGCTAATAAATCCAGAAATCGAAGAAACCGAATCAGACGGTATGGAGATCTTAGTTAAGGTATATTCCAAAGAGGACGCACGAGACGCGTTAAAAGCCGGTGCAAATACTGTTTTTTACTCGATATTTGCCCACGATTTCCCAGAAAGTAATGTATCACCGTATATACCGCGGATTCTGTCTGATTCCGATGTCGCAGACGCTATAAGCAAGGTAAATGCTAAAGATCATAATGCTATTCTTCTCGGCAACATCTGGCTGATCTCCAAGCTATTACAATCAGAAGCACGAACGGTTTATCTTGATTATTCCGCGAACGTCTTCAACGACATAGATGTAGCGTTTATTAAAAAATATGACCCGATTCCAATAGTATCTCCAGAGCTTAATCTCTCCGAGCTTTCGGAATTCAAAAACAAAAATTTCGCCGTGTTCGTTCATGGCAGACCAGTTCTTATGACTACCAAATATCCGCTGCGAGAACGATTGCTGAAGGACGAAAAAGGGTTTGTTTTTCCTGTACGAAATGAATTCAACTGCACGCAGATACTGAACAGCGTGCCCATAGGTCTTTTCAACGATATAACAAAACTCTGCGATATTGGTATAAACAAATTCTTCTTTGATCTTACTGATGGTAATGCAGAGAGAATAATCGGTTTGTACAAGGACATCCTTGCAGGTAAACCAGTTAAGAAGTCACAGCGGCGAAAGCACACACGCGGTCATTTCAACCGCGGTGTTGAATAAGCAATTCGATTTTATCAAATTCCTCTTTCACTCATCCTCGCTTTCACGTCACGGTACCAGCCTTCT
Organism: Bathyarchaeia archaeon; assembly: GCA_035529655.1. GTDB lineage: Archaea > Halobacteriota > Syntropharchaeia > Alkanophagales > Methanospirareceae > JACGMN01. Next base: position 847 of record DATKWH010000014.1, read on the forward strand.
CCGATCCCGTGGGAAAAGCACGACTTCCCGCACGTTATCTATCTCCAGCATGCTCATGAGCAGTCGTTCAACGCCAAGCCCCCAGCCCGCATGTGGCGGCATACCATAACAAAAAGCGTTGAGATAAAACTCAAAACTTTCTGCACTGAGTCCTTTTGATTCGATGTTCTCCTTCAGCAGCTCGTACGAATGAACTCGCTGTGAGCCCGAAGCGAGCTCTAATCGCGGGTGCATCAGGTCAAACGCATCACACGTATCTTTGCCTTCGGTCGGGTGGGCGTAAAACGGTTTTATCGCACGTGGCCAATCGGTGATGAAATAAAGCTCGCCTATCGTCTTGCCAAGGATATGTTCCGCGGAAGTGCTGAGGTCTTCACCCCATTCTATCTGTTCTCCTTTCTCTAAAATTAGCTCTATTGCTTCGTCATAGGTTATACGTCTGAAAGGTACTTTTGGAACTTCCAATTGTAAATTCAGCTTAGATAAGCCAGGATATAACGCAACTTTTGAATATACAGACGCAATAAGCTCCTCTAAGAGCTTCATTACCTCCTTATCCGAGACAAATGCAACTTCTACATCCACCGACGACGCTTCGTTAAGATGCTTTGTGGTGTCATGCTCCTCAGCCCGGAATATTGGCGCTATTTCGAATACCGAGTCAAAACCAGAAGCAATGAGCATCTGCTTGTAAAGTTGGGGGCTCTGATTTAAGAACGCTTCTCGTTCAAAATAAGTAATCGGAAAGAGAGCAGTACCACCTTCAGTCGCAGCACTCACTATCTTTGGCGTATTTATTTCGATAAAGCCTCGCTCGTCGAGAAAATCTCTAATCGCTTTAAGGACCTGACTGCGAATAATAAAGATATGCTTTGTTCGCTCGGTTCTCACGTCCATAAATCTCGCATCTAACCGCGTGTCCAACTCGGCACCAACTTTTCCCGTGATATCCAGGGGTAAAACGTGCGATGCTACGCTCAGCACTTCTATTCGTTCGGGTATGAGTTCATAACCATTCGGCGCTTTTTGCTCGCTCTTTACTATCCCTTCTATCGCCACTACTGATTCACGAGGGACTTTCTTCGCCTGTTCAAACAGCTCTTTCCCTATTGTCTTCTTGTGCAGTGTAACCTGAGCAAAGCCTTCACGGTCTCGTACAATAAGGAAAAAGACACCGCCGAGATCACGCTTCTCATGTACCCAGCCCGCGATGTTCACGCGTTCGCCGTCATTGTTTGCGGTTATCTCTGTTGCGTATCTTCTGTTCTCGATTGGCAATTTCATATTCTCTATTTTAGCTCTGTTCTTAATATAAAAAAACACTTTCTAAAACGTGTTTACTACATTTCGGAACTTCGGAACCCGGATCAGTATTACCAAAAGGCAGAATGTTTTTATAGGTAGAATGCCCGCAGTTCGGTTGAGATAAAGAAGACGGAGAAGGTTGGGGTTTTTGTGGCGGTTTGAGGGTTGCTGTGGCATAAAAGTAGCAAAACGACCGAAATATATACCCCTGTGAGTAATAAGGATATAAGGAAAATAAAAAGTCCATTAGATAGGTTGTTTGAGAAAGAGTGAGGCGGAGGTGTGAAAGGATGAGAGGGAGGAAGATCGGCGATATAGGGAGTTCATCCAAAGGAGGTATATGCAACATTGATGTCCGATATACCGGAGTTAGGCGAAATCGCTACGCCTTTGAAAAATAAAATAGTGCCTTCCCTTTTTTAAAGAATAAAAACCATATAATAATAACACATACAAAAACTATAAAAATATAAAACTTTAATAAAATGGAACCAAAAAAACAATATATTGCGGAAATGCATAACAAAATGGGGTATTTCGCCACATGGCTACCCACTGTAGATTTGAAGTTAGGAGACATCGGGATAATGAAGGGAGGTATAATAAGAAGAGGTAATGAATTTGAAAGAAAGTCTACTCTTAAAAAACAAGGAATTAATTTTGAAATTAGACCGGATAAAACTCCCGGGAATTTGGAATATTTATCTGCCGAAAACGCAACAATTGCATTTAAAGTAGAAGGCAGTTTACCTCCTGAAGGGTGCACATTAACAAAAGCAGATGCAGGGGCAATAATTGAATTTGGAGATAAAGCAGGAGTTGTATTTAAAGCGAATAAGGTATTGAATCCCTCTATTGGGTAGCGTCCCGCAAACCGTGACCTTTATAAACGCCAGATCTAATAACTTACTCCATGACCGGAGCAAATTCAAAAGATCAGATATGTTTGAATCCAGATTGTCCGGACTACCGAAAGAGAAACACTGGCAACATCATCAAGAAAGGCTTTAATGCCAAGGGCAACCAGATGTTCAAATGCAAGACTTGCGGTGTGAGATTCCATGAGACCAAAGGCACTGTATTCTACAACAGACACCTCAAAGAAGAACAGATCATCCTTATATGCAAATTGCTGGTAGAGAAAAACGGAATAAGAGCTATTGCACGCATAATGGAGATCCATCGCGACACGGTATCAGATGTCGTAGAAGACCTGGCAAGACACGCAAGGGAAGTGACGGACTTTTTGATAAAGAATGTTGGGCTTACTGAAGTCCAGGTAGATGAGATGTGGTCCTTCGTTAAAAAAAACAAAAGAAAGTTGACGAGGGAGATGGTGACGCAGATAGACATGGCGATTGCTGGATAT
>DATKWH010000015.1:0-12651 GCA_035529655.1 Bathyarchaeia archaeon
AAAGGCGGTTCTCGCAGTGATTATTGCAATAGCTATTCCGCTAATCATCTATGCAGTAATACTTGCTGCGTTTATAGCAACGATGCCAGGACCGGGATTTCAGGGACCGACAGGACCAGGATTTGGGGGATTTTAATTATCCCCATCCCTTTTATTTTTTGCCCTATTTCACCTCAACTTCACCGCAGTGCCGTAAGCAAGTATCTCCGCGGCACCACTCATCACCATAGCAGTCATAAATCGAAGATTCACGACCGCATCAGCGCCCATCTCCTCTGCCTTCTCTACCATCCTTTTCAATGCGATTTCTCTCGCCTCGCTCATCATCTCCGTGTACTCTTTTATCTCACCGCCGACAATCGTTCGAAAACCAGCGGCTATATCCTTCCCGATATGTTTCGCTTGAATCACATTCCCTTTCGCCAGTCCTAAAACCTCTACTATCTCCTTACCCGGGACAAAATCCGTATTTACCACTATTACGCTCATGGTCTCAAATCCTCCTCACTTATCTCCTCTTTCATCTTTTTCCAGTCTTTGTATCGTTCAATGCTCATTGTTATTATTAAAATAGCAGCACCGATGCCCATCAGTACCAAGCTGATTTTCATTCCAAACAGTATCGTAGATTCCTCCACCTTTTGGTAAAAAAGCGGATACATGCTATACACCCCCATAATTACTATTCCCACGAGAAATACCGCAACACCCGCCCATTTTACTGCATTCATCGCTTCAAGGCCTCCAATCCAATACAACTATCGCAGGCTCTTCTGGCAAATCCTCCTTACGAACCACAAGCCTCTTCTCCCTTCTCACCCTCTTCTTCCCTTTCAGGAAGGGGTCTACCTTTTGGATGTTCAACCGCAGAGGTGGTGTTTTATAATGCATAGGGATCGCTATTTTTGGTTCTAACTGTCCCAGCACTTCGTTAGCACCCTTTGCATCTATGGTATAAACACCACCGATGGGTATAAACAGGACATCTATATCCCTTTCCTTGATGCTCCTTAACTGGCTCGCTTCCAAAACTTGCCCTAAATCGCCTAAATGACATACTCTCAGTTCATCAACATCAAACAAAAACACGGTATTCTCACCCCTTTCTGCTCCGCTTGACGTATCATGGTACGTTTTAACACCATAAAACCGCATCCCTTTACAAATATGCTCCCCGGCACCCTTCACCACTTCAGGCTCGCCTGTTATTGCAGCTACATTGTTATGGTCACGATGCTCGTGGCTAACGGTGACGATATCCGCCGTTAGTTCTGGCACTGGATACCCATAGCTTCCATCGTACGGATCGTTCACTATCACTATCCCCTCTTCGCTTGTTATCTCAAAACAGGAGTGCCCATGCCACTTTATCTCCATTTCTTATTCATCTCCCGTCCCTTTCTATTAGATTGCCCCCAATAGTATTTGAATTTTGTTGTTAGCCCTATCATAAATGATGGCAGAAAAATAGCTGAACAACAAGAAAGAAATTAAAGCACATCCTGCCATAAAATGGCGTATTCATAATATGAATGGCACTTAACAGACGAATTAGATAATGCAACAGTTTTAAATCTCTCCATCACAGCTTTTAAATATCCGCTTCTTCAACCCCTTTTAATCATCTTACTCGGTTAATACTACCGACTTTGTACCGGCATCGAAGTAGCCGTCGTAATAATCAGTAAGCAGGTACAGCGCTTCCTTCAGTTTTAAAGCGCAATAGGGTATTTTTAGTGCTGCGTCCTCTTTCTCGGTTCGCTTATTCATTAGCATCATTTTTAAAGACCCACGATCTTCGAGTGTGGGTCCGTTATTACCACATACGGGCATTATGGGCATATAAGCCTTTTGGGTACATTTCCACTGGAGATCGTTTTAGGAAATTTATTAAAGGATGAAATAGTTGAAATTATATCTGCGAGAGGTGGACGTTAACAACGATGGAAAATTACAAAAATCCAAGTAAGCAAATGAAATTCGACGAGCTATTCCAACTGCTAAACTTTTGCAAGACGATACAAGCAGATGGGACGGACCCGTTTGATTTGGACGTCAAGAAGTTTCTGGAAACGCTGAAGCATTATCATAAGAAGTGGAAGTCGTTAGACGATCTGCTTTTAGATGCCGAGGCGATAGCCGAATTGGCGAAGATAATCGAATTGCAGGGTAAATGGATAAAAGATCGTTCCTCTTCGTTTTATATAGACCCTGTGTTACTGGAACTCAAACTCAAAATGCTGGAGCCCCAGCAGTTAGCAACGGCATTCTTTAAATCCTGGCATCCAATTATATCCCTTGACAGAATCACTCCACAGAGGCTGACAGAGGGGCTGGCTTATTGGAACGCTCTCTTACCCCTTGGTGAGCGGACTGACGAATTCCCGCTTCCGTCTGCGGTCAAATCAACATTCGACATCGAGGATTTAATTGCGTTGAACATCTTATCTAAGACAGAGTTCGACGACTCAATCCGGGCAGTTTTAAACGAGCTTGAAGAGCGGGGTAAAATCGATTATCACGATTTTATCTATGACGATGCATTCGAAACGAGTGTAAAAAAGGCGTATCTGACAAGTTATCTGGTAAGTGAAGGAAAAGCAGAACTCGATATAAACCCCTTAGAAGAAGAAGTGTTTATTTCTCCGAGTAATAACAATGTCAATACCCCGGCAGCTCACACCCCGAGCAGGTCTATACCCGTTTCGTTAAGCTACGAGGACTGGTTAAGATGGAGAGTGAAACAGAAGAGGAATTAAGGATAAGGACAGAACGAAAGGTAAAGAAGGCAGCCCAGTTATTGTTCTTCAGACGGCATAGGATCCCGGGAGTTAAAGGCTGGGAGCTCAAAAAGGGCTTGGGGGAGGATTACGTAGAAGTAATCGCGGTTTTAAATTCCGTTCTCGATAAACTTGGCATGGAAGTAAAACGAATAAGCGACGCGGGAGGAGAAAAAGAAGAAGGAGAAGGAGAAAAAAAAGCAGAACGCGACAGGTTTATGATTGTGCTCAAAAGCCCTGTGATTGAAAAGGCTTCAGGTGAACGGATAGACAACGTTGCCATGCTTTCCGCTACGTTAGCATATATAATCTCGAAGCAGGGAAAAGCGCAGAGAAAAGCGGTAGAGGATTTTTTAAGCGGTAAATTCCCTAAACAGAGAATTTACTTCGCTCTGGACAGGTATATCAAGCAAGGCTATGTGGGTGAAGACGACAAAGCATTATATATCGGATGGAGGACACGAGCGGAAGTGGATAGAAAATCCCTGTTAGATTTGATTTTGTCCTAATCTTTTCATTTTGGGGGTCTTGAAAGAAATGAACGAGAACGAATACGTACAGCATTTCGCTGAACTCGTGGAGCTGGAACGAGAGGAACAGATGAGGCTGCATGAAGAGGAGATGCGAAGGCTGAGTGGTCGGGAGCGGGAAGAGAAAGGCAGGGCTTTCCTGAAGATGAAAGGGAAATCTCAGGACTTGGGATTGGGCGGAAAGCACTTAGTCCGATTCAGGAAACAAAACGCTGATTTAACTCTGCCAGATAGTGAAATAGAAGTTGGTGACCTCGTTTTGGTGAGTAAAGCAGGCACAGCCCCATGGGATGACGATAATCCGACTGGGACGGTCGCGGAGAAGACCTCGTATTCTATTACGGTCGCGTTTGACGAAGCTCCACCGGGCTTTGTTTATCGAAAAGACCTTAGAATTGACCTTTTTGTCAATGACATTACATTTCAACGGATGATTGAAGCCTTAAAGAAATTTAAACGACTGCCAAGGTGGCGAAAGGATAAAATACTTGGTAATACGCCGCCTGGTTTCACCAAGGTAAAAGAGATAGAATTCTGCAATGAGGAATTGAACGAAAGCCAGCGAGAAGCGGTTTTGCGGTGTTTAGCGGCAAAGGATTTCTTCCTCATTCACGGACCGCCGGGAACAGGGAAGACGATAACCTGCATAGAAGTTATAGCACAACTTGTCAAGCGTGGCTATAAGATTTTAGCTGCCGCAGACTCCAATGTGGCGGTGGATAACCTGGTAGAACGCCTGGATAAGCTCGGTGTGGAAGTAGTGCGAATAGGGCATCCTGCACGCGTCATTCCGTCTTTACGAAGAAGAAGTCTTGACTACCTGGTTCAGGAAGATCAGGATTATATCAAGGCGCAGGAGCTTAGAGCGCAAGCGTATGAGCTAAAAGAGCGCATGAGAGGTTTTATCGTGCCCGAAATGCGATGGAGAAGGGGCTTAAGTGACGAAGAGATAATGCAACTTGCACGAGAAGGAAGAACTGTACGGGGAATACCAGCGGCAAAACTGAAGGGTATGCAGAAATGGCTAACGGTGAAGCAAAGGATAGATAAATTGTTCGGCACGGCGCGTGAACTGGAAGAGAGTGCAATAAATAGGGTCATCACGGCAGCAGAAGTAATTTGTGCGACGAACAGTACTGCGGGTTCTGAGATACTCAAAAGCGCGAAGTTCGATTTTGCTGTTATTGATGAAGCAACGCAATCCACCGAGCCTTCCTCTTTGATCACAGTGCTCAAGGCAAAGCGGTTTATCATGGCAGGCGACCACAAGCAGCTTCCACCTACGATCTTGAATGAGGAAGCAGAGAGAGGGGGGTTGAGCAAGAGTTTATTCGAGCGACTTTTGCGGTTGCATGGTGACCGGATACGGGTGATGCTTGAAGTCCAGTATAGAATGAACGAAGAGATAGCGTCATTCCCGAATAAGGAATTTTACGAAGGAAAGCTGCAGGCGTATGAACAGGTGAAAAGGCAAAATCTTATGGATATACTACCGAAATTGGAATTAATAGATGAAGAGGTAAAACCATTTTTGTTTATTGACACACGTGGCAGTGATGAGTTCAAGGAACGAGTAAGAAGAGGCTCGACATCGAAAGAGAATGTAGGAGAAGCGAAATTGGTTAAGGATATTGCGGAACGCTTGTTAAGTCTGAGCATCCCACCTGAGGAAATAGCAATTATATCGCCCTATGATGATCAGGTTGCGCTCATTAGAACGATGCTTCGGGTGGACGGGTTGGAGATAAAGACGGTGGATGGGTTTCAGGGCAGGGAGAAAGAAGTTGTTATTGTATCGTTTGTAAGGAGTAACAAATCAGGAGAAATAGGATTCCTCAGAGATTTAAGAAGGCTTAATGTCTCGATAACGAGAGCGAAGCGGAAGTTGGTTTTAATCGGGGATTCCACTACGCTTGAAACCAATGGCTGTTACAAACGGCTTATTGAGTCAGCAAAGGAACGAGGAGCGTATAAAAAGGAAAAAGAGGTGAAAGACCTATATGCTCGATTTTGAAATACGGCACAAGGACTTAATGGGAAGAATAGGTAAGCTTCGAACACCGCATGGATCCATAGAGACGCCGACGATAATGCCGGTAATAAACCCAAATCTCATGTCAATTAGGGCTGCGGACATGAAGCAGTACGGCGCCGAGATGCTCATTACAAATGCGTATATAATTTATCGTAAAGCGGATTTGCGCGAAGAAGCGGTTAAAAATGGCATTCATTCACTTTTAAGATGTGAAATGCCCATAATGACTGATTCGGGCTCTTACCAGCTCTATGAGTATAAGGACGTAGAGGTGGGCAATAGGGAAATACTGGAATTTCAGCAGCATATCGGCTCTGATATATGTGTGCCCCTGGACATACCGACTCCGCCGTATGCGAAGATAGAAAGAGCAAAAAGTGATTTAGAAGTGACACTTCGAAGGATGCAAGAGGCACGAGGTATCATTCAAAGCAACCTGCTTGCAGGTGTGGTGCAAGGCTCTACTTTTGTAGACTTACGGGCGGAGAGTGCAAAGCGTGTTGCGGAGATCGGTTTTGATGTTTATGCGATAGGTGGTGTTGTGCCGTTGCTGGAATCCTACAGCTTTGATAAACTGGTAGATATAATCGTGGAATCGAAGATGAATTTACCGCTGAATGCTCCGGTTCATCTCTTCGGCGCCGGACATCCCATGATTTTCCCTTTAGCAGTTGCGTTGGGCTGCGACCTCTTCGACTCCGCTGCGTATGCGCTTTATGCAAAAGGGAAGAGGTATATGACGGGTGAGGGAACGAGAAAAGTGGAGGATTTACAGTATCTCCCTTGTGCCTGTCCGGTATGTTCCTCTTACAGCGTAAAAGAGCTAAAAGAGGACGTGGATTTACTGGCGTCGCATAATTTGTGGGTTACGTTTGAGGAGATGCGAATAGTAAAGCAGAGCATTGTGGAGCGAAACCTGTGGGAGCTCTGCGAGCGAAGATGCAGGGCGTATCCAGCGTTGCTGAACGGTTTGAAGCAAATGGCGAAATATTCTGCGTTTATCGAGAGATACGATCCTGCAACAAAACATCCGTTCTTTTATCTCGGTGAAAGTTCTGCATACCGACCCGAAGTGCTGAGATACTCCAACCGGCTGGACAGGTTCACGTTAACAGGAAACGTACTGATAACAACAAACCTTGAAGAAAAGGAACTTACCGAACAAGAACAGTTCGACCACGTATTTTTTGTGAAACCACCGTTTGGACCGTGTCCCGTTGAATTGGAGGAAAGTTATCCGGTGGGGCAGGCGGAGATACCTGTAGAAATAGATGAGGCAGCGAAGACGGTGGCGTTGCAAAATGTGTTGAAACTGCTGAAGCTCAATAAAAATAGAAATGTGAAATTCGTTCTTCGGTACGACCGCAGTTGGGAAGGCCAGCCGTTGATTGAAGAGATAAGGAAGTATGCGGAGGTGAAAGCGGCTTTGCTCCAAAAGTCTGAAAATCGAGTGACTTTAGGCGCAGATGAAAGAGTTTAGTAGCGAAGCCACCCTTGATGAGTGAGTGGGGTGCATGAGACGTTTACCGGCAACGAAGGATGGTTACCACTTGGGTTATCAAATAAAAGACGTAGGTGGCTTATGGTGCGATGTAGGATAATTTTAATATGCTTAGAATAATTGCGAATATGCAGTGGTAATCAGCCAATGATTATTTATACGGGATAGGAAATAATAGAATAAATATTAAAGGCAATGTTAGAGGGACTGACAGTATATTGTACTAAGCCAAGTCCTCATGAGGGAGCCCAAGGAGAATACGAATGCCAAGTGACGTTCAATGGATCGCAGCCCGAATTGCAGAAGCCCGCAAGGATCATGACTCTGTGACCGACGCGGTCTCCATTCGAATGGAGAAATTGCTTGGCGGCGAACTCAGTGAACAGCAACTTTCCACAACGAAACTCTCAAGCATTGCCAAATTGCTCGTCGTTGATATGGTACCTGCTTCGTCAGATACGGAGGCGAAGGAATGAGGATCGAAGCCATCCAGATGTCATGGTTTCGCGGGGCTGCTGATCCAGTTTCACTGGAATCCAACTGCAAATCGCTGGTTGTCTATGGAGAAAATGCTTCAGGGAAGTCATGCTTTGTGGACGCTGTCGAGTACGTGTTGAATAATGGCAAGATCGGACATCTTACTCACGAGTACAGCGGCAAGCACCAAGGGAAAGCTATTCATAACACCCACAAGCCAAAGGGTCAAAAGACCGAGTTGAGGATCAGATTCGAGAACGACTCGGAACTCAAGGTGGTGATCAACTCTGATGGGTCATTCACGAGTTCCGGTGCTGAGACAATTGCGATGAATACTTGGAGCTATGGTCGCACAGTCTTACGTCAGGACGAAGTAGCTGCGTTCATTCACGATACCAAAGGGGGCAAATACTCCGCTTTGTTGCCACTCTTCGGTCTGCACCAAATGGAGATTGCAGCCGAGAATTTGCGGCACCTCGCTAGAAGTGTTGAGCAAAAATCAAAGCTAAAAGAAGCCAAAATCATTCTCAGCGAGACAAAAGCAAAGCGCACGAAAACTTTCGGCGCCGATAGCGATGACCAAATACTCACGAAGATTGAAGCTCTCCATTCCAGTTATTGTGCTGATCAGGTTGCCACGCAGGATGCCTTATCTCGATGCAAGAATCTACAGATAGCCATCGCCAAACGCATCGAGCAGTTTTCTGCCGATCAAAGGCGATATCTTGCACTTCATGAGGCGGGTGAGATTGACCTCAAGAGCCATGTGGATGCCATACGAGAAGCCAGCGCAAAACTCACAGACGCGGTCGAGCCACTTATTTCTGAGAGATTGCAGGTACTCGAGGCTACAGGCGAGTTCGTAAAAAAGCTGGAAGATGAGAAGGATGTAACGTGTCCAGCCTGTGGGCGGATAATCCCAGTAGAAGCATTTCAGGCTCATGTAAAGACTGAGCAGGAGCGCCTCCGAGAAATCATTAATACCTTCAACGCACGTAAAACCAGCATTGGGACTTTGTGCGATAATGTGAAGTCCCTCAAATCCAGCCTTAGCAAGGTGGATGTGAAGTCATGGAAAGAGGTACTTTCCAAAGGTCCTCTGGCCGACAACTTGACGTCCCTCGATCACGCCGACACCGAAGCTCTTCGTACTGCGTGTGGAGAAAAGGACTTGAAGGAGATCGAGGAAAAGCTAGTACCACTGCTCAATACCGCTGCTGTTGACTCAAAAGACGCCCCCGTAGAAGTTCAGAAGCTTTCGACTGATAAAGAGATAGTCTCCGTTGGTAAAGATACTATCACGGCAATATATCTGGCAGCCTCGGCGGCTCGTGCCGAGGTACTCATTTCCTTCATTAACTCGTTGGAACAGGGCGTCCGGGAGGAAATCAGATTGCGCTCCGAAGCAGTTATCGGCGAGATATCACAAGACCTGTGTGATATGTGGGCAATCTTGCATCCCGATGAGCCAATTGAAGATGTACGTCTCTATCTTCCCGAAAACACAGATAAAGCGATCGATATCGGGCTTAAGTTCTTTGGTGTCAAGCAAGATTCCCCAAGGCTGACCTTGTCCGAGGGGTATAGGAACAGTCTTGGTCTTTGCATCTTCCTTGCGATGGCAAAGCGAGAGTTAGACAATGATCGACCTCTGATACTCGACGATGTGGTTGTCAGCTTTGATCGGAACCACAGAGGCATGATCGTTGAAGTTCTAGAGAAGTGCTTCAACAAGCGCCAGGTGCTACTGCTTACCCATGATAGGGAGTGGTACACCGAGCTTCGCCAACAACTTGAGGGAAAGACGTGGGGTTTCAAAACGCTTTTGCCTTACGAGACCCCAGATATCGGTATCCGCTGGTCACATAAAACAACTACCTTTGATGACGCGCGTTCCCATCTCAAGGAACGACCAGATTCAGCTGGAAATGACGCGCGAAAGATTATGGATATTGAACTTGCTCTCATTGCTGAGCGTCTTCTAATCAGGCTACCTTTTATGCGCGCGTTCAGGAACGATAAAAGAATGGCCCACGACTTTCTAGAGCGCTTAGTGGCAGATGGGCAAAAGTGCTTTCAGAAAAAGGTTGGCACTGATTATGTTACTCACTCAGATGCGCTTGATGCGCTCGATACGGCGGACCGCCTACTCGTCTCATGGGCCAATCGTGCGGCCCACACATTTGACGTTGTACGACCTGAAGCAAGGAAGTTGATAGATTCATGTGAGAAGGCCCTTGAAGTCTTTAAATGCACATCATGTGGCAAGGCGATCTGGTTCGCTGATGCGAAAGGCTCTGAGTGGGTTCAATGTCAATGTGGCGAAATACGTTGGCGGTATGGAAAAGGGTAATGGCACCACCCAACAAACGCATGCAACCGACTTGCAGGAGCGGCTTTCTTTGGGGTTGTTTTGGCTTCCGAAAGCGAACTTTGCGGAAGGAGCTGGTTGGTATAACCCTGCAAGCGGCTTATTCGCCGGTCGTCCCGCGTACATAACGCATAACGAACGCTACATCTCTGGTATTGATCCTACAATCTGCTTGCTCATTGGTGCTTCAGATCGTTCCTAAAAAATACTCTCACGCAGCCTTGTTGTCGTATTTCTATCTATCTTTCCAATTACTTTACCACCCCTTTGTAATCAAACTCCTCCGCGTCGAGCACGTTCTTTATGAAGCTAAACCGCCATGTATGGCTTTGCTCCAGAAGTCGGAAAATCGAGTGACTTTAGGAGCAAAAGCTACTTTTGGAGTAATGCTACTTAAACAGTAACGATATAGAACAGATTGTAACAATCGAAGCACTCAAACATAAAAACGAATTTTAAATCCCAAGCTCTTTTGCGAACTCTTCAAAATCTCGAATCTTTACACCTTCTCGCTTGCCTTCTTCGATTTGATTCATAAGGTCACGATCTGATAGAATCTCGATTGTCCTCTGCATGGACTCGTATTCATCTACGGTAATCGTTATCCATTCGGTTTGATGCCTTCCGTGCTTTACCGCTTCAGTCATCGTTATCATTAAAGTGTTAGTAGTATAGGTATTAATATTTAAAGATAGTGCTACTTCTTAACGTAACGGTTAGTATGCCAGAAAAAGAAAAAATAACAGATCGGGATAACGCGGTATTCGAAGTGGGCATCAAATTGGGTGCGCTTTACCACCAGTTTATAGGCACACCCGTGAGCGTGGAAACCGCAGAAGCGTTGGAGACCGCGATAGAACGAAGTGTATCACTGCAACCGTGGGTGCGCTCCGTGGAAGTGAAAATAGATCGGGAAAAGGTACGGGAGCGTGCGAATGAGTTCAACTATTGTGAGTTACGTGGTGAAATGCTGGACGTAACAGTGGTGGTTCGATACAAGGCGGTGGAAGTGCATGCGCGAGTGAAATATGAAGAGGAACGGGATTACCCTTTGATGCGTGTTGAAAAAGTGCTCATGGATGCTCAATATCCTGTGGTATAAATTCCAAACTCCAACTCCTAAACACCAAACAATACCGAATATCAAAATCCCAATGTTCAAAACAAACTTTTTCGCCGCTTATTTTTAAATTGGTGATTTTGGATTTTTCAACATGTATCCTGCATCCTGCATCTTGAAACTTAGCAGCCAATCAAATGCTGCAGACATAACCGATCTTCGGAATGAATTCCTTCTTCCTCGATAAGGTCTGCGGAATAAAACCTTTATCGTTCTGTATTTCAATTCCAAACGCCTTTTCAATTATCCGCTTATCTCCTTTAACGATGAGCTCTTCACCCGTTTCCAAGGGATTCGTGATGAGAAGAACGATCAAATCGTATCGCTTTTCTTTACGTAATCGCTCCAGTTCTAATTTTATATCCTCTTCCTTAGCGCTTATCTCTTCTTTTTTTATCACCAGTACTTGACCCACGGCAATTTTCTTATTGCCGAGCGAATATTCTTTGAAGTCGTGAAGTATGATTTCTTTAGCGGATTTCCCTTTGATGCTTATACTTGCCGCTAAAAGCTCTTTGCCATAATTCTCTATTGTAACCTGTGCGATACGAGCTAATTTATGTGCAATCTCTTTATCGCGATCCGTTGTGGTTGACAAAGTCAACATTAAAGTATCAGATAATATTCCAGAAAGCAGCAATCCCGCTATATCCTTGGGAATGCCAATCCGATGGGAAAACATTAATTCTGCAACCATTGTGCACGTGCTGCCGATAGGGGCATTCCAAACGTGAATGGGCATTAGAGTGGATATGTCTCCGACCCGGTGATGGTCAATAATTTCTAATATGTGCGCCTCCAGCACGCCGTCAACCGCCTGAGAAGTCTCATTATGGTCAACCAGAATGCCTTTTTTTCGTATTGGATACAGTAAATCTGTCCGGGTGACGATGCCAAGTAATCGCTGGTCCCTGTCTACAATTAACGAACAGCGATATTCAGATTCTAAAACTTGCTGCCGTAATTCTGAAATACGAGTATAAAGCTCAGCAATCGGGACATTTCGGGACATTATAGAATAGAGCGGCGTGGATAAATCGAGTAACCGTGCGGTAGTAAAGGTATCGTGCGGCGAAGAAATGATCAACGTCCCCTTTTCCGTTGCTACTCTCACGACTTCGGGGCTAATAGGTGAATCGCCCGTGATTATAAGAGCAGAGCAGCCGCCATTTATCAAATCCAACTGGACTTCCGATCTGTCGCCTAAAATAACGACATCCTCTGGTTGGATCCTGCTTAAAATCGTCGTTTTCTGCATTGCTGCAATAAAAACTCTACCCTTCAATTTATCACTGTTCTGAGGATTGAGAATTACTTTCCCGTTCAAGGTTCTGATTAAGATGTTCAGGTCAATCGGTGTGGTGGATAAGTCCTTACGTCCCAGATTGACTATGTAATATTCGGCGATGTCCTTGAGACCTACAATCCCCAAGAGCTTTTTATCGTGGTCTACGATTGGAACCGTGCGGATGATTTTTTCTTTCATTAACGATGCGACATCCCGTATCGAATCGTTGGGTGATGCGACAATAGGTTTTTTCAGGTCCATATCGCCGACGGTAGCCGCAAGACTCTCTATCTCCATTGGAGAATCAAGGTTAAACTTTTCAAGCACAAATTTCGTTTCGCTATTCAAATCACCCGCCCGGGCAGGAACATAAAGGTGTTTCTTATCCAGAATATTTTTGAGGTACGCATAGCCAATAGCGGAACAGATGGAATCGGAATCCGGATTTTTGTGTCCGATAATAAATACTCGCTTCTGCCTGTCCGTGAACATTTTCTCTATTTTAAGTATCGCCTTCTGGAGTATTAAGTTAAGAGCTTTGTAATATGG
>DATKWH010000016.1:0-11272 GCA_035529655.1 Bathyarchaeia archaeon
CATAGTGGTGGTGAGCAAAGCAGAGAGCCCAACAAGCTTTGCATCCTCTTCTTTCACCGTTTTCACAATTGTTTCCGCAGGAACGTTAACGCCTAAGTCTATAACATCGAACCCCCCTCCTTTGAGAAAAAGAGCCACTATATTTTTGCCTATATCATGTAAATCCCCTTCAACAGTCGCTATGACAAATTTCTCCATTCTCTCGCCCGCTGATGTAAGATGCGGCTCAAGAACTTTCATTCCTACCGAAACGGCCTCCGCAGCGGCCATCATATCCGGAATAAAAAACTCACCGGTCTCATATCGCTTACCCACCTCCACCATTGCTCCGTTGATACAATCTATTATTTCTTTCGGCTTTACTCCTTGGTTCAAAGCATCTTCTACAAGCTCTACTACGCCTGGCTCGCCGACACCTCCACCTTCAAAGTCCTCGTCTTCCTTATTCCGTCTTCCCTTAATTATATTCTCTTTTAGGCTCGCGAGTATTTTGTGTGAAATTTTTACCACCTCTTATTTTATTCTATCCAAAATATCAAACTCTTGAAAGAGCTCCTTCTTTACATCCACTGGGATCTCCTCCACCGGAGCAGAGACCAATGCCTCCTTGCGTTCCTTCACCTGTATTAGCGTCTCATTTGCGTCACCCTCATAGGGATAGAATGGCACAAAGCCTCCTTTACGCAAATATTTACGCGTATATCTCGTAAACATCTTATGAGATGTGCCCATCACTTCTCGTATCTCTTTCAAACCCTCACCAATCTCTTTTTCTATCCTTTGCTCCTTGAGAAGGGATTTAATTATCCCCACATGCACATCATCCAATATCGCTTGCTCTGGAGAGAACGTATTTGTGCCTTCAAGAAGTCCAAATGCATAATGAATGTATTGTGCGCCACTGAGTGCGATATATAGATGCGACAATTGCTTATTCACCGATGCCTCGATCCCCGGGAATTTGGAATCACCTATGCCTGCTGTTGAATAGCAGGGAATACCATAGAACCGAGCCATTTGCACGGCGCCTATATTATACAGATTTGTCTCTGGTGCACCATACATATTATCAAGAGTATCCATCCTCACACGCAATGGAACGCTCCCGTATAGTACCGGCGTTTTCTTACGCACCAACTGGGCAAGTACTATTCCTGCTAGAATCTCTGCGTTGAGCTGTGCGAGCAATCCCGCCTCTTGAAGTGGTGCGGTGGAACCGCCTTGCGGTGACGTTGATATAGACACTGGATAACCTGATTTTGCTATCTCTATTAAGTTCTGCGTAGTATCGTCAACGAGCTGTAAAGGACTTTTCGTCGCACACGTGATAAACGAGACTATTGGTTCCTCACGTCCACGGCCACCGGAAATAATCTCAGCCATCCGTATTACCTCGTCTAATTTTTTCACATTTGTCAAACCAGCCATGACGTGCTTTTGCAGGTTGTTCAACGAGGCGTAAAACTTGTTAACGTCCTTATTGTCATTGGTAATGTCTTCATCCTGGATATTTACCGTGCGAATAAAGAAGTCAACATTCTGTAGGTGCTCACAGAGGTGCGCTGCCTCACAAAGGTCGCGAACAGTTCCTCTTCTGCGATGAAAAACAGGGAAGCGCCTTTTACCTCCAGTTCTCTCGCTAACAAACTCTTCTACCTCAATATCCAGAATTACGTTTGACTCCGAACCGGTACCAAATCTCACCCTTGGTTCATTACCGTCCAGAATTAAAGTATTCTCTTTATCGCGTGCACCTAATTTTATTACCGAGGGCGCAAGCTTTACACTTCCCTCAACAAGCCACTCTGGAATGCTTATTTGCCAATAGGAACCGCGAGAATAAACTTCCGCTCCGTTTTCCTTGAATATGTCTGTCGCCTCCCTATTGTAAGATACTATTCCGGGATCTCGTAAAATGGAAAGGGAAGCGTTATGTATCCTTTCGAGCTGCTCTCGCTCCAATCTCTCATACGGCTTTACCAGAACTCCTTCTCTCATTTTTCCCGCTCCAAATCATCCAAAAATTGTAGATATTCATCACATACCCGCTCTGCCCTAAAGCCAATCCAATCCTCGGGTAGAAGCTCTTGTGGGAGATGAGGATCAACAGAGATGATACGGGAAAAGGACTCATTCAATTCGACACCTTTCAAGAATGCATAACTTGGGTCTACGCTCTCTCCTTTCCCCACACTCGTTTTTAATGCTTCCAATTCTTCACCATAAATCGAGATAAATTTCTTGTATTCCCTCTCAAACCACTTAAGATCCCAAATTTTGGGAACCAACTCCTTTATGTTCTTATCGCTTTCATATTGTGCAGAAAAAAATTCGACATACTCTTCAATTCCGTATTCCTTTACGGTCTCCTTTATCTCTTCTCCCTTATCGTATGGGGAGATCATAACAGAAGTATGAAGCGTTCCATAGCCAAGAAAAAGAAGCTTCTTTCTTAACGCGTCTCGGCTGTATCGTAATCGCTCAGGTATATCAAAGGTTACGATATGCCACCGGCCATCCCAGTACCGCTCCCTCATGAGCAGCTTGTATTCTTTTAATGTTATTGTATCTTTTCCGAGGTCAGTAAGGGAATAGGACGCTTTTTTACCGATCTTTTTACTTTCTACAAATCCTTCTTTCTTTAATCTCGATAAGGAGGTTCTTACTGACGCCTCTGACTCGTTAAAGCTTCTGAGTATTTTTATCAGCCTTTCAACTGGTACTTCCCCCTCTCTTAACAAAAGGCATAGGATCGCTTTTTCCATCGAGACCATAATTACACATTGTGTATGTTCATATATAAATGAATTATCGACCACTAACGTAATGTAATACATAAATCTATAATACTTAAACTTTTCGATTTTTGGTGTTGGTGAAACTTCGGGTAGCGGGTGGTGAATGCTGGTGATAGATTATACAAAAACCACTCGATAAGCTAATTACGCTATAAATTTAGATGATTAGTGTATCTTTTGTGTCAAGTAGCCTATATTCTCCACAATTTTTTCTATAGCCTCTTCATCGCGCTCTCCATTCTCATCTACAGGTACGTATACCTGTTGATGTGCCAATTTCTCTTTGAAACATTTTCTCCCTTTAGAAATTGTCGTTCCATTGGCACCTATGTCATTAGACTTGTTGCGGAATAACTTGGCAAAGCCTTAAGAACGGATATCCGTAAAAAGGAGCGATATAAGAGGATGAATAGACGCTTTAGATGGTCGCAACT
This sequence comes from Bathyarchaeia archaeon, assembly GCA_035529655.1. Classification (GTDB taxonomy): domain Archaea; phylum Halobacteriota; class Syntropharchaeia; order Alkanophagales; family Methanospirareceae; genus JACGMN01. The sequence goes on from DATKWH010000016.1 coordinate 3,233, forward strand.
TATATGATTTTATATCGCAACAACTCTATTATAAAGCGCGACCTATGCGACAGCAGCCTTCATGAATTAAAGCTCCTTCATGCAATTATCAGAACTTCAGCTTCAACGTAACTATCTCAAAGGGGTTTACCGTCAACGTTATCCTTTTACCCTCCTGTTCCAATTCCTTCACCACACTTTCGTCCTCTTCCTCCAGCATATTCACCACCCTAACTTCTTTTGGCTCCTTGAACAGCGCTATTTCAGCATCCGTTTCTTTTCCCCTCGTCTCGTAGAATCTCAGAATAACGCCATCTTCATCCTCTGCCCTTTTCAGTGCGGATAGAATCACACTTTCCGGGTCTATTTTCAAGAAAGACCGTTTTAAAGGAAGTTTTACACCTTTCGGTATCGGCATTGCATCCAAATCGGTGTTGAACTCAAGAGCATGCTTGTAGGATGCAGCTTTCCGCCAATCTCCTTCGTGTGGATGAATAGAATAGTGGAATACGTATTTTCTCAACTCCTGTGCTTCGGGAACCGGTATTGCAGGACCAGTCTTACCATCAGAGGAGAGCATTGAAACGCTTCTGAGCAGTGTCAAATAAACGCCCCCATCTTTTGCCTCACTCTCCGGTATCCCCTTGTGGATTACGGTTAACCCCTTCTTTCCGTCAGAATAATCAAGCCACCTTAGCGAGGGAAATACCCCTCGGGGCTCTTCAACCCATTTTTCTCCCTCTTCTTCTTGCTGGTCACATCTAATTTCGCTTTTCGGACGGGAAACAGCACCAAATTGAGTACCACAGACATAATCATCAGCTTCTATGTTTGTGGAGAACCGGACCCTGAGCCGTGCTCTAGGATGCTTGTCCACTACAGTCGTGACGAAATCTATTCTTGGAATGTCCCTGTACACAATTATTTTCTTTGTGCACTCCAGGAATTTATGTCGCCATATAAGCGGCTCCTTTTTCTCCGTCAATCGGTACGGCCATCGCAAGGAGAAATAATCACTCTCGACGTTGATAACTCGTCTCAAAGGGCTTTTATCTATGTAAAAATTCTTCAGCCTGAATGCACCATACTTCACACCTTCTCCTGTTTCTGTTCTCCAGGGGATACATAACGTCTGCCTATGGTAGTAAAGATCCCCTGTTTCTTCCTCGAGCACGAGCTCATTCGCTTTACAAGCTGTACTGCATGCAGCCTCACCCTTGTGAAGCACGTCAATCAAGCCCGTGGTAGGGTCAACTTCAACCCCAAAGAATCTGTTTTCTATAGTATTTCCATGTATCCTGATAAATTCGGGATCAAAAGGAATATGTCTAGGTTCCCGTTCAAGGATTTTATACACCTTATATCCCATTGCAGGAACCGTAGCGACAAATCCTATTCGCACGTATTTCAGTGAATCATCATCATACCTCGTAAAACGTATGACCTCAACACCAATTTCCTCTTTATCACTTTTCAACCCTCCAATCGCTACCAGTTCTCCCTTCTCAAAATTCAAATCCATCTCTAACCAGTTCTTAACTTCCCACGAGAGTGAATTGAATACAATTATATCTCCGCTTTCAACTATCCCTTCTCCATCCTTAGATTCCTCCTCTATTAATAGAGAGAGTATGCGAGGGCAGAGGGTGAGCATATAGGTCCTGAGGAAGCCCAGATATTGTTTCACTTCATCGTAACCACGATCCATCCCCGTTCCGGGAATTACATCATGAAAAGCGATGAACAAGATTTTTCGCCAACTCTCTCTAAGCTCATCAGAAGGATAGTAGCTATTCAGTAGTGAGGATAGAGTGCCCCATCGCTCGACACATCCCAACCAATTTTCGTAGTGGCAAAGCCCCTGCTTTATCCACATCCTGCTTGAGCAGCAATCAGGAAAAATCTCGGAATACTTTCCTGAATACATCTCGCCCTTCCGGACTTCCATCTTAAGGTTCAGGTCTTTTATCTCTTTTTCCAGAGCTTCAAAGAATTCCCGTGGCGTTGCAACCTTCATCAGCGCTTTTTCCCCACTATTCTCATTCCACGCCTTCACGACATCAGGTGTTTCAGGCTGCGGCATTGTAACGCCACTACCGGAAGGCATCAAGATCTGAGAGGTCGCTGCTCCATCCTTGAGTTTCTCATAGCTTTCCTCCAGCTTTGCCAGGTCCAATCCTGCTCTGTATCCTAAGGGCATCCAGTGTGTTAAAATCTTTGTTCCATCCAATCCCTCCCACAGGAATTCCGTAGGTTTGTTCTCCGATATTCCCCTTCGGAATGCAAGATATTTGTATCCCGATTTTTTGTAGATTTGCGGGAGCTGAGCATTCAATCCAAAACTGTCTGCTTGCCACATTACCGGAACATCAACCCCGAACTTCTCCTTTACATATCTCTTACCAACCAGGATTTCTCTTATTAATGTTTCTCCATCTGGAAGCATTGTGTCTGCCATCAGGTATTCACCGTCAGCAATCTCTATCTTGCCTTCCTTGATCTGCTTCGTAATCTTTGTGAATAGTTCCGGGTACCGCCTTTCCAACTCTTCCAGCAGAAAGGTTTGTTCTATGAGGAACTTGAAATCGGTCTTTTCAACAAGCTCAGCCACCTCTTTCAAAATGAGCAGCATATTGATGTAGAAATAGTCCTCCTTTGTGAAGGCCCAGATGGCATCATAATGCGTGTGTGGAACAAGGTAAATCGTATCCTTATCTCCCGCCTTCTTCTTGGCCATAGCCATCATTCCACTACAAACTCACTCATTATTTATAAACTTTTCCACGACTTCAACCCAGCCTTCAGGTCCCTCACCCTGCGCTTTATAAAGGTTTGGCAGAGAAATATCGAGCCACGTGCCCTTCTTGTTCTTTACCACCGCTGGCTGCTCCACCGCGTTCAACATTGGAATATCATTCCTGCTATCTCCAACACCTATAGTCTCCACCACCCCATATTCCTTCTCGAAGAGCCCTGTGAGAATCTTCACTGCTTTACCTTTGTCCGCGTCCTTCCCATGAATGTTGTAGTATCGTCCCCCGTGAGTGACAGTAAAACCTTTCTCTCTGCTTTTCTCGAACAACACTGCCTCTTTCTCTTCCGGTTCATCAAAAATGAAACTCTCGTTGTATTCCTTCTTCTTTGCACGTTTCGCCTCCACTACACTCAAATTAGCATCTTTTGCAACTTTTCCTGCGGTCATATCACCAAAACCAGTTATTTTGAACCCAGTCTCCGCACGGATCGCTTTTAAGGCTGCTCTTAGCTCGCTATACGAAGCGCCGAGCTCGATAACACAGTAATTGTTCTTCTCCTTACATTCAAACCTGAACGAGAAGTAATTCTTGGGAATGAAGATTGCACCACCATTATCCACAATAAAGGGATCGTCTATCCCAAATTTTTTACGGTAATATTCGTTCTCTGCTAATGTCTTCGCCGTGCAGAATATAATCGGGACCTTTTTCTTCTTCAAGGCGTCCAGAGCCGGAAGAGCTGTATCGTAAGAGTAGTCGTAGAGATCCAGCAGAGTACCGTCGAGGTCTGTAAAAAGAACTTTTTTCATTGCCCTATAACGTTTGAACACTTTCTTCTTTTAATTGAGTCTTCTTTTCTACTTTGCTCCTGATAGCTCCTTGTTCAAATCTTGCAAATGTTTCTGCGGTGCTTTCAAGTAATTTCACGAATTTTTGTGTATCAATTTCACCAATAGGGGGCATTATAACGTTCTCCTTCGGTTTATCAAACTCCAGAAGATCGCCCAGCTCCTCAAGCACTTTTGACCGTACATAATCATTGCAGAGCTTACAGTGGTAAATCGTTTGGAGTGAGCCAAGCAGCATGTTATTAACATGCTCCTCTCCTTTTTCTTCGTGTATGTGTGGATTTAATGTTTCGATCTGAAAGATCTCAATTCCGGCATTTGCAGCATCTGCATCTGTAATAATTTCAGCGCCCAACCCAAACTGATCAAATAAATAAACGAAGTGATAGGGTTCAATTGAGTAGCCGGTCGAGTAGCTCAATATGTCCGCGAGCTTTGTTGTCATCGCATGCTCGCCTGCATTTCCTGTTATCACAACTCTGGTTTCAAATCCGGCGCATGTTGAGATTAAGAGATTGAGATACTTATTTGTGGTCTCGCTCACCCGGCCCCATTTTTTGAAATAAAGTTTATCCTCCACCACCTTTGGCTTATATCTCCAGTGAAGTCTCACCATGCTGTATGGCGATTCAGCCATGCAGAATCCCGCTGCATAATCCAGTACATATTCACGCACAGAACCAGGGAGGTAATTGTCAGCGTCAGCAAATCCAATGAAATCCTTCCCCAGTGATTTCGCAAGCAGCATACCGATAATCATACCCTCCGCCTTACCATCCCTGACAACTGCAGCCTTATCAAGAAGATTGTCATATCCCGCTTCATAAAACGCAAAGCCCAAATCCGGGTCCTTTTGGTGTACAAGAAGTATCTCTTGCTGTGTCAAATCGTGGAGATTTGTTATCATATCTTTCTCCATTTTGTACGTATCTGGTGCGTCCCTTCTGCTATTTGAGACCACAATAACCGAGCAATCAAAGGGAATAGCTCTCAAAACACCCTCCAGTAGATGTGTCTTTTCATCCTTTACGGGTACGATGATAGCAAAACGCCTAAAAACATCTTTTATTTCATCAAAAGGGATGTCTTTTGCCCGTGGATTTGCAAAGCCACCGGAATCAATCTTTAAAATACGCTGCATCTCATGAATTTTCACGGAGCCAAATATCTCAGTATGCCTTGGCATCTCGACGAGCATTTCCAACACCTACAACTATGTTTATTTTTATTTTATATATGTATATTGCTAATGTAAGTAGGGGCAGAAGAAATGGCACGTTCACATGGCGAGAGGAAGAACACAAGGAAGAAGTTGAGTAAGAGAAAGCGGGAGCGAGGGCTGTCTCCAATAAGCAGAGCTATTCAAAGCTTTGCATCTGGGGAACGGGTGCATATCCGTATAGACCCAAGTGTTCATAAAGGTATGCCACATCATAGATTTCACGGCATGACTGGTACGGTGAAAGGAGAGCGAGGAAGAGCGTTCATCGTGGAGGTATCAGACGGTAAGAAGCAGCGAAAAAAGGAGTTATTCGTACGCGCCGAGCATTTGAGCCCGCAAGTCATATGAGTCAGAAGCTCCTGCAAGAGCACAAAGTTCCAAATAATATTTAGTTAGTATCAAAAATTCTGTGGTGTTTTATCTTTGGTTAAGTTTCACTTTCTGCAGATATAACTAAACTATATAGCAAATAGAGGGGTGGGTGAAGAGATTGAGCTACGAGTTAGGAGTTGCTTTTCTTGCTCTGGTTGGCTGTTTTATAGCGTTTTTCTATCTAACTGGTCTTTTTGTGAGCGGTTTAGGCTCTCTTGCCAAACGTTTCAACGTGCCTGAATCAGTTGCAGGTGCTTCTGTGGCGGCAATAGTAAGCAGTGCACCGGAAATGGGTGCTTCGGTTTTCTCGGTTGTGGAAGGGCATCCAGACATTGGTATGGGGACAATCGTAGGCTCAGCAATCTTTAATATCTCTTTATTACTCGCCTTCTCGCTCTGGGTGAGAAAATGCGTTCTCGATGAGGAAGTGCTCAAAAGGGATGGTGCATATTACCTTTTCGTGGTGATAGTCACGATACTAACGATTATGGACGGGGTTTTGACACGTTGGGAGGCACTAACCTGGTTCTTACTTTACATTGTCTATTTCATCTGGCTTTTCAGAGATGCGATTGCCGGAAAGTTCGTGCCCAAAGAGGAGTTCAAGTACGTGTCAACGAAGAAAGCGGTTTTTTATACCGGTATAGGGATTGCGGGTATAGCTTTGAGTGCTGATATAATGGTGAGATCAACCGTTTATGTTACGGGCGTTTTAGGTTTATCGGAATCGCTTTTCAGCTTGATTATTATAGCGATCGCGACCTCTGTTCCAGACCTTTTTGTGTCCGTGGAGGCGGCAAGGAAGGGTATGGGGAGCTTAGCGGTTTCTAACGCCGTGGGGAGCAATATCTTCGATATTCTGGCTGGGATAGGTTTGCCTTTCAGTTTCGTAGCGGTGACGCCAATTCATGGCAACATATGGCTATCCGCTTTCTATCTTTTGTTATCGGTCTTCGTTTTCCTGATTCTAATTCTGTTCAGGAAAAGTTTAGGAAAAAAAGAGGCGTGTGTGCTGGCTGCTGTTTACATCAGCTATCTTTTTGTTATTGTTCTCTGGGGCGGCCTCCACTCATTTTAATATTGGATTGCTATACTCCTTCCTCCACCTTTCGCTCGTAGGTCTGAACGAGCATTCCCTTACTTTGCTCCCAGGGCTCACCCGTTTTGTAAAAGTTATACCGCTTCATTGCTCGCTCACAGGGTTCGTTACCCACTAATATATTCACGTAATTCACCCTGCATTTATTCACTTTTGCGAACTCCAAGAACTGCTCGTACATTGCGTACGCCACTCCCTGGTTTTGATATTCTGGTAGAACTGCCTGCTGTTCGCCGTAGCACCCCCGTTCGGTTAGGGTCACTTTATAAACGCCTACCAATTCATTCTTTACATGAACACCGAAGAAGAAATAACCGGCGTCCATCTCTTTCTTTACCTCAGCCTCACTTATCGCACGTTTTTCTCGCCATTCCTTCGGATAATCGTATGCTTTCAGCCATACCGCCTTGTAAAGAGCTGCGATATCCTTCGCATTCTCTTTGCTCAATTGTACAACACGATGTTTCCTGCCTCTACTCGCTCCGTCTATATCACATGTGGCCATTTTTTGGATTGATATAAGATATATCTATATTTCAGAATACTCTAACCTTTGTTTTTTCGCTTTTTTTTCTTCTATCCATGAATCTTTTCTGCATTTCTACTACTTCAGTACTATCCTTTGCCGTAGAATACGCAAGCAGCATAGCCTCATTTAATCTCATAAATTCGTCTCCCCAGTTGAACTTCTCCAATAGCGATTGTGCTTGCTCCTTCTCACCGAGGATGAACAACGCAGCGGCAAAAGCTTCTGCAGAACTCAGAATAAAAGGTTTACCATAGTTTACTGGATTAGCCGCTATCAGATAGGGTAAAGCTCGCTTTTTCCTCTTCATGCGTATCAATGCATCCTCAAAGGGGGCTATTTTCTTCCAGGAGCAATCAAAAACGGTTACAGTATTCGTGAATTCTCTGTCTGCTGGCGAGAGCGCTTTATCCGCAATTGGAACCAACACGATCGTTTTGTACGGTATCTTTCGCATCGCGTTGACCGAAGTTATCAAGCCGAATCGTGCTAATTTCCTTGCTGTACACTTCTTCGGGTCACACTGCCCTGCATCGTAAGCATATAGGTGCATCTTGATTTTACTATTAACAAATGTCTCAGCATAAAAACGTTCTGTTTAAACGCGGTAACGAGTGATTTAGTATTATTCCGGTTCTTCTATCTCCACAATTTTCCGCCTGCTTTTCGTGCCCGAAACGATTCTTACCCTGGCATTGAAGTATTCTGACAATAACTTGACCACCGCTTTATTAGCCTTACCTTTTGTCGGTGGTTCTTTTACTCGCACTATTAATGGTTCAGCTTCAACTACCGCATCCACATTTGAGTTGGGAATGACTTTTATCTCAATTGTTTTCATTCTATTCTCTAAACCGGCTCTTATTTAGCTTATATAAATATTTAAGTTATAATACTATATTTTTGAGCGCATTAAGTAAGTAATACAAGCAAGCGACTAAGCGAAAAATGGAATCAAAAGTAAGAGCACATGTGGTTGTCACGGGGCGCGTGCAAGGTGTTTACTTTCGCTATGCAACAAGAGAAGAGGCGAATATGCGAGGCGTGAAGGGCTGGGTGCGAAACCTGAGAGATGGAAGAGTAGAAGCGGTATTTGAAGGCGAGAAGGCAAAAGTGGAGGAGCTAATAGATTTTTGTCATTATGGACCACCCCCAGCGAAGATTTCATCAGTTGAGGTTACCTGGGAGGACTATACAGGCGATTTTAAAGATTTTTTCATTCGCTATCGCTGAGATAA
>DATKWH010000017.1:0-15819 GCA_035529655.1 Bathyarchaeia archaeon
GAGCAATACGGCAGTTATAATCGAGATGATAATTAACTCGGTTATCAGTTTTTTCATGTTTGGATAGAAATAAAAAGGAAAAAAGTTTATTTAAAAACATTCAACAAGTGGTTTGATGTTGAAGTTCAACAGCTTTCGCGGGGGGATACATCCACAGGATTCAAAAATAACCGCAAGTAAAGCGATTGAAAAAGCTAACTTACCTGCCACTGTAATTATTCTACTTCACCAGCATGTCGGAGCGCCTTGCGAGCCTCTGGTGAAAGAAGGCGATGAAGTAAAAGCAGGTCAGAAGATTGGAGATTCTGATTCTTTCGTCTCCGCTCCCGTTCACTCAAGCATCTCAGGTGTGGTGAAAGAGATCAGCACACAGCTATCCCCTACTGGCAGCGAGGTGCAGGGTATAATTATTGAATCAGACGGAAGGGACGAAAGTGCGAAAATGGAAGCTATTGATCCGGAGACTGCGTCAAAGCGTGAAATCTTAGCAAGGATAAGAGAAGCAGGGATAGTGGGTCTCGGTGGAGAAGCGTTTCCCACACAGGTAAAACTAAGTCCGCCGGAAGGGAAAGAGATAAACACGGTCATTTTGAATGGCTCGGAATGTGAGCCTTGCATGACCTCAGACCACAGGTTGATGCTGGAACAGCCGGATAAAGTCGTGAACGGGATGAAAATTATCCTGAAAGTGCTCGAGGTGGATAGAGGCTTCATAGGAATCGAGGACAATAAAAAGGATGCGATAGAGCGGATGAGGGAAGTGGTGGAAAAGGAAGGTGATAGGAGGATAAAGGTCGTCCCCTTGAAAACTAAATATCCCCAGGGGGCGGAGAGAATCCTTATCAAGACAATATTGAATCAAGAGATACCTTCCGGTGGCTACTCCCATGATATAGGCGTGATAGTTCAGAACGTATCTACGGCAAAGGCGATATATGATGCAGTATATGAAGGCATTCCACTTATAGAACGAGTTGTGACGGTAACAGGAGATGTAAAGGAGCCAAAGAATTTGTTGGTGAGAATCGGCACATCTTTTCACGAGTTGATAGAAGAATGTGGTGGGTTCCGGGGGGAGAAGGGGAAAATCTTAAACGGAGGTCCTATGCGCGGTATTGCACAATACAAGGACGTGCCGGTAATAAAGGGCATAAGGTGTATCCTTGTTTTAGATATAGAGAAGTCCAGGATCCCGGAAGAGCGTGAATGCACAAGTTGCGGGACGTGCATAGAAGCATGCCCAATCGGGCTTATGCCAACAGCGCTTGGAAAACTTGTACGCAAGAAGAGGTTTGAGGATTGTACGGATTATCATATCCTTGACTGCTTGGAATGCGGAAGCTGCACCTATGTCTGCCCCTCAAAGATACCTCTCGTACAGCTTATCACGTACGGTAAGGAGGAGATAAAGAGGAGTAAAAATGCCTGAGTTGATTGTATCGCCTTCACCACATGTAAGGAGCGACGCTTCGATTAATACGATTTTTTATGCTGTAACCATTGCGCTTATTCCTGCAACTGTATGTGGCATATATCTCTTCGGAATCTATGCTCTGTATGTTATTCTTGTCTGTATTTCTTCTGCGATGCTTACGGAATATGTCGCGATGAGGTTGACGGGCGAGATGGAATTAAGTATGGATGACCTCTTGCACTTACGTCTACCGCCACCCACGGGTGTAATTATCACAGGTCTTTTGCTTGCTTTGTGTCTGCCGCCGAGGATTCCACTGTGGATGGCGGCAATCGGAGCTGCTTTTGCCGTTGCCTTTGGTAAATGCGCGTTTGGTGGACTTGGATTTAACATATTCAATCCCGCACTGGTGGGGAGGGCGTTTTTGACGGCTTCTTGGCCCGTAGCGATGACCACGTGGACTAAGCCTCTCACTTACGATGCAATCACCACCGCAACGCCACTCGGATTATGGAAGATGCAGGATATCGCCACACCATATATGAACCTCGCGCTTGGAAATGTTAGCGGGAGCATTGGAGAGACAAGCGCAATCGCGCTTCTTATAGGCGGTATATACCTGATTGCGAAACGATACATAGACTGGAGGACACCTCTTTCATTTATAGGAACGGTTGCGGTTTTGGCATTTGTGCTTGGACAAGACCCGATATTTCATATTCTTGCCGGGGGCTTGTTTCTTGGAGCTTTTTTCATGGCTACTGATTATGTTACCACGCCAATAACGAGAAAAGGTCGTATTATATTTGGCGTGGGTGCGGGAATAATCGTGGTAGTGATAAGACTGATTGGCGGGTATCCAGAGGGCGTATGCTTTTCGATACTATTGATGAATGCTTTTACGCCTCTGATTGACCGACATGTGAGACCACAGGTATACGGAGTGAAAAGGAAAAGTTTTTTTGTCTCTTCAGCTAATAAGTAGGATTGAGAAATGGGGGAAGAAGTGAAACGTATTTTAGGAATCGCAATTCCCTTGATAATTGTATGTATCATCTCTGGTGTTGCACTTACCGCCTCCTATGACCTGACAAAAGGAAGGATAGCGGCAGTGGAGCAGGAAAAAATAACTGAATCGCTCGCGATTATCTTCCCTGGCGCGAGCTTTACTGAAACGAATGAGTATTATAGTGCAACGATGGGTGGTGAGGAGATAGGGTATGCTTTTATTTCCGAGGGCAAGGGCTATAGCAGCACCATTAAAACTATGGTTGGGTTGTATCCAAATGGCACAATCAGCCGTATTTATGTTATCAGCCAGTCAGAAACGCCTGGGCTTGGGACGATGATAGCAGAACCTGATTTCACGAACCAGTTCAATGGTAAGCGAATAGAGGATGTAAGATTAAGGCAGGATGGAGGAGTTATAGATGCGATAACAGGCGCAACTATAAGTTCTCGTGCGATAACAGATACTGTTCGTGAAAGAGCGGAGGTGGTGATGAATGAAACGCGATGAGCTTACAAAAGGGGTGTTTAAGTACAACCCGATATTTTATCTTGTGCTTGGGCTATGCCCCTTGCTCGCGGTGAGCACGCGGGTAGATAACGCGCTGGGGATGAGTTTGGGTGTCTTTTTTGTGCTTGTAAGCTCAAATGTTATCATCTCTCTTTTCAGGCATTGGATTCCTTCCCAGGTAAGGATTCCTTGTTTTATTGTAGTTATCGCATCTTTCGTTACCATCGTTGAGCTGTTTATGCATGGATATGCTCCTGAACTTCATGGACGTCTCGGAATATACCTCCCGCTGATAGTGGTGAACTGTATTATATTGGGCAGGGCGGAGGCTTTTGCATCCAAGAAACCGGTTTTTAATTCGTTCTTAGATGCAATCGGGATGAGTATCGGTTTTACGCTTGGGATAGTGGGCATTGCACTGTGCAGGGAGGTCTTGAGCACGGGAAAGATTGCTATATTCGGTTATACACTCGTTCCAACCTTTACTCAATCGCCTTCCGTGATGATGATCCTGCCGCCCGGTGCTTTTCTCACGATTGGGATCATCATGGCTTTGATCAATTATAGAAGTATAAGAAAGGAGGGGAGGTAAGAGAGAATGGAAGACCTGCTCGTTATCGCCGTAGGTGCAATATTCGTGAATAACATTGTTCTGTACTGGTTCCTTGGATTATGTCCCTTCTTTGGTGTATCAAAAAAGACGAGCAGTGCACTCGGAATGGGATCAGCGGTGATCTTTGTGATGACCTGTGCATCTGCAATCACATGGCCCATCTATACATATCTCCTTATTCCATTCAACATAGAATTTATGAGAACAGTAACCTTCATACTCGTTATTGCAACCTTTGTGCAGCTAATCGAGATGGTGATAAGGAAATATAAGCCCAGCTTATACAAGGCGTTAGGCATATATCTACCACTTATCACTACTAATTGCGCGATTATGGGCGTTGCCTTGCTCAATATAGAAGAGGGGTATTCCTTTATTGGAAGCGTGGTGGATGGATTTTCAGCGGGAATCGGGTTTACGCTTGCATTGCTCTTGATGTCAGGAATAAGAGAGCGGCTTGAATTTGCTAATGTGCCGAGATCATTTCAAGATTTACCAATCGCATTCATCTCTGCTGCACTGTTAGCGCTCGCTTTTATGGCTTTTAGCGGGATGAGATTGTAACACCACCATGATAGAAGCAGAAGCAGTAGTAGTAATAGCAGTCTTAGGGACTGTGTTTGGTGTTGGTTTAGCGTATGCATCAAGGAAATTTGAGGTGCACGTAGATCCGCGAGTGGAGAAAATTTCAGAGTTACTTCCGGGTGCTAATTGTAGTGCATGTGGCTTTCCTGCATGTATGGAATTAGCAGAATCCGTAGTTAAGGATCATTATCTAATCAATAATTGTAAGGCATGTGCTGAGGAATCGTGGTTGGAAATTTGTGACATTCTTGGTATAGAGTTAGAGAAGCGAAAGCAGGAGATCGCACTCGTAGCTTGCAGTTATGACTCCGTGGATAAATTTGAATACGAAGGTGTAAAGACTTGTGCCGCGGCAGATCTTATCATGGATGGATTCAAAGCCTGTAAATACGCATGTTTAGGATTTGGTGATTGCGTACTTGCATGCCCTTTTGGTGCGATTGAGAAGCGAGGTTTCCAATTCTTCGTTGACTTTCGGAAGTGCATTGGGTGTGGTGCATGCGTGGATGCGTGTCCAAGAGGTTTGATAAAGATAGTAGATAAGAATGCTAAAGTGTTTGTTAGGTGCAATTCACTTGATAAGGGTAAGATTGTAGCGCAGATATGTGAGACGGGCTGCACAGGATGCAAGCAATGTGAGAAGGCGTGTGAAAAAGAGGCGATAAAAGTTGAAAATAACCTTGCAGTAATTGATTATGAGCTTTGCGACGGTTGCGGTTCGTGTATAGAGGCCTGCAAGTTCGGAACGATTGTTCCGATTTTTCCATCTGAAGATGCGGTCGTTAGCAATTCCGAGTAATGATTATGGTAAAAAGAGGAGGAAGAGCGATGGACATGAACTGGCTAAGGGGAATAGGAGCAAGCTTTGACATCGCTATTACCGTTTTGTTCTGTGCATTCGTAGGTTACTTTATATGTGGGGGGCGGCTAAACGAGGTAACCCATCTCAGTATTCTTGGTCTTGCAATAGGCGCGTTCTTCGGGTTGATAATAGCTTTATATCGCATAACAAGAATGTTTGGAGGTGGTGAGGGATGAAGCGGAAGGAGAATAGGGGTCTGTTATTCCTGCTAAAAAAAGTACTTGACGAGAAAGAGGATTACAGGGTAAGACTTTACATACTCACGTGGATTGCATCAATATGCGCGACGCTTGCTTTAGTTATAGGCGCTCTCGTCTTCCTGTTTAAAGCGTTTGGACTCCTCTCGTATATTTCATAAGATTAACAGGAATTCTCTTATCTTTTCCGGGCTAACTCCCTCCTCCTTCAACTTCGCTATCAGCCTTATGTTCCTTATTTCCGCTTCTTTCATTGCCAAAAAACTTATGACCGGGCCTAAGCCAAAAGCCTCCGCAGTGGAAATATCCTTTGCCTTCCTGAGTACCTGCTCTTCGATCTTCCTTTCCAACTCCATCAGATCCAATCCTTCTCCCACGTCCCCTATAAGATAAGAATATCTTGTCTCCTTCAGCCTCACCAGAAATTCATCCACGTCCTTCGATTCTTCATATTCCCTATCCACGTCAAACTTCATTAAAAATCGCCTTATCTCCTCCGCACCTACCATCCCAGCTTTCCCTCTTAGCATCGCATTCAGGTCCAAACTGTCAGCGAGAACCTGCAAATACTCGTTAAAAGTTTTAAGTTTTTTCTCTCTGCTCCATACTGCTTCTTCAACCACCCGTTCAAACATCCTCTTCTTCAAAAGGAGATCAATAAAGGAGAAATTCCTGGTGGCTCTGTATTCTTCCATGCCCTCTCTTATATCATAAGGCGTGCCTTCAAGTGCCGAAACCACTTCTTCCATATCTCTCTCAGCCAATTCCTGGATAGACTCATACATATATCCCGCTTCCACCAGTCCTTCCTTTACTTCTTCCACTGGCATACCCGCGTGTATCCCTCCAAGAACCCTTCTCAAGTTCGCCACATCCCACTTCTTTATTAAATAATCGAAGACCCCACTCAAGTCCTTGGGGACTAAGTCAAAGATCTCATGATCCAGATCCTTCTCATGGAGTAGCAAACCTCGTTCTATATTGTCATAAGTTGGCTCTGTTATGTATTTGCCATAATCGGTATTTTCAAAAAAAGATGGGAAATCCTCCAAATCCAACGAAACTAACTCTTCATATTTCTTATCGTCAATCAGCCTTGACTCCTTTATCTTTACTACCGCAGTGGCATATATAATCGGTGTAATTCTGAGTAAATATAGTGGGACAAAAGAAACAACAGCAGCAAGCGCTGCTACTAATACGAGTACTAAAACATCCATTTTCCCTTCCGTTTATAGAAACCCTATCGCTAAGAGCATCAAAACCGCTATGACCACTCCGAATATAGCCGGCGTCTCTGCCAATACTCCCAATACCAGGCTCTGACCAAATACGTCCGGTCGTTTTGCCGATGCGATTGCACCACCGCCACAGATACTCCCCTGTCCGATTGCTGATAGTCCTGTTACGCCAACCACAATACCCGCTCCGAGTGCGATGAGCCCATCTGTATCTGATATCTCCCTTGGGGTCCCACCAAGCAAGCCAGCGCCCAACATTATTAAAATAGCCATCAAGAACCCGTAGATCATCTGCGTCTGGGGTAATGCGTTCCATACCAGAACATTACCGAACTTCCTTGGATCTTCGGAGATAATCCCCGTTCCTGCCACTCCAGAAAATCCCAATCCAATCGCTGTACCTGCGCCTGCCAAGCCCAATGCAATACCAGCGCCCAAAGCCGCGTATCCCAAACCCATTGTCATTTCATCTTTTCACCTCTTATTTATTATACTATGATGCTATGCCTTTATCTTCAGCTCAAACGGTTTATATTCATCTTCGTAATCTCCGGTTATATAAAACTTACTGAAAAATTCCACATAGTGCAATCTGAGACCATGAACAAAAGAGCCCAATACCTGCAATACCAAATTAACCAAATGCCCTATTACAAATATCAGAACGGCAGCAATGATTCCGATATAAGCTATTCCATAGCACAGACCAGTCAATACATTTATCGCTAATGCAATTCCGTATGTGCAGAGCCCAAGTGCCATCAAACGAGCATAAGATAAGGTATCGCCCAAGAAACCGGTTATACCGAATAATGCCATTCCTTTTCTCGAGAATACAAGGAGAGCAAGAGAGATGGCCAATAGTCCAACACCAATTAAACAGGGCGTATCATGCTGGAACCATGTTCCATAGCTCATATAGTTCAGAAAAAGAGGTATCAATCCTATTTGTGCAACCAAGAACCATAAATCTCCGCCTATAAACTCTTTGATGTTATGCCTACTTTCATACTTGCTTATTAAAATGCCCGTATTTATGTGAATAATGCCGATAATAATTGAAAATACCAGGAATAGAAGGACATCTCCGAGTTGATCGGCAATCAGTAGGGGCGGGGTGTTCAACACATCTATATAAAAATGCCTCTCGGTGAAGAGATCGCCAAGCCACCCACCGGTCAAAGCACCCATCACGAAACTGGCAACTCCAAATGAGATAAATATTATGGAGAAATCTTTTATCGTTCCGTTGTATTTTCCTGCTCCTTTCAAGAGCAAAATTCCAAGTATTGCACAAATGAGTCCATAAATGGCATCACCCAACATGAAAGCAGAGAAAAAGATAAAAGTAATTGTAAATGGGATCGTAGGGTCAATACCACCATATCGTGGTATTCCATACAGCTTTGTAAAAAGTTCAAAGCTCTTAAAAAATTTCGGGTTCTTCAAAAGAATGGGAACCTTTTCCTCGTCCGGCTCTGGAGAAACCGCATCCACCACACAGAGACCTTCTGATGCGCTATAAACCTCTTTTGAAACTTTCTCCACATTCTCCGCGGGAACCCAGCCGGTTAATGAAAACGCTCTTTCTGTCTCTACGAAATTCCTCTGAATATTTGCTCTCTCTTCTATCGCACGCAACATTTCCCTGTAAGTGAGGAAATCTCCTTCTCTTCTCTCTGCATTCTCAGCTAATATCTTCTTCAGCTCTTCTCTCTCTCTTCCTTTCTCTTCTATCTTCAGCTCTATCTCTTTTATCTCTTCCTTCGGCTGCTTTTCGAACCCCTTCACTTCTATCTTCTCAAATCCAACCCTTCTTAACCTCGCCGATACTTCTTCCGCATGCTCATTGAAACAAGTGAAAATACACGCATATCCCTTCTCTTCTTTTTTCCCTTCCTTTGTTATCTCTTCCTTATTAAAATAATACGATCCAGAGGTTATTTCTTCCAAATCAGCAATTATCGCGTCCAGCGCTTCCTCAGGGCATGTTCCCACGGAAGCATGAATCCGACTCCCTTCTCCAACATACCTCAGCTCAATATCGAGGTCTTTTATTCTCCACAAGTCCTCTTTGGATACTTCTAATCCATTTATCTCCTTTTCTGTCTCTCTATACTGTTTTAATGGCTCACCTATCTCTTCTTCAACTTCTGCCCGTATCTTCCTCGCTCTTTCTATTATCTCCTTCTTTTTTGCTTCTTTCAACTCACCTAATTTTATCTCCTTCGGTGGAGCGGGGTTTAAAAACCGCTTTAAAATGCTTTCAGAAGGCTCGGGTTTTACTTCTTTATAAACATCCAAAATCGCATTTATTCCCCTAAGTTGCTCTGAAGTTTCTTTTAAAACGGAATCCGCGGGCATAAACTTCAGATTTTCTTCTTCCGTCTTTTCATGCTCGATAATCTGAACAACGCCGAGTGTATGTAGCTTTTTAACCGCATCATCCTTAAATTCCTTCATCGTTACTACCCGAATTTTTTTCATCACAACCGGTCTGAGCATTTTCTTCACCCTCCTTCCGCTTAAAGCGCCAGTGTCCCTAACCAGATATAGAATAAAGAATAAAATATAAAAGCAGAGTATATTTTAGAACTGATGTTGTCCGAGATATTTTTCCCATTGGTTAAAAGAAGCGAGGGTTTCGACGCACTAAAAAGAAGAGTCATTGATAAAGGCTTTTGCACTTATTGCGGGGCATGTGCTGCTTTCTGTGAACATATCGTTCTCAAGGAAATACCGGAACTTGTGGAAGATTGCTCCATGGGGTATGAGGATGTGATTAAATGTGGAGAGACTGGAATTTGCTACGATGTCTGCCCGATGACAGAAACGAACGAGCAGGAGCTGGAGGAAACTTTTCTTGAGGGCAAAAGGGATGAAGAACTTGGAATTGTGCGAAAGTTAACCGCAGGCTCATGCGTGAGAGCGGGGCAAGGGCAAGACGGAGGGGTTGTAACTTCTTTGCTCCTCTCAGGACTGAAAAACGGGATTTTTGATTGTTGTATTACTGCGACCCGAGGAAGTGGCTTCAGGGCAGAACCAGTTATAGCGGGATCTGCAGAAGAAATAAAGGAAGCGAGTGGCACTAAATATGTGGCAGTGCCGATGGTGTCGAAGATGGGGGAAGCGATAAAAGAGGGTAAGAGGAAGATAGCAATTGTGGGAACACCCTGTGAGATAAGAGCCACGAGGAAAATACAGCACGTAATGCTCAAGGAAGTTGAAGAAATAGATATAATAGCGATAGGGTTGTTCTGTCTTGAGAATTTTGATTACGATCTGCTTTCCGAAAAAACAACGGAGCTGCTTGGAATAGAGCTTGGGAAAGCGGAAAAAGTTCAGATAAGTAAAGGGCGATATATAGTCAGAAGTAATGGTAAAGAGAAATCATGTAAAGTCACGGCTTTAGAAGATGCGGTCAGGAATAACTGTTTCTATTGCGAGGATTTCACAGCGAGGTTGGCGGACATCTCCGTTGGCTCTGTTGGATCCCTTGATGGTTCTTCTACCGTAATTATAAGGTCAAAAAAGGGCGAGGAACTTTTCAACTCGCTTGAGGACTTCGTTCCAACTGATGTGGACAGAGAAGAAATAATCAGAACTGCTTCTTTTAAAAAGGGGAAAATAAGATTGGGAGATGAAGTCCCGCCTATTTTGAGATTAGATTAGGAGTGATATTAAAATGACGGAGATAATAACCGAAGGGGGTTTTGTTACGCTAGAAGGGCAAAAAATAAAAAAAGGAGGAGGCGATTTACAAGGTCATTATGCATTTCCGGTCATAGTAAATGAGGATATATGTTGCGGATGCAGGATGTGTGAGGCTGCTTGTGAAAACAAAAGCATCAGTTTTGACGAGAAAAAGGGTGTCGTGACAATAAATGAGATAGCTTGTAAAGGTTGTGGTGCTTGCGTAGCCGTGTGCCCCGCAGGGGCGCTATCTCAAAGATACCTCCGCGATGAACAAGTTTTTGCTGCGATTGACTCTGACCGAGAGATAGAATCATGTGAGTTGTGTCCTCTATCGGTGGCAGTGGATTTTGAAGTGCCGGGGCAGGAGAAGAGATTAATCGGATTAGTATGTGCGGCACAGGCTGACCCGTTCATTATATTACGGTGCTTTGAATCAGGCGCTGATGGCGTTATGGTGATAAATTGTTGTTCTGGTGGTAAAGGGGATCGGGAAAGAGCAGAAAAGAGTGTGAAAGTTGCAAAAGAACTTATGGAGACACTGGGGATGAACCCGGAAAGAGTACATCTGGAGTGGATTTCTCCTTTAGAACAGGGATTTGATAAAAAGATGGCTGAATTTGTCAGTCGTATATAAGCCCAACCACTCCGCCTCACAATTCATAGGCGGTCCCACAATCGATTTAGAATTAGCCCCTAATTGCTTTACGCCCAAAATTTTCGCACATAGAACACAAGAAATTAGTCCATACCTCCTCAGTGCGTTAACATTTGATCAGCTCGATTTGTGGCTTCAACTGGTTGCATGTCCACAACAACCAATGCATAGTCCTATCAGTATTTACAACTACTTTTTTGGACCTCATTACTTCCTCCTGCTCTATCATAGGTATAAACGAAAGATCTGAAACGGCAGCAAAAATAGGACAGTAACCTTACGTTACCATCTTTTTTATTACCTTGTCCATAATAGAACTGCGCGAGATGATGCCTATAAGGCTATCACCATCCATGACGAGTAAACGACCAACGCCCGCTCGCGTCATCTTCTCTACCGCGTCGACGATACTGTCTTCCGGACTGACACAAATGAGGCAGGTGCTCATTCGATCCTTAACCCGACAGGTATCCCAGTTCTCCTTGTCTACGCGCAGCAAATCTTTGAGTGAAATAACACCGGTTGTTTTATTCTCGCTATTAACGACGGGATAGCCCTGATGCTTATGTTCTTTGATCCAGGAATCCAACACCTTCAATGTTGCATCCTCGTTAATCGTAATAACCTCAGTCTCCATAATATCCGCCACAGTCACGTTCTTAAGCCAACCGTGCCCATTCATAATCTTCTTAATTTTTTTCGGTATTTCCACCTTCTTTTTCCCTCCTTTTTATTTTAATCCCTAATCATGCCTCTTTTTCCGCTCCAACAGCACGAGAACCGCGGGCACCACCGATAATGCCGCGACCATACAACACAGCACACCCATTGCCAGCATCTTACCCATGTCTCCCATCATCGGTAAGTCCCCGAGTGAAAGGCACAAGAATCCGGTCACCGCCGCAATCGTCGTTATGGTCATGGGATAGAAGACGTTTTGGAGCGTATTCACCATTGCTTCTTCTCGTTCATAAGTGCGAAGCTCGTATCTAAACCGCTTCGTTACCTGAATCCCGAAATCTATACCGATACCCATGATCATCGCCATCGCGCCCGAGGTCATCGCGGTCACCTCGAATCCTATCAGATACAGCACCCCGTAGGTCCATACCGTACCGAGAAGAATGGTGACCAACGGAATGAGCCCGTATTTGATTGAGACAAAGAGAAGTATGAGAATAATGATGATCAGTGCGAGACTGATCATGGAGGTTGTTTGCATCGTCTCCCCAGCGAGTTCCTGCATCACTATATCCTCCACAGGACCGCCCGAGATCTCCACCGTCACACCAGGCGGCGGATTGACTCGTATCACTTCACGTAATTCTGCAACCACCTCCTCCGCATCAAGATCGTCCAACAGCGTCAATCGCACCACACTGAGTGTATAATCATCGCTGATGTACATGCTTAGCTGCTGCTCTACCAGCTCATTCTGCGCCGACAGCGACTTCACACTCCGCAAGGAACTGGGTATCTTACCCCCATTTACGGCTTTTATTACGTCTGCTGCGCTTCTTGCATCGATAACACCGTAAATGAGCTTTGTACGCTCTGCGAGCGCATCGACATACCGTAACACTTCAGGATCTCTCACATCCCGGATCTCATTCGATTTTGCATAGCTCGGATCGATCTCCACAATTATCGTCGAGCTGGAGAAGGCACCTGCAAACTGGTCAGAGACCAGCGCAAGCGTCTTTATTACCTCCACATCCCCAGGGAGCATATCCTCTTGTGACATCCCGACTGTCTGCATTAAGGATGCCTGGTAGCCCACGACAAGTGAGAATATGAGGAAGAGCGCTAAGAGAAGGACTCTACGATAAGCCACGAACTCCGCGTAGTTCTTCAGGAGTCCTCTATTCCGTCTATTCCGTCTATTCTGTTTATCGCGCATGTTTTAGCCCTTCACTGTTCGTCCACGCGCGGAGCCATTCCGCTAATTTTCTCGATTTCATCTGTTCTTCAACGAGGATGAAACAGGGGTTAACAACCGAGGCTGCAATCCAGCAGTAGGTAATCCCGAAAGCCAGCGTCTGCCCGAGGTGCTGAATCATGGGCATTACGGACAGCGTTAAGGCAAGGAAAGCCGCAGCGGTCGTTGCAGCAGAACCGAAGGTTGAGGCCCCGATGTTAGAGACCGCGATCTTTAACGCTTCCGCTGGTTCGTACTTTTGACGTTCTTCATAATACCGCGATACCATGAAAATGCCATATTCAACACCGAGACCCAAAAGGATAGCACCAATCACGCCCGTGGTGACGGATATCGCTATGCCGAGTAACCCCAGGGTACCGAAGGTCCAGATGACTGTGAAAATCAACGGCAGGAAGACGATAAAGCCCCGTGAGAATGAACGCTCCAGCACCACCAGTAACGCAAAGATGGCAAACCCTGCCGTGAATGTCGTGAGTACAATGTCTCCTTTGAGCAGCCGTACAACCTCAGCGATAATCGGCGCGATACCCGTTATCTTATAGGTTACCCCCGCAGGCTTCGTAATCGCTTCAGTATCCTTTTGCATTATATCGGTTATCTCAGTCACCTTCTCTTCATCCGTGCCTACCGCGGTATCCGCATAGACCAGCATAACACTGTAGTCGCGATTGAAGAACTGTCCTGCTCCAGGAGTGGAAGCGACAACCTCCTTTACTCCCTCGATGTCATCGGGCACGCCGTTTGGAAAAACAGGAGCAATAGACCGAACGCCTTCAATTGACGGTTCTGCTTCCAGTCGTTCGTGCAGCTCAACCACTGATTGGATTACGCGTGGGTCCCGCACGTCTCGTGGAATGTCCTTTGCCCCAGTCTCTTCATCTAACGAAACCACGATGACCATGAATTCTTCGCCTTTGAATGTGCTTGCAAGCTTGTCCGCTAACTCGAACACCGGCACGTCCTGCGGCATTTCCTTCGTCAGATCACCCTGAAATTGCAGGAGCGTCATGCCGTAGCCAAGAACCACCGTTATGAGCAGCGCCGCTATGATTATCTTCTTATAATGCCTGTATTGAAATGCGGCCAGGTGCTCCAATGCCCGTTCCACACTTATCTTCCCTTTTCGTGGCATCACATCAACCTCGTTCTATCACTCTCTCACTTGCGCTACGGCACTCATATGTCATCGGTATGGATGAGGAGTCTACACCTTGTTTTTTCTCCTTCCTGCAATGAAAACGACGAAAAACAGTGCAAGCAGGGAGAACAAAGCCTCAAATCCAGGGACTGAGAAGCCTTCCGAAGAACTGCCTGAAGACACTTCCACTTTGATCTCCTTATTGAGGATATACACATTATCATCGCCTTTGTCTCGGTCTCCGGTACATCGTATCTCTATGCCTAGTGGATATACTTTCGGCACCGCGTCTTCATCTACACCGAACTTCAGTATCGCTTCACCCTCTTCGCCAATCGCCAAATTACCCACAAAATCGCTCTTTACGTCGTAGTCGAACGGCACCTCAGATTCTCCTGTCATCCGCACACTCGCCGATTCTGCTTTCTCTGTACCGATGTTCTTTATCTGCACGTGCAATACCACGCCCGTATCAGCCGCGCTTATGCTCGCTGGCTCGGTATAATACGAAACGATTTCAAAGTCGGGTTTCGGCTTCAGTAGTATCGAGACTTCCCGCATGATGGTGTATTCCTCGCCTTTTGTGTCTTTATAGGTTATCTGTAGAGGTATGCTGTGTTTACCAGATTCTATGTTCTCCGCGATGTCAATATGGAATACCGCTTCGCCCTTTTCGCCCGAATTTAATCTGCCGAGGTATGAACGGTCTGTGCCAGACCAGGACGGTTTAAAGGTATCATCGTTGAAGAGCAAGTTTGCTTCTATATCCTTTGCCGCTGCTTCGCCACTGTTTTCTACGACTGTGCGTATCTCAACGTTCTCGTCTCCCGGTCTTATGTCCGTCGGATCCGTGGTCACATCACCGACGTTTAGCACTCCTTCTCCTACAACGTTGAACGACAACCCTAAGAGCGCGGTTTGTTCAGGACCCGTTACATAGCCTTCCGCAGGATCAAAGTAGTATTCGCGCCACGAGCAGTTCACGGGAATAGGATAAATACCATTAGGCGCTTCTTCCTTTACATGCATGGTCACTGTTACGTCCTTCGAACTCCACGAGTTCAGCGTGTTTATATGAAGCACGGTCGCTCCCACGAGCGATAACACTTCGGTACCTTGAAATGCCAATCGAATATCCTTTGCGTCTCTGCCACCATTGTTCTTCACCGTCACGATTACTTCGCTTGTATCTCCAGGATTGAACTTAGTAGGTGTCACATCTGTTATGGTAATGGATGAGAAGGCTGCCGCACCAGTAGGAACTAAGGACGGCAACGACAAGGGAGAAAGAGGAGCAAAGAGCACGAAGAGGAGCACTATGCCCAGTGCGCAGCGCGAAATCAGCTTTTTCCTCCAGTTCTTTTTTTTATCTCTATTACTCGTTTTCGTTTTTATTTCCTCCTTTGTAATCAATTTTTTTCACATAATCGTCTATATCCTCTGTCTCTTCCACTATCTCATTTATATTTATATCGTCCATCACTCTGGAGAAGATGAGCACAGCGAGTTTCAATTTCTTGTATTCGCGCAGTAGTGCGAGGAAGGTCTCTCTCACTTTTTCATCTTCGATTTTATCTACAGCTCCGGATAGCAACTCAACCATTGGAGTGATCTTAACGGTAAGAAAACGCTTCAAGAGTTCGCCAAACCCCTCAGTTAAAGAGGTATTAATAGAATAGAGATTTTCATTTCCCACTCTACTCACTTCAAGCAGCGGCATCTTTTTCAATTCCCTCAAACATCGGCTGATCAATCCCCGGCTGTACCCCGTGCCTTCTTCTATCTCTCTCTGCGTTACTGGACAGGACTTGAAGAGCAGAAAGCCCCAGACACGCCCCACCGATTCGCCTCCTAAATCCCATTGCTTCCCGATCTTCGCTAACGAATCTAACACTTCTTGCATCGCTACTTCGCTCATCTTTTTCATCACTATTTTTACTTTTTACTAAAATGTAAA
>DATKWH010000018.1:0-10613 GCA_035529655.1 Bathyarchaeia archaeon
GTTCTATGAGACTAAGATTAAAGAGATAATGGAGAAACGCCCTTGGGACATTCCCCACCTTAAACAAGATGCGGAAATTAATGATGTTATCGCTTCGTTACGTGATAAGCACCATGTGTGGATAGTAGAAAGTGAGGAGAGTGAAAAACTAGTCGGCGTGATAACAGAGAAGGATGTTCTTGGTATTTTTGCCCATCCAGAGAATTTTGGTTACAAACCAAGTCCAAAAGCTATACCGTCTTTGTATCATGGTACTGCGGGAAATGCGGAATCTGTCATGACAAAAAAAGTCATTACGTGCAATTTAGAAGCGACAGTTAAAGACGTAGTAACCACGATGACGAAATACGATGTGAGGAGGTTGCCAGTAATTGATGAGAACGAAAAGATACTTGGGGAGGTTACACTTATGGATTTGATAAATAAGTTCATGAGTATTGCTTATCAGTACGGGAAGCGAGTTTAGATGGAAGTATTTCAGATTTTGTTACTGGATATAGCTTTAGCTTTAATTTTATCAAAGGTCTTTGGTCATGTATTTGAAAGACTGAAACAGCCTTCCGTTGTAGGTGAATTAATAGCTGGCGTTATTCTCGGTGGTTCTATCTTAGGACAATTCGTCCCAAGTACGATACTTGATTTCAGCATAGTGGAATTCGAATATCTTGGTCATATTGGGATATTATTCTTACTATTTCTCGCGGGATTGGAAGTAGATATAGGGCGAATAAAAAAGACCGGCGGTACTGCGGCTCTCGCAACGGCGGGGGGTGTTATTGCACCTTTAATCTTAGGATATTTCGCTGGAATTGCGCTTGGATATACCGGTAGAGAGAGCTTTGTGCTGGGCGTAGTGTTGATTGCTACGAGTATCGGCATAACGGTAAGGACAATGATGGATCTTCATATATTAAACACCGATGTTGGAGCAGCCACATTAAGCGCTGCTGTAATGGATGACATACTGGGTTTAATGCTTCTTATAGTAGCTGTTGGAACGGGATCATTGCTCATACTCGGGACTAAGGTTGCAATCTTCTTCTTGGTCACGTTAGTTATCGGTTGGCTTATAATATCAAAGTTAATGGATATCGGAGACCGAATTCATGCGGAGAAGTCATTAGTTGCTTTTTCTATTGCTCTCTGTTTCATTTGGTCAGTAATTGCCGGAGAGACTGTAGTAGCTCAAATAGTGGGGGCTTTCATCGCGGGCTTAATTATGAACACTACAATTCAATCTAAGCGCGTCATTTCTGATGTAAAAACAATTGGGTATGCTTTTTTTATCCCGTTGTTCTTCATCTGGGTCGGAACAATGGTGAAGCTGTCGGTATTTTTGGATTTGAAGGTGGTTATGCTTGCAGCGGTGATTCTTGTGATGGCAATACTTGGAAAGGTGGGCGGGTGTGGATTAGGTGCGTGGATAGGTCGCTTTAACTTAAGAGAATCTCTTCAACTGGGCGTTGGTATGGTTCCAAGATGCGAAGTGGCACTTATAGCCGTGGCAATTGCAATAGACGCTGGCGTGATAACCGGGGAGATTGCAGATATATTCCTTGCGGCAACTTTTATACTCGTCACGATCACAATGCTAATTACGCCTATACTACTGAAAGCCTTATTTAAACGGGAATTAGCGAAAATGCCGTCAACTTAAGAAGGTACGTAAATATTTTTGGTTCTTCTCCAACTTCAGGATGAATGAGGATGGTAGAGAGACGTTAAACGCGTTAAGGTGGAGAACGAGAGGTTATATCAAGTCTATTCCCGGAAAGGGCATGCCGGGGACATCTTCGATGAAGGAGATAAATAGACGGCACCGATGAGAGATACGTTTAAATAGTATCCCGTGGATATTATAACTTTATGTTAGACGAATTTTACGAGATAAAAACGAAAGACCTCATGACGCCGTGGTGGAATACACCATTTATAGAAGAAACCGCTGGTTGGAAGGAGTTTCTCACCATGCTTTCCGTTAGTGCACATGCATGGGTAGTGAGCGATATTAAGAGTATGAAAGTGGTTGGAGTGGTAACGGAACATGATATGATGCGTTGTATTATCCCGGAAGAAAGGAAAAAGGCAAAAATCTTTGGTCCTTCCAGACCGGATATATTACACATAGATAGCGTTGTCCGAGATATCATGACATATAATCCCGTAATGTGCTCACCCGAGGATAGCATGGAGGACATTTTAAAAAAGCACTCAACATTTAATGTCCGGAGACTGCCGGTCGTTGATGAAAACAACCGGCTCGTGGGAGAAATAACACTTCAACTCCTGATTAAAACTCTCCGATACAGATTTATGATACAAGAATGACTTCCAATATTTACGTTCTCGCTGGTTTGGTACTTCTCCTTGGATTTATACTTGGGCAGTTATTGCGTAAAGCAGGTTTGACAGAAGTGTTGGCATATCTCTTTGCGGGTGTTATCCTAGGGCCTATTTTAAAATTTAGCGCGCCAGAGCAATTCAGCTCCGTTATTACTGGAATAACACTTGCTTTTGTTGCGTACATGGTGGGATTGAGTTTCTCCTTCTCTTTTCTCAAAAAAATGGGAAAGAAAGTACTGATAATACTGATTATAGAAGTGCTTGTAACATCTGTTGTGGTGTGGATTTTTGTATATTTATTGACGAGAGACCTCCCGCTTTCTATAATCTTGGCTTCTTTAGCTCCTGCAACTGCTCCCGCGGGAACAATAGCAGTTTTAAGAGATCTCAGGTCAAAAGGAACGCTTACAGATGTGAGTATTGCTGTTGTAGGACTGGACGACGCCGCTGCTATTGTCATCTATTCAGTGGGGGTTGTATGGGCAAAGACGCTCTTAGGCGGAGGCGGCAAAGTCAGCATTGCATCTTCTCTTCTTTATCCCGTATGGGAAATTCTTGGCGCAGTAGCACTTGGAGGAGCAATTGGAATTGTTATATCCTACTATACGAAAAAAATGCATCTATCCTCTGACAATATCTTCGTCATTTGTGTTGCTGTTGCTATTTTCTGTTGGGGTTTCGCAGGCATGATTGGTGTTTCGGCAATTCTCGCTTGTATGATTCTTGGAATGACGGTGATTAATTTCAATGTGCACATTGGCAATCGTTCCAGCGAACTGATGGACAATATCATGACTCCTGTTTTTATGTTGTTCTTCGCTGTGATCGGTATGGCTATAGATTTTTCACAGTTTGCATCTATATGGGCAATCGTAATTATGTATTGCATTGGCAGAAGTGCTGGTAAGGTCTTAGGCTGTACTACAGGCGGCATCTTGTCTAAATCAGAACCAAAAATAACGAAATATCTTGGGATCGCATTGCTCAATCAGGCGGGTGTTGCCATTGGCCTCGCATTTCTTGCAGCTCAAGAATTATCAGAATACGGTTTGGGAGGTATAATAATCACGCTGATGGCGACTACAACAGCCTTATTCCAGTTATTCTCTCCTCTTTGCATTCAGTATGCGATCAGGAAAGCAGGAGAAGCGAATATATAACACTTTTATTCTTGAATGTTCTCTCCTTTATTACACTTAGCAGTATGATAAAGGCGTAAAAATAGAGAGAGTGAAAAAAAAGGGAATGACAATGAAGGATGAGTTACCGCCGGGTGAAGTGCCACCCGAGGAAATCCAGGAAGCTAACGCTCTTGTATCTCATACTTTCTCGGATATATTCAAATCCACCATCGGTCCTCTTGGCTCGAAGAAATTGATAACCGGTGGCGCCACAGAACTCGAAATGGATGATCTCGTAACCAGTAACGCATACAGCATAGTAAGGGAATTGAAATACACGCATCCTACTGCCGATGTGTTGATAAATGCAGGCTTAGCACAAGGCGAAAGAGTCGGAGATGGTATAGCTACCTTTATGATTCTGACTGGTGAGCTGGTGTGGCGGGGATTTGAGCTGAGAAGCATTGGGGTACATCAAAATGTGGTTGTACGAGGTTATGAAAAGGCACTGGAACGTACAAAAGAGGTTTTTAATGAGATAGCATCGCCGGTAGAGATAAGAGAAAGCGATGCGTATTTGAAGCAAGTGGCGAAGACCGCTTTAAATAAAGTAGAGTATTGTGACGAGGATATATTAGTAGATGCAATCGTGAAGAGCATAAAACGGATAAGCGAAAGCGGAGAGTTGCCGATAGCGGTGGATGATGTAGTAATAGAGGCAAAAAGTGGGGGGAGAGTAGACGATACGCGTTTCTTTGAAGGCGTTGTTGTGGACAGAGATGTCCTGGATGACCTTCCGACAGACGTGGAGAACGCAAAGATAGCTCTGCTCGATTTCCCTATTGAACATAAGGAGCCAAAAGTAAAAGGCCGGAAGGAACTCCAAACCGGAACAGCGGCAAGAGAACGGAGCAAGGCAGGTGAAATGGTCGGATCACTCGATTTTCATGTTACTATCTCAAAAGCATCTCATCTTAGGGAGTTTCGAGATGCCAGAGCGAGAATGTTCAATGAGCTTATAGACGCTGTATTAAACTCGGGTGCAAACGTGGTGTGTTGTCGGTGGGGTGTGGATGATGACGCGCTGGATAAGTTCCGAAGAGCCGGGATAATGCTGATGAAACGAGTGAAAATGACCGATTTGAAGCGGTTGGAGAAATCCACTGGCGGGAAGATAGTGCAAGACGTGAGTGATCTAACCGCAGACAAATTTGGCTTTGCAGGGCGAGTAGCACAGCGAGAGGTAGGCGGTGTAAAGTTCGTATTCTTTGAAGACTGCCCGTATAAGAAGTCCTCTACGATATTTATAAGAGGTGCTCATCTCAGGATTTTGGAAGGCATGGTGGGCGATATAAAGAGTGCTTTGCATGCTGTGGCTTGCCTATATGATGATACGCGAGTAGTGCCCGGAGGCGGTGCAGCAGAGACTGAATGTGCCGCGGAATTACGGAACTTTGCGAGGACTATACCAAGCAAGGAGCAATTAGCAGTAAATGTATTTGCAGACGCTTTGGAGTGCATACCAAAGGCAATAGCGAAGAACAGCGGAATGGACCAGATAGATACGCTCACAGCGCTCAGAGCGGAGCATTATGCAGGCAATAAAAATGCAGGGATATCGGGAAATGATAAGGCCATAAAAGACATGGCGAAAGAAGGGATCATAGATCCGTTAACGGTGAGATTACAGGCGGTTATCTCTGCCGCGAGTGCGGCTGCCGGGATGATAAAGATAGATGATCTGCATATAGCGAAGAGTGAAGTAGCAGAGGAGTCTGAGGATATAGAAGCGATGATCTCCGGCAGAACACGCGAGCTGATAGAAACAGAGCGGAAGTCTCCGGACTTCAAATTTAAAGGTGGACGATTGAAATACTCAGGAAGAAGAGACAGAGAACCATCAAAGTCGGTGTATGGCAAGGATTGAAGCCAGGTTCTTTAAAAAGAAACGGGTTTATTGGGATAACATAACGGGAGACTATCTGCAACTGTATGAATCAAGAAGAAGCTAAAGCTCGAGCACAAGCACTTCTTAACGTAATCGAAAACGCGTATGCGATAAGAATCATCAACACAGAGGCGGTTGTCAACGCGATAACTGAAAAGACTTGTGATGAGCAGAAGATTTTGACGATTTGTACCGCGTTAAACACCTGGGTAGCACTAAATGCCGGACTTAGCGGAGAATTCGAGATACCACTGGACGTTGTGAATGGATTTGCAGGAAAGGTGATTCGGTTATGATGGATAGGAGGATGCAAAACGTTCTTGGACAAAAAGATATCAATGGATTTTTTGTAAACGTTTATCTTTTCTAAACGAGAAGGGGTTATTGAACTATGCCTACGATAGCGGAAAAAATACTGGGTGAAAAAGCAGGGAAAGATAATGCGGCGAGTGCCGGTGAAATCGTTGACTGCGCGGTAGATTACATCATGGTGAATGACATAACGGGTGTGCCTGCTTTTGAAGTCTTCGAGGAGCTTGGACGTGAGGACGAGATAAGACGCGAGAAAGTAGTCGTGGTACAGGACCATTATGTTCCAAACAAGGATGTGGCTTCTGCAGAGCAGGCGAAAGCATTGCGGGATTATGCTCGGCGATACAGGATTGAGCATTATTATGACATAGGGCGAGGTGGGGTATGCCATCAGGTAATGATAGAGGACGGATTTGCTGCGCCTGGGCGGTTAATCATAGGTGCAGATTCACATACCTGCTCGTATGGTGCATTAGGGGCTTTTTCCACCGGTGTAGGCTCGACAGAAGCGGCCGCAGCAATGGCTACCGGGAGGTTGTGGTTCAAAGTTCCAGAGACGCAGAAGTTTGTGATTACCGGTACGTTGAAGCGATACGTAATGGGTAAAGATATAATTCTGCATGTCATTGGTGATATAGGCGTTTCCGGCTCGCTCTACAAGGCGCAGGAGTTTTACGGGACTGCGATCGAAAGTTTGAGCATTTCTGATAGGATAACAATATCGAACATGGCGATAGAAGCAGGAGCTAAAGCAGGGATCATCCCACCTGACGAGAAGGTTTTCGAGTTCCTGAACGGGCGGGTACGAGGCGAATATAACGCAGTTTATGCCGATGGTAATGAAGGAGATTACGAGGAAGTGTTTGAATATGATGCTGCGGAGATCGTACCAACGGTCGCAAAACCCTTTTTACCTGAGAATACCGCGCCTGCAAGCGAATTGGACGTCCTCATTGATCAAGCGTATCTCGGCTCGTGCACCAATGGTAGAATGGAGGATTTACGGGTTGCTGCAAAGCTATTGAAAGGTAAAGAGGTAAATCCAGAGGTTCGAATGATTGTAGTGCCAGCAAGTGAGAAGGTGTTCCGGCAGGCGATCGAAGAGGGGTTAATCCAAACTTTCCTTAATGCGGGAGCTTTTGTTTGTGGTCCCACCTGCGGCGCATGTCTTGGCGGGCACATGGGCGTTCTTGCACAGGGCGAACGTTGCGTAAGCACAACAAACCGAAACTTCATCGGGCGGATGGGGCACAAGGATTCCGAAGTATATCTGGCGAATCCGGCAGTAGTTGCAGCGTCGGCAATTACAGGACGAATAACCGATCCGACGGAGTTGGAACTGTGAAGATAGTCATTCTTTCACAGCTTTTTTAAAAATGATACCTCAAAACATCTTTAAATCATCATCTGACAGCGATTTATCTGTTTTTACCTGTTTAATAAAATCTGACAATTCAAACATACGTAAAACTGGTAGTGTTGGCTTATGTAGTGCTAATTCTACTTGCGGATTGACAAATACCACAAGAGCATTCACCCATATATTTTTAAAACGACCACTGTGGTCATTTTCTTCTAAAAATCTCCTCACTATCAAAGCATTCTTTTTAGCCTGTTTACTGATACTTGATAGGGGGTAACATATTTCATCGTAATGACGCTGCCATTTGTCCCCATAGCAACTTATATCCCCTTTATAATTCTTCGTTTCAATGACAAAGATTCCGTTTGGTCCGAGGACGAGGTGATCTATATTACCAGCTTTGGGATATAATACAACATCATTCAGCAGGTAATAGGAATCGTTCAGCTTTTGTAGAGCCGCAGTCACTTCTTTTTCTCCCTTTATGCCTTTTTATAGTTTAAACATCTCTTCAGGAAAAAATGGGAACAGCTAAGTACAAAATATAAAGATACCATGGTACAGGGGGAATCCAGGAAAATTTACCCTGAATGACAAGCAGTATGAGAATGAAAATAGGCAAAGAGGCTATTAAAGTATAATTCCTATTACGCCTTGCTTTGCCTTTTAAATAGTTGTACTCTGCTTCTTTTAGAATTCTCATAATTGTTCGTTTACCTTTAGACCTTTTTATTACAAATATTTACGAGGTTTTCGTGAGAACAGAACATAAACAAAAGGTTTAAATAGTGTAAAAGAGAAGAATAATGTAAACTGAGGAGGTGAACGCAATGGGAAAAATAAAATACACATCTGTATTCGTTACGGCTGTTTTGGTGATCGCAGTCTTTGGAGGGATAGTTCCCTCTGTTTGGGGAACAAACGGAGGATCTGATCTATTTGAAGAAATGAAACCACTGGTGGATGTATACAATGAAAATGTTGGGGACATACCGCTTATGACGAGCTTGATCGGCGAGGAGCGGATAAACGCTGAAATTAATCTTACCGATGGGTCAGTGCTCAGCATTGCAATTACGACCGATGAGGACGCAAAAATCACGAGCTTTGAAAAAGGTAATTTCTCAGACCCAACGATGAGCGCATCTACCGACGAGAACACCATTCGCACTATAATGAATTCTGACGACCCTGTTTCTGCATTTATAGATGCGTTAAACGCCGGGACAATAACCTATGAGAGCGAGAGCACAATACAAGATTTTGGTATAAAAATAGCACTGTGGATAGCGGGCTTCTTTATGTGATATTTTAATTGATAGCACAATCACGCTCAAAAATATAAGTGAAAAAATCTCGAAGGCGGTTATCTCTACGATTCCCACAGTTATACTCGTGGTATGCGTTGTTGGAGCGTACAGCTTACCATTCATATCTTCAAACTGGGTTTCACGCGAGCTTTTGCAATAGCAGTAGTTGCCGCTGTACTGGGCGTCGCCGCATGGCTTTACCGGAAAAGGCTTTTATAAACAAAAAAGCTAACCTAACTACCAGCCTTATTATTAGGTTCTTTTAGTAAAGCTTTTCTTTTAAGAAAAGGTTTGTTTGTGATAAAAATGAGAATCTGGAAGTTTGGAGACAACGTGGATACCGATCAGATTATACCTGCGGAATATCTGACGACTGGGGACGCAAAGAAGCTTGCAGCTCATGCGTTCGCTAAAGTAAAACCGGAATTTTCAAAAGAAGCGCAGGAGGACGATGTCATCGTGGCAGGTGATAATTTCGGCTGTGGCAGTTCACGAGAGCACGCACCACGTGCATTACTCGGAGCGGGCATACGCTGCGTGATTGCAAAGAGTTTTGCACGAATCTTCTTCAGAAATTCTATTAATATCGGATTGCTTCTGATCGAAGTTGACATTTTAGACAGGATCGAAGAAACAGATCAAATAGAACTACGGTTTGACGACGGCGTAATAACGAATCTCACAAAAAATGAGGAATATCAGTTCAAACCGCTACCAGAATTTATGCAGAAGCTCTTGGAAAGCGGTGGTTTGATTAAATATATTAAAGAAACAAAAAGAAAGGGAGATCAAAAAGTGAGGTGAGGTGTTTTTCATTGTATCGCAGATGCTAAAAGTAAATTTGGAGAGGTGTTGTAAAGATGGACATCCCGCTTAAAAAGATAAGAGCAGATGTATGGGAAGTGCCGCAGTCGTATAAAGACTACATGAGGACGCCAGTGAGGATATATGCGGCGGAAGCGCTGTTAGATAAGATGAAGCGCGATCTAACGCTGCAGCAAACGATAAACGTCTCTTCGCTTCCTGGTATACAGAAATACTCAATGGTTATGCCTGACGGTCATCAGGGGTATGGCTTTCCAATTGGCGGAGTTGCGGCTACGGACTTCGAGGAAGGCGTTATATCGCCCGGCGGTGTCGGTTACGACATAAATTGTGGCGTACGACTAATTCGAACTAATCTGAAAGAGGAGGACGTCAGACCTCATCTGTCTGAGATAGTAGATGGCTTATTTGAATATATTCCATCAGGACTGGGGCTATCCGGAAAGGTGCGGCTGTCATTTAGCCAGTTAGACGAAGTACTGCGGGGTGGTTCCGAATGGTGCATTGAGAACGGTTATGGCTGGGAGGAAGATGTAGAGAGAACAGAGGAAGGAGGGAGATTAAAAGCGGCGAATACTGATAAGATCGATGAGAAGTCAAAGCAGCGGGGTGCACCTCAGCTCGGCACGCTCGGTTCTGGAAACCACTTTTTAGAAGTGCAGGTAGTGGATGATATTTTTGATGAACCGCTCGCAAAGGCATTTGGCATAGAAGAAAAGGGGCAAGTAGCGGTTTTAGTTCATACTGGTGGTAGAGGCTTCTCACACGGCGTTTGCACATATTATTTAAGGAAATTTGAACGCGAGATGAGCAAAGATCCAGTATTAGCGCGGATACTCGGTTTAGAGCGTGAATTGGCATGCGCTTACTTACAGAGCGGCACGGGTATGGATTATTATGAAGCGATGTGCTCGTGTGCGAATTACGCGTTTGCGAACAGACAACTCGCAATGCATTGGGTACGGAAAGTCTTTGAAGACGTGCTGGGAAGGAAAGCGGAAGATATGGAGATGAAGCTGGTGTATGATATTGCACATAACATAGCGAAAGCGGAAGAGCACGTGATAGAAGGGAAGCGGAGGAAGTTATGTGTGCACCGTAAGGGAGCAACGAGGGCGTTCCCCGCAGGTGATGAACGATTACCCCCCCTTTATCGAAGCGTTGGGCAGCCAGTCTTGATTCCCGGCTCGATGGGCACACGCAGCTTTTTAGCCGTAGGTACAGAGATAGCGAAGGACGAAACGTTTGGAAGCTGCGCACATGGCTCCGGTCGGGAGATGAGCCGGACAGCAGCAATGAGGAAATATAGAGGTAGCGAAGTGAAAGAAGCATTAGCGAAGAGGAATATAATAGTAAAAGCCCGAGAACGAACCAAGCGGGACGTGCGGAAG
>DATKWH010000019.1:0-5017 GCA_035529655.1 Bathyarchaeia archaeon
ACTTCTGGAAGAGGCGATAACGACGAGTTCGTACTCTAAAGAACATCCCGATGCTTTGAATTATCAAAGACTCGAACTCCTTGGAGACCGCGTTATCAGTCTGATACTAACAGAGAACCTCATGGCGGAAGAATCGCTCGATGAAGGGAAGATGACCTTTCTTAAGGCAGAACTAGAGAATAATCAGAG
This sequence comes from Bathyarchaeia archaeon, assembly GCA_035529655.1. Lineage (GTDB taxonomy): Archaea > Halobacteriota > Syntropharchaeia > Alkanophagales > Methanospirareceae > JACGMN01. The sequence continues at coordinate 190 of DATKWH010000019.1, forward strand.
ATTGGCTAAATATGGAGAAACTATAGGTCTCAGAAATTACATCAGAGCAAGCGAAGAAAGAGAAAACATAAGCCCGAAAGTAATTGCAGACGTTTTCGAGGCCGTTTGCGGTGCGATCCATTGGGATGGCAGAGGCTCACAGGGAATGAAGGAGGTAAAGAAGTTTCTCCAGAAATTTCAGATACTTGAGCAGTTGCAGGAGAAGATGTCTGCTGTAGAAGACTTCATACCTGTCAGAAACCGGTTTGAGAATGGGTTCAGGGCGATAAACCGATGCAATCCAGACATAAAATTCACGTACGAGTCACAAGGAGTAGCACATCAGAAACAGTGGAGAATAGAAGCGTGCACGATTAAAAATCCGCAAACGGGAGAATATATTGAACTGCAGGGCGTGAAGAGCGATAGATGGTTTAGTAACATAAAGGATGCCGAAACGGACTTCTTTGAAAAGGCGTATCACTACATGGAAGAGCGGGGATGGGAATTAGAGCGCTCGTAGTAAAAACTGTTTCTTACACTTTCTTTTTAAAAAAGAACCTGTAGTAGAGATAAAAATTCTTTTGATAACCCTTTCCTTTCTAAGAAAAGGTTTGCAAACTACAACAAAATCAATACAAAACTCATCAACATGCCTGAAAACAGCGGTATCGTAAGATTATCGTCTATTTGCACGCTATGAATTCGCAACGGCACGCCATCTGCTATTGTAGCGCCAAATGCTCCGGAAACTGCCACTGGTACCGAGTGGAGTACCAGCCATCCTATTACCAAACAAGTAACGGACATGACCAGCATCACTAAGGGGCGCTTCATTCTCTTTTCGTACAGTTCTGGTGTGTCTACGCTCATTAGTGGTCCAGCCATACCAGAGACAGCGTCTCCTATCACCAGCATGAGGATTGCTGCTATTGCAATGCTCTTCTCGAAGATTAAGATGCTGATAAACGCACCGATAACAAAAAATACATAGGCACCGATCTTCTTCTGTTCCTTATCCCTGAGAAACGGTAATGAGATGACACCACTAAGTCGTAACCATTCAATGATACAAATAGCAAAAAGGGCAAGAACAAAGCCGATAATGATCAATTCCTTTTGTAAGAAGAGATAAAGTACCGGAATTGCAACACCGCAGATATGTATCGTTTTCCTCTTCGCTTCTTCTCTTAACACACTTGATTCGGATGTTGGCATCTTGATAAGTCAAGTCTTATCGCAGAAATAACCTTTCTTTGGTTTTAGTGTCCTTCCAAAGCCACCCATTCAAAAAGCGTTCACTGGAAATGGTTTTTTTCTTCTAGCACAGGTTTTCTTTTTTCTAAAAAGAAAAAGTGTTTACGCGAACATCACTCCCGCCTCTTTAGTATCAATATAATCCCACTGCTTGCTTTTCTTTACCTTCTTTATTGCCCACTCGAATTCTTCCATTCTTATTGCATCCATCTTCTTTCTCGCTGCAAACATACCAGCTTCGACGGAGATCGCCTTTATATCCGCGCCAGTAGCACTTTCAGTAAGTGCCGCTAAAGTATCGAAATCTACATCCTCATTCATCTTCATCATGGCTGTATGTATCTTAAATATTTCCTTTCGCCCGTCCTTATCTGGTATCGGCACTTTTATGATACGGTCAAATCGTCCGGGTCGGAGCAATGCAGGGTCAAGAATATCCGGTCTATTCGTTGCTCCTATTATCCGCACATCTCCTCTTTGGTCAAACCCGTCTACTTCTGCTAACAGTTGCATCATTGTCCGCTGTACTTCTCGCTCTCCCGAAGTGCCGTCCTCTACTCTACGAGCCGCTATCGCGTCTATCTCGTCAATGAACAATATGGATGGTGCTTTTTCCTTTGCCAAATCAAAGAGTTCTCGCACCATCCTCGCGCCCTCTCCGATGTATTTCTGCACCAATTCAGAGCCAACGACTCGTATAAAACGTGCGGATGTGCGGTTTGCAACGGCTTTTGCAAGCAATGTTTTTCCCGTGCCCGGCTCTCCTACTAAAAGCACACCTTTCGGTGGCACCACACCTATGCGCTCAAACCGCTCTGGCTCGGTCAGCGGAAGTTCGACGATCTCCGTTATCTCTTCTATCTGCTCCTCCAACCCACCTATCATTCCATAGTTCGCATCCGGTGACTCTATTACTTCCATACCATACACCGAAGGGTCTTTTGCAGACGGGAGCACGCTAACCACAGCCAGCGATTGCTGATTCAAGCCAACTTGTGCACCGGCAAAGATCTCTTTAGGCTCTATGAAATGTGAGTAATTGACAACGAATCGAGGTCCTGTACTGCTTCTCACTACCATCCTCTTCTCATCTATCACCTCGACGACTGTTCCGATTATCAACGGTGGCGCTCGCAACTTTTCCAGTTCTGACCGTAACTTCCGTATCTCACTCTCGTAGCGAGTTCGCATATTCTCGTAATATTGCCCTTCTCGCTCTATCCCCTCCAGTCTCTCTTTCAGCCGAATATTTGCTTCCTCTGACTGCTTTAACCTGTCCTGTAAGTATCTTGAGTAATCCTCGCCTGACGATGTACCGCCACTGCTTGCTTTCATTTTGCCCTACTATTTATTTCTCCACGGTATCATATATATATAAATTAGAGCACACGAGGATTTCGAAATAAAATGACCGAGTGTGAGATATGTGGTGTGGAAATAGAAGGAAAGGCACAATACGTAGCAATAGGCAGCTCAAAGCTACGAGTATGTAAAGCGTGTGCACGGCATGGGACGGTTGTAGTGGAAGATACAAAGACAAAGATAACTTTTGGTAGTGAACGCGTGCAGCTCGCTCAGGCTAAACGGCGATTATACGATCAGATGGACCACGAGATAGAAGAGGGGCTGGAAATTGCCGAGGATTACGGACGAAAGATAAAAGAGGCGAGGGAGAAAGCCGGGCTGAAACAAGCAGAACTTGCACAAAGGATAAATGAGAAACAATCTTTGTTGCGGAAGATAGAACACGAGGAGATAATCCCGAGCGACGAGGTGCGGAAAAAAATAGAGCGTCTTCTGAAAATCGCTCTTTGAATTAAGAAGGTCTTAACAGGCTGAGAAACACCATGCTCACAATCATGCATATCGCCAACGCAGAGATAAACACTTCTATTCCTCCAATTTCTTGAATACCTCCCATTAGCATGAATTTTACGCCACCTATAACTGCAACGAATGCGAAGGTTGCACATATACCGAGGAATAAGCCTTTAATAAGTGATTTCAAACGCTCTTTATCTTTTTTGCCGCTCTTACTCGTGCTTTTAACTTTCGATTCGTAAAACACGGTGAACATAATAAAGGAGATAGCGAAGGTCAACAATATGAACCATCCGGGGACAGTATTCTCTTTCGGTGCAAAGAACATCAAGCCAAACGCGATGTACAGTGTGAGAAATGCGAGTGCAATTGCCAGAATAAGCGTTTTCAGGTATTTCTTATAATCCCCCGTCTCTTTTATATTCGCGAGCAAGCCCATATTCACACACAGTCTCCACCTAAAAATTTATTTTCTCTCTTGATAACCTTTTTCCTTCTAAGATCGAATCAAACAAAAAAGCATCGTAGTTTAGCAGTGCACGCCATACCTCCTTGCATTCGCACTCTATCTCGTTCTCGTCGAGGTGTTCTAACACGCGCACGTCTTGCGTTATATTAAACGTCTTTATTGCTTCTTTTATCTCCAGGTCGCAAGTACCACAATTATGTGGGCCTCGTTTAAACCCTGCACCCACGGGGTCTGACATCACCACGATATTTCGTTTCTTTATCTCTTTTATCGCTTCAACAGCACTCCAGAGCCACGGCGGTCTATAATACCCTCGTCTCCATAAAGCTTCTAACGGGGTGTATTTCTGTATGTTGCAGAGATTCAACGAGATTGTGGGAGAATAGTTGGAGACAAGCTCAGCAGATTTGATAACGTCTTCCATTGCCTTCTTTTCTGATACAAACGGTGGTTTGAGTAGAAGATACGTTTTTACCGTTGCACCGCCATCTATTATAATCTTTGCCGTTTTTCTATAATCGTCGAACGAGAAACCCTTTTTTATATACTTCGACCTGAAGAAATCATTTGCGGTTTCTAACCCGATAGCAAGCTCAAGGTTCTCAACACCTTTCAAATCCTCAATTTTCTCGGCGCTTACAAATTCTGGTCTTGTCTCTACGATGAACTTCCTTATCCTCCCTACTTTTCGCACCATCGCGGCTATCTCTTTTCTTGTCGCACTCGATATTTCTCGTTCGTCAAGGAAGCTACCGGAGGTGAAGATCTTAAGTATAAACTCTTCTTCAGGGCTGTTTCTTAACGATCGGTCCAGTTGCGCCAGGATGTCCGCCTGTGTCACGTCTGCGGATTCTTGCCAGAAGCCGCACATCGTACATTTACGCCACTGACAGCCTGCAGTTCTCAATATGACGGTCAAAGCTTTTATCGCTTTTCGTTCTTCTTTGAAGTAATCGTAGTCTATCCATGAAGCTACTGGATTTTTATTCTGATTCTTTGCGGTGTTCATGGTTTTGTTGTACTATTTGTTGAGAGGATGAATAAGGATAGAGATAATAAAAAACTATTTCAATTTAATTTAAGTGGTATTCTAAAGTTTTAAAATTTTGGTAGCGTCCTAATATGCGGTTGATTTATATGGGTTGATTACCTACCTATATCTATGCCAAATAGCAAATTAGAGGCAGATCCTCAAAAAGAGTTCTGCTCCAATCAAGATTGCCGTGATTACGGCAAAAGCGGTGCAGGCAACATAGTTAAATATGGACATGACAAAAACGGCCGGCAGCGATTTAAATGCAA
>DATKWH010000020.1:0-5771 GCA_035529655.1 Bathyarchaeia archaeon
GGCCTGGTTGGAGGCTTATTGGGGATAGGTCTTGGAACCGGTATTTCTTCATTACTGCCGCTCTTGGGTATGGGGATAATGGGAATGGGTGGGGCTGGAATGACAACTGTCATTACGCCTCTGCTTTTAATTGGTGCATTACTCCTTTCGATGGGCATTGGTATGGCAGCAGGCGTGATTCCGGCATATCGCGCGTCAAAACTCAAGCCGGTTGATGCATTGAGGTATGAGTGAAATGCTTTTCAATACATCGTTAGACTCACTATTGCATGGTGCTTCATCGTCGGTTAAAATTCATAGAGTTCCGGTTAACTTAGTTATATGTAAGCCCAAACGAATTTGGGTGAGATTTGGGTCTAATTGTGGCGAAAAGAAAAGCTTATGAGGGGTTATTTCTAATATAGAACCGTGGAAAAACGTTTAAAAATTAGGAGGTGATATGACGAAATGAAAACAAAATTGATTGCGGGATTGGTGGTTTTAGCACTGGTAGCAACCGCCACTGGTGTGGTTCTTGCCCGAGACAATTTGGGCATGCAACCACCTGAAGGCGTGCAATTGCCCGAGATAGCACATCACTGGTCCAAAGGTCCATGCGGGATGAACCAATTGACGGAGGAGCAGAGACAGGAAGTGCATCAGCAAATGCAAGAGTACAGGCAGGAGTTAGCGGAGCAGTACGGTGTCGACTTGACGGAAGAGGAGAGACAAGAAATGCAGGAACAAATGCGGGAGTTCCGGCAGGAGTTGTTCGAGCAGTACAACATCACCTGTCCCAGCGGCCTGCAATTTGTGGATGAAGATGGTGATGGTATCTATGACAACCTGGGCCCGCACATGCGGGGGTTTCGGGGAGAACCTGGATTCGACGAATTCCCGCCAACTCATCCTGATCTAGAGGAATAGTGAGAACAGAGATGGTACAGTCGCCATTATACACAAACCTTAGTAGTGGTGCGTGGTTTTTTTCCCACATCTTCCACGCACCCATTATTTTTTGAAAATTTTGATACCTAGTCGCTGGGAAAAAGCAGGTCAGCCAAATTAATGGAATAACTTTAAAAGAAAACGAAAGAGAGAAAATAGAAGGTGATAAAAATGCCGGTACCTCTGCCTCAGCCAGACATGTGGCTCGTCAACCTCAAAGCGGTTACAACATTAGGAAACGTTATCCTCTTGTTGTGTTTACTTGTCATCTATGCGAAGAATTACGAGCAGATAAAATCTAAATTCGCGTTGGGATTGATTGCCTTCATTATTCTCTTGCTTGTGCAGACGTTCACCTCGAATCCATTCGTCCACGTGATGTGGGGCTTTCGCCATATAAATGCTCTGGGATTGTTCACAATAGTGCCCGATTTGTTTGAATTTGTGGCGCTGTCAATATTGCTGTACATAAGTCTAAAATCTTGAATAATTGGTTCTGAGAGTTTAAAAGGGGTTGATTACCTCGTGTAAGTCCGAAGTAATTAGGGTGAGATTTGGGTACAATTAGGACGAAAAGAAAAGCTTATGGTGGATCATTTCCTATCTATAACCGTGGAGACACGTTAAAAAAATTAGGATGTGTAATGATAAGATGAAAACAAAATTGATTGCTGGAATATTGGTCGTGGCACTGGTAGTTACGTCTGTCGGTGTTGCATCCGCTCGAAACAACTTTAAGCGGTACAGCTCAAACGGCAGCAGGTGATGAGCAGCCTTTTGGGCAGTGTTGGATGAACCAGTTGACTGAAGAGCAAAGACAATAAATGCATCAACAAATGCAAGAGTTCAAACAGGAGTTACATGCACAGTACAATATTGACTGTCAAAATTGTCCGGGATTCGTGGATGAAGATGGCGATGGTATCTGCGACCACAAGAGTACCTACGGCTAGGGTTATCAGCGTGGATATGGGTTCAGATGGCTAGCCCAAACTTCAACTATGGGCGAATAGCACGAACAGAGACAGGGCAAACAGACGCAGATAGAGCCACCATTATGCACAAGCGATGTGAGTGCGTGGGGAAAACATGCACTCTTTATTTTTTAATTTTTGACTATAACGCCGGACAGCATGATGAAAAGCGGTTTTGGACGTTATTGCAGAGGCAAAACAATTGTTAAGTACCTTCATAACAGAATATTTTTGCATGAGTATCCTTGGTTATCGAATCACGCACTTAGGTTAGAATGTTGGCCTTCTGGAAAGTAAAAATTGCATAAAACGTATTGTAGTAAAAAATAAAAAGAGGAAAGCTATAGTTAGGAACGCTATAGCTTTGGTAAGCAGTTTTATAAATGAGAAGCGTAATGAACGTTCATTCCGCAACTACTTCTGCAAATCCAACTCTCCTCGAGACTTTTGTTACCCGTATCTTCACGTTATCCCCTTTGTTCGTGTTGGGCACAAAAACCACAAAACCCTCTACTCGTGTTATGCCATCGCCTTCTCTACCTACATCCTCTATCGTTACGTCGTAGGTCGCGCCTACCTCTATAGGGGCGCGAAATCCCCTTCTTTCTCCACTATATTCCATACCTTACAAAACCTCCTTTATATCCTCTTTCGTTTTCTTTCGTGATACAAGGAAAAATCGCTTATTCCTCGCTATCACTTAAGTGAATTCTATATTTTTATCTTATATAAATAGGTCGCGGTGAAAAGCTGAAAAACAAGACAGTTAAGCGGAAGGTATTCGATATATTACATGTGCTACCGTAAATAGCACAAGCGCTATTTTCTCTCCTTATCTCATAGTTTTTGGTCATTCAGGTCTCATCCAGGTCAATAGAAACGAGCGTCACATCAAAAATCAATGTTTTTCCTGCGAGTTCATGATTGAAATCAATCACAACATCTGTATCTGTGACCTTTGTTATAGTGCCTACCTGCCCCCGAGCAGTACCAATCTTCTGCCCAACTACAGGAGTAATACCCGCGGCAGCCAATTCTTCAATCGGGCTGGTTATTAGCATATCCTCACGATAGGCGCCGTATGCTTCTTCGGGCGGGATGGTTAAAGTCTTATTTTCATCCACAGCCATACCTACAACCCCCTTACCAAATCCCACGATCATCTCACCTGCACCAACCGTAAATCCAAGCGGCTGGTAATCCCTTCTCTGGTTGTATATTCCTGCTTCAATCGCAACGTCCTTCACAGACGTGTCAAAAACAGTACCGTCTTCCAGTTTCCCGACGTAGTCTACCTGAACGTAGTCGCCGTCTTCAACCACTTTTACGGGATTATCCGTGCTTAAACATCCACTCACTAAAACGGTGCCCACCAGCAACAAAAGCAATGCTTCTTCTCTTCTCATTTTTTCTCTATTGCGTGCAATCGCAATCTCCAGTCAGTGACAAACAAATCAGGATACACACATACCTACCTTCAGAAGCGTTTTAACTCCCAAAAGAGAATGTACCCCTTGTGTCTATAAGTTACTTCTTAAACTATAACCTGTTAAACATTTCGTGTAATTCCATCGTTGTACACTTATAGTTCAGATAAAGTTGATAGTAAGGCTAGCTAAGCTTTAAGATACACCTCTATATGCCTTTATGCCTTCTTTCATGAATGGTTCTCCACGTGGTTCAAAACCCCATCTCTTGTAAAAATCGGTGACTTTACATTTACCTGTGTGGTGCATGGAATTTAAAACAAAAGAGAACAACCTAAAAATAAAGGCACGTGAAAAAGTAAAATTTTACAGTACATGACTAAAACAAACAACTCATATTTCCCCTTCTTGTCTATAAGAGAAGGGCAGAAGGAGTTCATGGAAGATGTAAGGGATTCGGTAGAGTCCGAAAAGATCCTTATCGCTCATGCGCCGACCGGGATAGGGAAAACCGTTGCGGCGCTCGTTCCAGCCTTACAGTATGCACTGGAAAACGAAAAGACTATCTTTTTCCTTACTTCCAAACGCAGTCAGCACAAAATAGCTATTGACACGCTCAGAATGATAAAGCAGCATGCCAAACTCAATTTCGTGGCGGTTGACGTTACGTCGAAGCAATCCATGTGCCCACGTGCGACCTCCATCTATCGGGAGTATTATTCTTTATTCAACGAGTTTTGCAAGTCCGAGCAGAAGAATAAACGATGTCGGTATTTCCTTAAGAACGATGAAGAAGCACTGCGGCGGATACGAGATGAAATACTGCATGTAGAGGAGTTATATGGCTGGTGCACTGGTAGAGGAGTATGCCCGTATAAGGCGGCTTTGGAGGTGGCTGAACGTGCTGATGTGGTCGTGTGCGACTATAACTATCTCTTTTCCCCGGACATTGCAGAAATGGTGTTAGAGAAGATAGAAGCGGGTTTGGATGACCTTATTGTAATCGTTGACGAAGCACATAACCTGCCTGACCGTATACGTAACAATCTCAGCAACACCTTGCGAATGAGCACGATAACCAGTGCAGCGCGGGAGATCAGGTATATAGATCGTGAAATGTACGGCAATCTCATGGAATTGGAAAAGATCTTCACGAAATTGGCTCTGGAAGCGAGTAAAAACAAAGCGGTGGAGATAGCGGTGGAGCGGGATTTTCTGCTGGAAGAGATGGAGAAGGTGTTGCGGCGGAGAATAGAAGCAATAAGTTATGATGATTTCGTTAACACGCTTCAAAGCATTGCCGAAGACCTTGAGACTACCGGCGAGGCTAAAACCGCGGGGAGCACAAAAGATGTATTCTCCGCAGAAGAGAAACGCATTCTTAAAACCTTGAAAAAGAACCTTTATAACGTGTCTGGAACTACCGGAAGCCCAAGATATAAAAAAGAGAAAGAGACGGCGCAACGGAATATCATCAACTTGGCGGAGTTCTTAGACGGGTGGAGAACACGTGAGAAATGTGTACGGATATATTCGCTCGCACAGCGAGAGAATCCAATGCTTTACTTCAAACTGCTTGACCCCTCGGTAATAAGCGCGCCAATAATCGCACGGGTGCATGCAACCATAATGATGAGCGGCACGTTATGCCCCACAGAGATGTATGCCGATGTACTCGGCGTCACTCCAGAACGAATCAGAGGCAAAGAGGTAGCTATGATGGAGTACAAGTCCCCTTTTCCAGAGGAGAACCGACAGATTGTGGTTACAAAAGAGCTTACAACGAAATATACAAAACGGGGCGAAGAGATGTATAAAAAGGTAGCCGAGAAGATTGGTGAAGTAGCTCAATACGTAAAAGGTGGCATGGCAGTCTTTTTTCCTTCTTATGCACTTCTAAAAAGTATTGCTGCGTATTTACCTGAGGACGTGAGCAGAAGGGCGATGGTAGAGCGGAGGGAGATGAAGAAAGAGGAGAAAAATATGCTTTATGAGTCGTTACGGGATACTAATGATGGGATATTGCTCGCCGTGCAGGGTGGGTCGTTCTCCGAAGGCATGGATTACGAATCCAACACGCTAAAGGCGATTATAGTCGTGGGATTGCCGTTAAGTCCACCAACATTGGAGGTAAAAACGATAGAAGGCTATTATACGGGGAAATACGGAGCTGAAAAAGGTCGACTGTATGGTTATCTCTACCCTGCGGTTACAAAGGTGCTGCAAGCGGCTGGCAGAGGTATAAGAAGCGAGCAGGACAGATGTATCATTGTTCTGATGGATTACCGATTCGCCCAGTTTCCGTATAAACAGTGTCTCCCATCGGATTACAATGTCACCTTTACCGATCGAGCAGAAGTGCTGTGTAGAAAATTCTTTTTTACATGAAACGTGCCGTGCAACTAACTGCCCTTATAGTATCGAACTACAAATCCTCCTCAAT
>DATKWH010000021.1:0-5136 GCA_035529655.1 Bathyarchaeia archaeon
TTCACCTTCTTCACTATCTCTTTTACCGCCTCTGTCAGCTCGCTTCTACCACCAAACCCTAATGAAATCGTTATTCTCCTTTTGTTAGCACCCGTATCTTCTACGAACTTTGTATACGCTGGTTCGCGTTCCGATTCGCCGCCATATATACTTAAGGAAGCATTTTCTTTGCTCAACGTCTTTGTTAGCTCTTCTTCGAGGTGAGAATATGCGTTTTTCAATAAGCGTCTATCCATCCCTTCATGGATAACGCTGATGTAAACACTTATAATCTCTATGTTCAGTGCATGGCACCACCGTACGAAGTGCTTGAGCTTTTCCATTCCCCGCTCATCTGCGAGAAGGTCTGTTTCATCCAGGACGAGAAGAATATGATTCACCGGTATGGGCGATTTCATGATTCCTCTTTGTAATAGTCCCTCATATAGGAACGAAATGGGGCGTAGCATAAGCGCCGGGAGAGGGATTCGAACCCTCGCTCCCCGTAAGGGGAAGTAGGTTAGCAACCTACCGCCTTAGACCTCTTGGCTATCCCGACATCCGTGCTTGCTTAGTTTACTTATCCCTCCTCTGCGTATATAAATTTTGGTTTAACTTAATTGATTCAGACGTTTCTGACCTTTTCCCGTTATTTTCCATTTATAAGGTCTCTTTCCCTTCCGCTTCACTATTTGTTCGTCCTCCAACAAACGTAAGTGATGACGTGAAGTGGAATAACTCAAAACTGCCAAGCTCGATACTTCTTTTATGGTGAGTGCTTTCGCCCTGCCCATCACCTCAAGTATCTTCGTTCTCGCTTTTAACCCTCTTATAACATTTCTCTTACGCTCTAAGTATGCATTGGGGTGATACTTTTTTCGTTGCATCCATTCAGAGGTATTTTCATCTAAATTTCGAAGTCCAAAAGGTTTATTTACTTAATAGACCCCCCGTTTCCTTTGCCTTTGTTGAAGTAACAATACAACTGCTATAATTGCAATCACGACCACAACGGCGATAATAGCATAATTCCTGAGCGTTCTGCCTCCAACTGCGGACCCTGCTTTAGCTTCTGCCTCTTTCGCTGAATCCAATGCCTTCTCAGCCTCTACTAATGCCTCCTCCGACCTGCCTTCGTTATATAACTGCTGAGAATTGCTCAGATGTTCATTAGCCAATGTAAGACTCGTATTCGCATCAGCTACGTTAAGGCCTTCCTCTTCAGCGTTAGCAATTGCCAAAGTCGCCTTTTCTATCTCCCTGGTTGCGTTGTCTACTGCGATGATAACATCATATATTACCCTAGAGGAGACTTCTTTTGTGACATCTATCACCGAATACTCACCCTCTGTCGTCTCCTGTGTCACGTTTAAAAACGTGAAAGTCTCTTGCTTTCCCACTTCCGGTGCCTCTCCCGACCAAATTATGACAACTTCATCTACGACTTTTTTATGGTTTAGAGTGTAAGAACTGCCACTTTGGAGCGCTTTCTCTTCCAGGCCTTCCCCACTTATACTTCCTATTGCCCCCACCAATTCTGACTGAAAACTAAACGTTGATTCATCTAATTCCTTGCTAATGTTCGTTAAGACAACCTTTATAGAAACTTCACTGCCGCCTTCTACCATTCCCGTTCCATATACCTCGTCATAACGCAGATCCTTTATCTCCACATTCGCAAAAGGAGTTGTTGACAACGAGGTTGACTCTTCTGCAACGCATACGCTCATGCTGAGCGGTATTAAACAAAATGCACCTATGACAAGTAAGGTCAATATATGTCGGGAGTTATTTTTCAATGGTATCACCTTTCTTTTCTCGCATACCTCAGAACAAAGGCTTTATGTTCTCATTTGTATCCATAAGCTCTTTGTAATCTTTCTCTTTCTCGCTCGATACTTCTTTTATCTTCTCTTGTGCGTCGGCACCAATCTCTTGTAACTCTTTTATCCGCGGGACATCCGTCACTCCTGAAAACAGAACGATCGTAGATACATGCTGCCCCTTTACCAGTGGATAATCTCCGCCCCTCACTTCTTTCCCTCTTATCATCTCTTCGACTCGCATCTTTGACTTCTCTATACCCTTCCGGCTCAACTCCTTCGGTGGTCCTGCGGCAATTATCAACGCCTTCTCCGCAGTTGAAACATCGCATGGTATCGTTAATCTTCCTGCTACTGCTCGCCTCACCAAAGAGGTAATCCTTGTAACCGTATCCAGATTCTCCATGGCCTTCTTTTTACCAAGGAACTTCTTAAACAATCCTTCACTCGGTAGTTCTTCCGAGGCATATCCAATCGTCGATATCCCGCCTCCTTTCAGTGTGTTCATCACCTCTGCCGCATCTACGACCATCTGCCCCACTTCATTCGCCTCTCCCGCGCCGAACAAAATCCCAAATCGCCTCACAATTTCTTCGTTTATGTCCTCAAATGCTTCCTTTACGCTCTCCCCGCCCTTCTTCCACGCATCATTATCAAAAAGGAAAAGATTGTCTACTTCATTCACAAACGTCACCAGGCTTCTTGCGGCATTTAAAGAATATAAGCTCCCCTCATCTTTCGCCGGTAATATCCCAAGCCCGTAAACCGGTTCCTCGTATAACGTCTTCAATCTTCTTGCTAAAACTGGCGCACCGCCAGACCCGGTCCCGCCTCCTAAACCTGCTATTATCAGAAAAGCATCAACCTGATGTGTCCCTCGCTTATCTATCTCGCTCTGTATCGTATAAACTTCATCGGTAGCAACCTGCGCGCCTAATTCATTATCAGCACCTATCCCATGCCCCTTCGTGAGTGACTCTCCTACAAGCACCCTATCATCCATGGGTATATTCTTTATCCCCATCAAATCTGACCGCGCTGTATTGATAGCTAATGCGCGAATCACGAACTTCTGCCCTGTCTTCTTAGCAAGCGCTAAAAATGCATCCGCAACTCTCCCTCCTGCCTGTCCATAACCTATCACGAATACCCGCATTTTATTCCCCCCCTTTCTTCTTTACCACCCATTAATGCCAACAACTCCCGTATTATACTTCTCCAACAGTAAACGAGAGTATATAAAGCTTTCGGTCCGGCATGTATTCTTACCTTCATTTTTGCTTTCTTCTCATCCTTCTCTAATAGTTTGCATTTATTTATGGTAATATATTCATTTATGGTAATTTGAAGATTTTAAAACGATGTTCTTGCTATACATATTTAAACGCACGTCACCCATAGATACCCGGCTTTTTTTCAAACCAGTGCCTCTGTTGTGATTTACTACTAATTCTTCCACCTTCCCTGTTTCGTCAGCAAAAATAATATCCTTCACGCTACCTATACAATCGCCCCCTGCCGTTATAACTTTTTTATCCAAGATAGATTTAGCAAACATCTTCATCGCCTTACCCCTGTCTCGCGGTATAAAGTCTAGGATAAAGATTTCGCTCTTTCTAATCTCCATTACATCCTGTCCCAATAAGTCGCTAATCGCCTTTATATCCACGACGTCTTCCAGCTTGAGACCAAGTCGGTATAAAATGACATATGCTAAACACTGCGAGAACGCGAACGGATAGATGGCTGCAAACTTACCATGCATCCGTATCATCTCTTTATCCTCAGGGTCAAACAGGTAATCGTCCACGGCTTCTCTAACTTCCCGCGTAATCACCGCTTTTACCGCCTCGGCACCTATCGAACCCTTATCTATTCCCTTCGCTTCACACATCTGGATTGCGTACGGGACAAAATGTTCTACGGCATCCTCCGCAACGTCTTCAAAGACGAAATTCCACGGGAACAATTTTGACCTCAGGTAAGCAACTACTTTTTCCTTCTCTTCTTTCCCTTTCTTCTTCCACCACATCTCTTCTCTTCTCTTTTGTTTTTAAGTAAGGACTTCACTTTTTTAAAAACTTTAATATCTTATGAATGTTCAAGCTCGAATTTGAAATACCTGTTCTTTCCCTCTTCCCTTCATCTTCGCTTGCTTTGGCATTACAGCTTCTCCATACCGTTTCACCAAGGTCCGTCGCTTCGTATTTATCGTCATATTCCTTCATCAAGCTATATTCCCATCCATCGCCTACTAAATACGCTATACCCGTAACCAGATCTTTATCATAAAGGGCATCACCCACCAGCTCCCTATGCTCCCTATCCTCTCTGTGAGAAATCTCTTTTATCTCCTTCATCCCCAGTCTCCTTCCTTCTTTGAGCAGTGTCCCTAACACAATAAAAGCGTATTCGTTTTGCTTGAGCAGCTCACAACACTTATCTATGGTATTCTCCATGCCGAGCATCTGCTTCGCAGTCTCCTGAATCATCATTATTACGTATCCCAAAACTTCCAAAGATGAACTCTCGTCTGTTAAATCAACCTTTATTCCATCCTTAGAGAACGTAGCTACTTTGAACTGAATACTTGGAGATGGCGCGCCAAAAAAGAGGTTGGTAAGAGTGGAGAAATACTCTTCAGAAATCGGCTCGTGTTCGCTATCATAAGGGAAGATGTCGTCTTCAAAGAGGTCTAAATTTGGGGCTAATTCCGCTGTCATCTCCAATATTTCTTTTTCAATTTCTCCTAACTTCATAACGGCACCGCTTATGTCGTCCACCTCTTTTCGTAGCCGCTTCGCTTCTGCCTCTAATTGATCCTTTAACTTCCCCCCAATCCCCTTCTCCAATAGCTTCTCTATCTCTTCCAGCCTATTTCCACCAGCCCCTTCGGCGGTTATTTCTTTCAATCGCCAATATTCATGAGCTAATGCATTTGCCTTTTCATTGAATTTCTCCACCATCTCTACACACCACTCCTGTCTATCCGAAAGTTTTATCCTCTATTCGTCTTTTTTCTTTAACGCTTTCTGATACTAATTTATATTGCTGCTTCCCCTATCAGCTTTAGGGTCAAAATATATCTTATCCCTTTCTCTAAGGGTCAAGATTAAAATATACCTTTATACTATATAGTATTAGCCTTCGTAGAAGATCATAGGTGAAGCCCCAATTATCATTCTTGCTCGTTCACACATTAACTATCTCCAAAATGAGCACCCGGTCTAATGCTGTACGTGCACCGAAGCAAAACTATAAAACCTGACTATCACCTACTTAAATATGTGAAGTGGCTAAATAGAATACTGGGCAAGGAGGAAGAGGAAATACC
>DATKWH010000022.1:0-10024 GCA_035529655.1 Bathyarchaeia archaeon
TCCAATCTTCAGGCTATAGAGAAGATTCTCCACTCCACTATCTTTTTCTATAGATATTTTGAAAAAACCCAAAATCATAAGGATACCCACAAAAGTATATAGAGAATGGTGTGATACAAGCAGTAAATCAAAATTCTCTATGATTACTTAAAAGGTATGCAATGAGACAGGAGATAGTATCAAAAGCTCCTTCTTACAACCTCCACAAGCGAGAACCAGCCCTTAGGATCGGTAAACCACTGCTCGACTTTTAGTTCCACTTCAGAAAACATTTTTTGGGCGCTCTTCTCGCTGAACTTACGGCAAATCTCGGTGTGAATCGTTTCGCCCTTTTCGAACTCGACGGCTAAATCCAAATCATTTATTTCCACTGTTGTTCGTTGCGTTGCCTGCAAGTGCATCTCCACCTGCTCTTGCTCGTCGTTATAAAATGCGAGATGCTCAAACACCGCTGGATCGAAATCCGCGTGCAGTTCTCGATTGATCACTCGCAAAACATTCTTGTTAAATGCGCTCGTAACGCCCTGCGCGTCGTTATATGCCGCTCCTAGGATAGTTTTTGGCTTGATCATGTCAAGTCCAATCAGAAACCGATCTTCTGGCTTCATCGAATTCGCCACATTTTGGAGAAATTGCTGACTTTCAGCTTCGTTCAAATTGCCGATCGTGCTGCCGAAAAAGATAATAAACTTCGCAGAATCGTCTGGTATTACCTCCATATGTCGTGTAAAATCAGCAACGATCCCCAGCACTCTCAACTTCGGGTAATTAGTCAGTAAATCCTCAGATGCGGCTACGAGTGCGGACTCGCTGACATCTACCGGAACATACCGCAGATTTTCTCCCTGCGGGTCGTTTGCGGCATCGATGAGCTTGCTGATCTTCCAGTTCACGCCCGAGCCCAGTTCGATCAGGTCACCGGTTTCAAACGGTTCCATAATTGCGTCGCTCTTCTCTTGTAAGATGGAGAGCTCAGTGCGTGTGAGATAGTACTCGGGCAGTTTGCAGATCTGCTCATACAGACTCGAACCGCGCTCGTCGTAGAAATATTTAGAGGGAATGGATTTCTGGTCGGCGGTTACGCCCATAAAAACATCCTGTGACAAGTCGTGGTAAAACGAGCCAGTCAAATAATTGCGAATCTCGAATCGCGGATTTTTGCTACTTTGCCCATGTGCCATTTTTACGTTCCTTTCTTTATATTTGTGTTAAGATTCAACGGCAGATCGCGAACCGGATCTGCGTTTTATCTTCCTGAACAATCTCTTTTACGAGTGAAAGAGTGCGGTCAATTTCCTCCTCAGTATTTCGGATGCCTAACGAAATACGCACCGAGCAGTGTGCTTCTTCCTCCGATAATCCCATCGCCAGCAGAGCATGCGACGGCTCTGGCGACCCGGAGTGACAGGCAGATCCTGCTGAGATACAGACACCTTTTTGATCCAGAGCGAGGACGACAGACTCACCCCTTAAGCCCGGAAGATGCATATTAATCGTATTCTGGAGTCGTTCGGTTCGGTGCCCATTCAATCGTGCGTCCGGAATTATTTCTTTAATGCCCTGTTCAAGCTTATCGCGCAACTTGCGAACTTTTTCCATTTGCGAAAGGTGCTGTCCAGCTAATTCAGCGGCTTTGCCAAGTCCAACCACGCCTATGATATTCTCAGTGCCGGAACGCAGCCCGCTCTCCTGCTTTCCTCCGTCTATGAGTGGATCAAGCTCAACCCCCTTGCGCATGTACAAAGCGCCTACACCTTTAGGACCATAAATCTTGTGACCTGAGATAGTGAGAAAGTCTACACCTAAGTCTCTGACATCTACCGTAATTTTACCGATTGCCTGTGTAGCGTCCGTGTGGAATAATACGCCGTGTTTCTTCGCTATGCGTGCCAGTTCGGCAATCGGCTGAATCGTGCCGGTTTCGTTATTGGCCGTCATTATACTTACCAGCAAAGTCTCTGGTTTAATAGCTGCTTCTAAATAGTTAGGATTGACCATTCCTGCCTGATCAACCGGCAGATACGTTACTTGGAAACCGAATTTTTCTAACCATCTGCATGGTTCAAGCACCGACGGATGTTCAATAGAAGAGGTTATGATGTGATTCTTGCCGTTCCAATGGGCAAAGGCCAATCCCTTGATGATTAGGTTATTGGCCTCGGAACCGCTACCGGTAAATACGATACGTTTTGCCGTGCAATTGAGTAATTGAGCAATGCTTCTGCGTGCTGACTCCAAAGCTGTTTTTGCCGTCCTTCCTTCTTTGTAAATACTCGAGGGGTTGCCGAACTGGTTTTCAATAAATTCCTCCATTGCCTGCTTCACTTCAGGATCAATGTAAGTCGTGGCGTTGTGATCCAGATAAATCCGCTTAGTGGCAGGTTCAGGTTGGAGGGAAATCTTTGCCAGTTCAGCAGCGGCATCATACTCTCCGAAATCAATCGTTAAGGTTTCTCCTCCTTCTGCTTTGATTACCTCACATAATAACGCTTTATAAACCGGGAACCCTGAAATCGGATCGTACCGCTGAAGGTCTGTCAACTCGTTCACATTACCTTCCTGCCACGCTTTCGGTCCTACGTGACAACCGCCGCCCATGTTTGCCTCCACGGCGCCTTTTACAATGTTATCCGTAACCAGGGCGCGCAGGGTGATCTGCCCTCGGGACGTCTTGACTTGCACGAGATCGCCGTTTTCGATGCCTCGCGCTTCAGCATCGCTTGCGTTTATCGTAACAGTCGGCTCCGGGCGTTCTCTCAGCAGGCTTTCAATTCCATGATGCTGAGAATGAAAATCGGTGGTCACCCGCGCGCCAGAGTTAAACACCAGCGGTAACTTCTTCGCAAGATCCGGCTGCGATCGTGGACTCTCCTGCGGCTCTGTATAAACCGGCAGCGGGTTATAGCCATGCTCTTCAAGAATCGTCGAGGCGATCTCAAATTTACCGGAAGGCGTGTTGAATCCAGGTTTTCCATCAGGCCGCAACAAACCTTTCTCCCATTTCTTGTACTGCATCATTACGGTTGGTGACCGAACGGTGCCACCTGATTTACGCACATCTTCCAACGTAAATCCCGACCCTTTGAGCACGTGCTTCAACAGTTCCTCCTCTGTTTGCGGATACAGATGACCGTATCCCAGGCGTTTGGCAAGTTCAGCCTGAATAAAGAAATCGTTGCGGGCTTCGCCAAGCGGTTCGATTACTCTCTCCCGGATGTGAAAAATCGGACCATAGGTCATATAGGATTCATTCTCGTAATATGTTGTTGCCGGTAACACAATGTCCGCGTATGCCGCGTCAGCGGTTAGATGACGGTCTATGCAAACCAAAAAATCCAAAGCATTAAGTGTCTCTCTCCAGATTGGCGTTTGTGGCCAGGAAATCAACAGAGAGCCTGCAAGGATAATTAGAGCGTGAATCTTGTAAGGCTTTCCCTTCAGAACAGAATCAGGAAGCGCAATGGCATGCCCCTCTTTACGATAAGCAGTGTAAACCGGAAAACGAGCTTTGCCAATCGCATTCTTCAGATCAGGGTTTGCTACATGCTCAGATCGGTTAATGGGAAAATGGTCCTCTTGCATGGTAAAGCAGCGCCCTCCAGGGACGTCCAATTGTCCGGAAAGCGCCCAAAGTATAATTGTTGCTCGAATCGCCTGTACACCGCTGTCACTGTACTCGAGCCCGCTGTACATCGCCGGTGCAGCGCCGTTTACTCTAGCGATCCGCCTGGCTAAAGAGACTACGGTATCAGCCGGTACGCCAGTAATCCGCTCCACCGCTTCCGGTTT
This sequence comes from Bathyarchaeia archaeon, assembly GCA_035529655.1. Lineage (GTDB taxonomy): Archaea > Halobacteriota > Syntropharchaeia > Alkanophagales > Methanospirareceae > JACGMN01. The sequence continues at coordinate 3,790 of DATKWH010000022.1, forward strand.
GAAATGCTGAACATATTTGTTAAACTCTGCAAAACCCAGGGTCCAGTCGCGAACAAATGCTTCGTCGTATTCCTCTTCTTCAATCAATACGTTGCACATGCCCAGCGCGAGAGCGCCGTCTGTTCCGGGGCGTATCGGAACCCATTCGGCATCTGTGAGTTCAACGGTATTCGTGCGGCGTGGGTCGATAACGACAACCTCAGCACCTCTTTGATGCGCTTCCATAATCTTTTTGAGCGTGAGTGGCGGGAAATCAGTAGCGGGATTGGTGCCCCAAACCACGATGAGATCACTATTCTCTATGTCAGAAAACATATTAATCTGCATCCCGCCCATCGTGACATGCGGCGCGATCATGGCAAACGATACGTAGCACAACGCGCCGACACCCATGGTGTTCGGGGAGCCAAAGGGGAACAGGACGCTTGATGCTGAAGAAACGGCAACATCCTTCGGTTGATATACATCGCACATCGAGAGCTCAAAGCTTCCAGAGCCGGTGTATATGGATGTCGCCTCAGGCCCGTACTTATCCTTAATCTCAGACAGTTTAGTTACGATAATGTCGTATGCCTCATCCCAGGAAATTCGTTCAAAATCATATGTTCCCTTTTCGCCCTTGCGCCGCAGGGGATATAGAACACGGTCTTTTGAATAGACAATTTCAGCGGAATGTTCTCCCAGTTTACAAATCACGCCCAATTCTGAACTTTCGTCCGGCTGAACTTTGGCGATTCTGCCTTCTTCGTCATAAGTTACCACCACCCCGCATCCAGCAGGGCATACGCCGCACAATGCGCGGCGCTCTCTGGCGGTCAAATCGGCCGATCTTTTTCGCTTCATTTGAAGCCACTACTAATAAATTAGTATACGAATTAAAATTTATGTTTCTATCCGTTCAGTGCGTTTTCCCCGATAATGGACGCGATAACCCTGCGGCCCCAAAACTTCTGAGTACTCTAAAAAAGAGTCGTTAAATGCCTTTTTGCCGTTACTATCCTTTGGGTTATCGTTATTCATACCTATCCAATCCTCATCAATTCTATCGAGAATGGGCGATAAAATTTATTTACGTAACGACACTATATCTACTATCCTAAAAATTACAGGGGGAGTGGTCCAATGGCTCTAGTACACGTCAAAGGTAAGGATAAAGGGAAAGTTATGCTGTATGCTTTAAGTACCTGTGTGTGGTGCAATAAAACCAAGAAACTGCTTACCGAGCTGGGTGTGGATTTCTACTACGTGTATGTCGATTTACTGGAAGGCGAGGAGAAAGCCAAAGTTTTGGATGAGATGACGCACCATAATTCCGCACTCTCTTTTCCCACACTTGTGATCGCCGATAAAACGGGTATTATCGGCTACCAAGGGAAGAAAATTCGGAAGGTCTTAGGAAAATGAAGAATACTGATGTTACTTATGAAGAGCTTCAAAAGCTTTATAATCGTTTGAATAAGGAAGCTGAGGCAGCAGGATACCATCTGAACCCAGATGTGAAATGCACCAAGGAGCTGGTCAAAGGCCTGCTTATCAACAATAAGCGATACGGATACTGGGCATGCCCGTGCCGGTTGGCTTCTGGCGATAAAGCGGAAGATCTCGATATCATCTGTCCCTGCGATTATAGAGACCTGGATATTGAGGAATACGGCACCTGCTATTGTGGGCTCTACGTTTCAGAAAGTGTACTCCAGGACGAAAAGGGTGTAGAGCCAATACCAGAAAGGCGACCAGCACCAGAAGAGAGGAAGAGGACAGCGCAAAGACCCGTAACCATATCTTCTCTACCGCTCCCGGTGTGGCGATGCCGCGTTTGTGGTTACTTATGTGCACGAGAGGGCCCTCCGGGAATATGTCCAATATGCAAGGCGAAAAAGGACAGATTCGAACGGTTTCTATAGCATTGATGAAAGAACCATAAATCAAAAAATGGCAGAAGAACGCAAGAAGGCGGAACTAAAGATTTCGGGTATGACCTGTGCAACCTGCGCTACTACCATAGAAAAATCTCTACTGCGCCGGGAGGGTGTTGCTGATGCACAGGTGAATCTTGGAACCGAGACCGCCACCGTGGAGTATGCACCCACGAAAGTACAACTCATTGACTTAGAGAAAGCAGTAACAGATGCAGGTTATAGCGTGATACATGAAAAAGCCACGCTGAAGATTGGTGGAATGACCTGCGCTATGTGTGTAAAAACCATTGAAACCGCGATCAAAAAGCTTGACGGAATCGTTGATGTTACAGTTAATCTCGGCGCGGAGAAGGCGTACGTTACCTACAATCCACGAATAACCACGATTGTAGAGATGAAAAGCGCAATTGAAGAAGTGGGCTATCAGTATCTCGGAATGGTGGGAGAGGAATCGGAGGATGTAGAAGAAATCGCACGGGAACGAGATCTACGAGCAAAACGCAATCGGTTTATTGTTGGATTCGCTGTCAGCGTTCCGCTCATGATCCTCATGTATGTTCCGGTCAGCTTCCCGTTCCCAATGGCGTATTTTATGCTCGTTGTTTCAACTCCTGCTTTTGTTTACGTAAGCCAACCGATATTCAGCGCTGCCTATCGATCGCTTAAAAATAAAAATCTCAATATGGACGTCATGTATTCAATGGGGATCGGTGTGGCGTTTGGATCGAGCCTGTTAGGTACCTTTGGGGTTGTGCTTACCGGAGATTTTCTGTTTTATGAAACCGCGCTCATGCTCGCTTCTTTTCTCATGGTGGGCCGGTACCTGGAGGCAAAGGCAAAAGGAAAAACCTCAGAAGCAATAAAAAAATTGATGGGATTACAGCCAAAAACTGCCACGGTTGTTCGTGATAACGAAGAGATGGAAATACCGATCGCGGATGTCCAAATAGATGATAAGGTCGTTGTGAAACCAGGGGAGAAAATACCGGTAGATGGCGAGGTCATTGACGGTGAAAGCTACGTGGATGAATCAATGATCACCGGAGAACCCCTTCCCGCTTTGAAACAGAAAGGCGGAAGTGTTGTTGGTGGCACGCTTAACAAAAACAGCGTAATCACATTCAGAGCAACAAAGATAGGGCGAGAGACCGTGCTCGCTCAAATCATAAAGCTTGTGGAAGAGGCCCAAGGCTCACGACCGCCAGTTCAACGGATTGCGGATAAAGCAGTGCGTTATTTCATTCCCGCTGTATTAACCATCGCACTCCTTGCCTTTGCTGTGTGGTATATTATTCTTGGCAACACGCTCCTTTTTGCCCTTACCGCATTGATTTCTGTCCTTGTTATCGCGTGCCCCTGCGCACTTGGGCTCGCAACACCGACTGCTGTAACGGTAGGCGTTGGTCGTGGCGCAGAGCTGGGCGTGCTCGTTAAGAATGGCGAAGCGTTTGAAATAGCAGAGAAACTGACGACGATAGTATTTGATAAAACGGGAACGCTTACCAAAGGCGAGCCGGAAATTACGGATATAATTGGTATTGAAATTGACGAGCAGGCGTTGCTCAAAATGGCGGCAAGTGTTGAGAAGAACTCACAACACCCGCTCGCAGAAGCGATAGTGAGACGCGCGCAGGAAAAAGGCATTGCGATGGAGGAAAGTGAAAGTTTTGACACCTTTGGCGGTAAGGGGGTAATAGCAAAAGTTGCGGGGAACGAGGTACTAATCGGGAATAGAACACTCTTTGATGAACGGCATATTTCGTACCCAGAAGCTGTTGAGGTGCAGATCATTCAACTTGAAACAGAAGGAAAGACGGCCATACTCATTGCTCTTGACGGCGCAATAAGAGGCATTATCGCTATTGCGGACACTCTAAAGGAAAGCACAAAAGATGCGATTAAAGCGTTCAAAGACATGAAGTTGAATATCGTCATGATCACCGGTGACAATGCACGGACTGCGCATGCGATTGCAGGGCAAATAGGCATAGAGCAGGTGTTAGCTGAGGTCTTACCGCAGGATAAAGCAGAAGAAGTGAAGAAACTGCAAGAAAGGGGGGAGGTTGTAGCGTTCGTTGGGGATGGCATTAACGACGCTCCCGCACTGGCACAGGCGGATGTCGGTATCGCAATAGGCAGTGGTACCGATGTGGCAATAGAGAGTGGCGAGATAGTACTGATCAAAGATGATCTTATGGACGCTGTTTCAGCAGTGCAATTGAGCAAGAAAGTGATGTCAAGGATAAAGCAGAACCTATTCTGGGCGTTCGCGTATAATACGGCACTCATTCCCATGGCCGCGGGAATACTCTACCCATTTTTCGGTATCACGTTTAAACCAGAGCTTGCGGGGCTCGCAATGGCTCTGAGTTCCGTAACGGTCGTAACGCTTTCTTTAATGTTGAAAAAATATGTGCCACCTGCAAAGAGGGGTGAAAAAACAATAGGAGGTGATAAACATGGCAATAGATCCGGTATGTAAAATGACTGTGGAGGAAGAAACGGCGAAGTTCAAGACCGAATATAAAGGGGAAACATATTACTTCTGTGCACCGGGCTGCAAGAAGGCTTTTGAGGAGAACCCTGAAGAGTACCTGGATTAGAACGGTGTAGTTGTGGGGTCAAGGAACGTGAAACAGGGGTATCCAGTCATGAGAATGTTACTTTTGATTATCCTTAAGTTGACTTGGGATTTTTAGGTTAACCTCACCGCATCGCTTAATAGCTTCTTTCATAGCCGCTTTAGTTTTTTCAGTTTTAGCATTTTTAAGCTAAACACTACAAGTCAATATTTGTAACCTCCTTGTACAAAATTTTAATCTGATCTTTAAACTTCCCTTCCGCTATTTCGTTGTTGTTTTCTTTGAGAATTCTTGCTAAGTCTTCTTTTATAGATTTTTTATCAATCTTTACGAGAAGATAAAACATGTAAAAGTGTTCCTTGTAAAAATTCGCGTGAGTATGTTTGCTCTCCATTGTTGAGATTAATTTTTGTGCCGAATTATCTTTATTATACAATATTCTTGCATAGTACTTGCCAATACTATTTAAATAGCTATCAAATTCACCTCTCAAATTCTGCACAAATTTTTTAAAATTGATTGTATCCAACTGAACTAGGCATAGTGCTATCGCTCTTTTAACATCTATGTTACTTTCCTCATTATAAAGATTCTTCAATTTTTTCAACATTTCAGAATCAATCTTTGTACTTCCTATAGCGATTAATGCTGCACAACGGTTGAACCAATTTTTATTGTTATCAAATACCGTGGATTCCATTAGATCAAAAGCTTCCTTTGGTATTTCGTCAAGATATCTATAGAGTAAGAATAACTGAGCTACTTGGTAATCAAATTTTTCTGTACTAGATAACAAGAATTTGTTAATTCCGTTAATTATCCCCTTATTGCTGGGAAAAATACAAAGATATTTCATTATTTTCGTATTAATACGTTCATCGGGAGTCTTTTCAATTACTTTGAGACATTTCCCAACTAATTGGGGGCTCTCGATTATTCTGAATCCTGTTAATAATCTACTAAATAAACTCCAATCATGCTTTCCCCAATTTCTCTTTTTGGATATCTTCTGAAGGTACTTTTTTAACTCCTGTTCAAAATCCTTCCTTTGTGCGGGGGATATTTTACCCTTTTGAACTTCTTCATTTATCTTTTCAATGGTCACGTTCAGTTCATCCATTCCGGGAGGGAATATTTTTTTCCCTATTTTTTCCCCATCAAGTAACTCCGTTTTTGAGCCCTGAATATTTAAATACCAGTCTCTTAGGGTTTTATTCATTAAAAGAAGAACCTCTTGCGCAGTGTCTAAAGATTTAGAAAATACTTTTACATCATCCATATATCGGATATATTTTATGTCATGAGATTTCGAATACTCTTCAAGCACGTCGTCTAAAGGCATTAAGAATATATTTCCTAAAAAACTTGAAACATCATTTCTTTGAGGTATGCCTCTCCCTAGACGGCGCATAGTTCCGCTTTTCCACACCCACCTACCCAAGATCTCCATCAATAAGTTCACCGTCTTCTGTTCATTTGGGAGCAATAATAAAAGATGATCTCTCAATAGTTCATGATTAATATTTTCAAAATAAGCGGAAATATCAGAAACTGAAAGGAAGCTATATCCTTCTTCCTGATATAACTGTTTAGAAATTTTGGTAGTGTCCTGATATGTGGTTGATTTATATGGGTGGCGTACCCACCTACATTTATGCCAAATAGCAAATTAGAGGCAGATCCTCAAAAAGAGTTCTGCTCCAATCAAGATTGCCGTGATTACGGCAAAAGCGG
>DATKWH010000023.1:0-10533 GCA_035529655.1 Bathyarchaeia archaeon
AAGTCCCATACCTCTGCCCATGCCACGACCTCCACCGCCGCCTCGTCCGCCACCCATGCCCATACCAGATCCGGTACCCATTCCGGCACCCATACCAGCATGAGCGGCAACGGTCGAAGCACCCGCCTCGGTTAGTTTACCACTTTTATACATCTCGACTGCTTCTTTCACCGTGCCATACGCGCCAGTTGCAACCTTCACGCCCGCGTTAGAGAGAACCTGAAAAGCATTGGGACCCATATTCCCTGAGATAACTACGTTTACTCCTTTGTTAACCATTGCTTGCGCCGCTTGAATCCCCGCGCCACCTGGCGCGTTCATGGCTTCGTTTGCCATCGCGTCGAACGCCATTGTGTCAGAATCAACGATTACGAAGTATTGGCATCGTCCAAATCGCGGGTCCACCTGCGCATTCAAATCACCCGCCGCTGCGGTTACACATATCTTCATCTTTCTACCTCTTTATATGAATATATATTCACATGAGTATATAAAAGCTACTTCTTCTCTGCCTTACCTTCCACAAATGCACGCACATTTTCGACGATCTCTTCAAATGCTTTACTCACTTTCGACTCTTTTTGCAGGACAAAAGGCGTTCCGCTATCCGCAGCTTCTACCATCTGTGGGTCGAGTGGCACTCTACCGAGGAACGGCACGCCTAACTCTTCCGCAGCTCTCTCGCCACCACCATACTTGAATATGTTTATCTCTTTTCCGCAGTGCGGGCACACAAACCCACTCATGTTCTCTACTATGCCGATGACCGGCACTTTCAGTATCTCTGCGAAGTTTACCGTCTTTCGTGAGTCCAGTAATGCTAAATCCTGTGGCGTGGTAACGATTATCACACCGTCCATTTCCCCCATCAATTGCACAACACTGAGCGGCTCGTCTCCCGTCCCCGGTGGAAGATCCACGATCATGTAATCCAGTTCGCCCCACTCCACATCGGAAATGAATTGCCTTAGCGCATTCATCTTCATCGGACCTCGCCAGATAACGGAAGAGTCCTGGCTCGGAAGCAAAAACCCTATGGAAATCGCGTTCAGCCGCGGTGTGACTGGAACCGGATAGATTTTATCCTCTTTTATCTCCGGTCGTTTGTCCTCTATCCCTAATATCTTCGGCACATTCGGTCCGTGTATATCCGCATCCATTAACCCCACATCTAAACCTTTCATACCGAGCGCGAACGCGAGATTTGCTGCTACCGTTGTTTTTCCTACACCTCCTTTGCCACTCATCACCATTATCTTATGCTTTACCTTTTCCATCTGTGCTTTTACTGTCACTTTTCGCTCGCTCATTTGACTTTTCCTTTCTTCTCCTTCCTCTGCATTCATATTTCGTTTCTCTCTCCTAATCAGGCGTAAACCATAAATTAAAGCATTCTACCACGCCCACACCGTCCTCCACGCCAGCAACACGGCACCTTCGGAGGGGGCACATGGGCTGCCTCCTTGGTTATCATATAGTTACCTCCTTCTATTCGTATAGCTTTACCCTCGACAAAGGCTTCTGCTATCTTTCGATGCGCTTCGCTCAATATCCGATGGAAAGTAGGTTGAGAAACCCCCATTCTTTCCGCAGCTTTCTCCTGACTCAGCCGTAGCTGGTCTTTCAGTCGTATACTTTCCAGCTCTTCCACCTTCAATATGCTTTCGTCCGTATCGGAGCCTGATGGTTCATCTCCTTCTCCTCGCCTTGGCGAGGACCTCGGTTCGAAGTAAAGGAAATGTGGCTGAAAGCCTACGCATCTGCATCGTCTTCTACCTGGCATGATATATATGAATATATATTCGTAACATAGTTAAACCTTTTCGGCATTAATAAAAGCAAGATAAGGGAAAGCGTATAACAACTCGGGCAGTTGAGAGGACAATCTCAAATGCATGTGCTTGTAAAAAGCCAACATTAAGAAGGACATCACGGTTCATTCAGATTCTCAGGTATAGTTTCGCTACGTACGCATCTACTGGAAAGCAGTGTGGGTTAGAGGGGCATTCAAGAGTTGCTGGGGCGCAAAAGTTCAAAGACGACAGCGAAAAGATATATACGCATGTGAGTGAGTAATAAAGATATAGGCAAGATTAAAAGTCCGTTAGATAGCTTACAGATAAGAGGAGGGGAGGATGCTTGAAGATGAAAAAGTTTGATCAGAGGGATGTATATGCGAACCAAGTTCGTATATGAAACGTTATACGCAATGGTCGCATAAGGAGGTGTGAAGATGGGAATATTTGATTTATTCACGCCGAATGTGGAAAGGATGAAAGGCAGAAAAGATGTTAGAGGCTTGATAAAAGCTTTGAAAGATGAAGATCTCCATGTTCGATCGAGAGCAGCAAGAGCTCTTGGAGAGATAAAAGATGCAAGAGCCGTAGAGCCTCTGATTCAGGCTTTGAAAGAGGAGGAGGACGAAGATGTTAAAGAGTCTATAACGGATGCTTTAGAGGAGATCAAGAAAAGCTGAAAATAATAGGTGACCAACAACGTATAACAGAGCGTATCTTGCTTCGTTCGCTCTGCCCAAATTTCCCGAAGGGGAACTTCAGATACTCTTCAAACGTTGTATGAAACAGCACTCAGTATACTAAAAGAGCAATAAATAGGCTTTAAAATTCGGTAGGCTCTATCCCACTCAGGTACAATCTGCTCCACCATATAACGCTCAGGGGTTGAATAATAATAACCGATACCGCCATGCTCAGCAACTGCCCAATAAAGGGTATATTACTGAGGATAATACTCGCAACCACGGCTATCACACCTACGACGAGCCATAGCAAAAAGACATCTACTTTATGTTTCATGAAAAATTTAAACCCATTTTTAACACCCTCTACCGCTCCAAAGTCGCCTATAACAACCGCGTACGGTGGAAGTGCGAACATAATGCTTACAATTAGCATATAGATGAGCATTATCACGAATCCCAAAAAGAGCAGTGCAAATGCTGCCATATTCGTTACGTCGAATGGCGTTTGTGATGTGTTTATGGTTGGAAGCAGATATAACACGCCAGGGACTAAGAATACCACACCCGCAAGAGCAATTAAACCAACGATGATGTTGGCGAAGAGCAGACTCAGGAATTTTCGTCTTCCATAATCCATCATGTCCGAGAGGCTTGTTCTACCCGTTTCCGTCGCCTCTTTCGCCATGCCAATTGCGCCCGCGGTGAAAAACACACTTATCAGCAGCACTAAAATTATCGTGATGATAACCGCAGCGACAAGTATGCCCATATTTTGAAGGAATATGGGATAAAGCGGTTGAATAATATCGGGGGGAATCTCACCGGAATTAGCAAGAGAGGGCATCAAGGAAGGCAATACAGGACCTATCGTCATCAGTAGGACACCGCCGATAAGTATAAGCGCCACGATGGAGGTTAGTATCAAACTAAACACAAATGGTAGACAAATATTCAAATTCTTCTTCCATGTATCAAATCCGTTGCTTAATATACCGCCAAGCTCTTCTACCATGTTGTTTATCGTTAAAACTAAAGCTTCAAAGTATAAAAACTAATTGCTTCCTTTCTTTATTTCTTTTAACTTATCAATCCCTTTTTGGCTTAAATTATAGGTCATCCCTCCGGAAGTTGGATGCTGAATAATGTATCCCTCCCTGAGGAGATTTTTTAATGCAACTTTTCCTAATCCCATGAGGTCTTTCCTCAATCCTTTGAGTATTGTTTCCTCCTTTGGGTGTGCATGTTTTGAATATTTAACCTTAGAATACAATGAAAGGAGAACTGCTATCTTTAATTCCTCAGTTATTTTCCTTTTTGCCATTTAAATATCTCTATATTTTCATTCTATATAAAGAAATAAGAAAATTATGATGAATAAGGCTAATGATGTCAATGTTAATGTTAATGTTAATGTTAATGTTAATGTTGTTAATATATAGAATTTCCTAAAAATGAAGAGAGGTATCTATTACCTCGTTATCTACCCATCTTAGTATTTAACCATTTTAGTACCCTTTTAGTATCCATTATAGTGGCAGAGCAAAACCCCTCTTCATCTTATCATGCTTGTTTCTTACTCGGGCGCCGCCTTTAGAGGCATACGTGTAACATATATGCGCTCACATATTTCATAGCATAACTTGATAACGGTGAAGGGAATATATGGAATTCACACGAAGGGGGAGAAAGCTATATCTTCTTATAAATGTAATTAGAAAACATGGAAGCTAAAAGCACAGCATTTCCAGCACAGGCTCAGGCATTGAAGAAGGAGGCATTGCCAGAAGAAAGGGAATACGGGCTGTTGGAATTTTTGGATGGGAATGAGGGGCTGAGTATTCGTCAGATCTCAAAAAAACTTGGATGGGATCAAAAGTTGGTACGTTATTACGTGTCAAGGTTGGAAAAGAAGGGCGTGATTAGGATGGTAGAGGAAATAGAAAACAACGAGTTGCAAAAGAAGATTTACGTAAACCGAGAGGTAGGAATCAGAGATATGCTGAACATGGATGAAATTGATCCAAGGGTGTTAAAAGAGTTTAATATTTAACAGGGAGCAGTATTTGCTGTTATTGAATTGTTCTAATTGCATACGCAATTAAATAAAAAGGTGTAACGAAGTAAAGAATAATTAAGAAAGGGGGAAAACCTCAAAAATGTGTGAATCGAGTGTGTTCATAGAGAAAGAAGGAAACAGAGAATTACTGATGGAGGATGTAGTGCGTGTAGACATTGACGGTGATGAGATAAAACTCACCGGGATATTAGGTGAGATACAAGCCACAAAAGGGCGGATAAAGGAAATAAACCTGATGACGCATACAATTTTGATAGAAATTCTTTGATAAAACTTTCTTTTTAAGAAGGTTTATGATGCGCCTCGTTATAGAAGATGCGGTACGGAAAAAATTTGGGATAAGCGTGGGCATTGCGGCGATACGAGGAGTAAGGCAGAAAGAAAGCAGTGAAATAAGCAAAGCAATAACAGAAGTTGAAGATGTAGCGAGAAGCAAATATAATATTGACGAGGTCAAGGACATAAGAATAATCAGGCAGCAAAGAGACTTCTTCTGGCGAATGGGTGTTGATCCAACGAAAGTCAGACCGGCGTCCGAGGCATTGCTGAGACGAATTTTGCTGAATAAAGGGTTGCCACGGGTATCGCCCATTGTGGATGCTTACAATCTCGCATCAGTGGAGACACTGCTTACCTTCAGCGCTTTTGACCTCGCGCGAATAGCCCAGCCTTTATCATTAAGATTTTCGCGAGTGGGTGAAGAGGTGATTTTGATAGGAAAGAGAAAAAAGAAATTAACGGGAAAAGAGATTGTTCTGACCGATTCAGCAAAGATATTGTGCGTATATGTGCACGGAGATGTGGATGAGACGAAGGTAACGGATTCTACGACGGATGTGCTTTTGGTTACTTATGGCATCCCCGAAATGTCCCATGAAGAACTCAAAGAAGGTGCGATTGTAGCGTCTAAGTACATAAAGAAGTTCGCAGGTGGCGAAATTGTGCTGGAAGAGGTGTATGTGTGATGTGAAGGTTAGCGGGACGGATATTCAGTGTTTTGATATTCAAAGAATGGAATATTAAAGGCTTTTGAACGTTGCATGAGGTATATAAATAAGGAGAAGGATAACAGGATATTCCCTTATAATGTGTTTTCTTATAATGAATTAATAAATGATTCTTTTTAAGAGGTATGTAGTAACCATAATGTCCTCAATTAGGAGGTGTATGTAAGATACGGAACCAATACGACACGCATTGATCGGTATTTGTTTATTATTCACGGTAGTGGTGGTAGGGACTGTGGGTTTTTGGTACCTCGAAGGGCTGGATCCTTTAGACGCTTTATACTTGACTATCACCACAATTACCACCGTTGGGTATGGAGATATAGTTCCAGAGACACCCACCGGGAAAATATTCACGGCGGGATTAATCCTATCTGGCGTTGGTGTAGCTATATATGTGCTAACCGGGATAATAGGATTGGTACTGGAAGGAAGGTTACACGCCGCTTTTGGTATAGCAAGGGTTAAACGGAGTGTGGCAAAGATGAAAAATCACATGATCATCTGCGGTGGAGGCCGCACTGGGAACGTAATAGTAGATGAGCTTAGAAGCGAAGGTTTAGACTTTGTAGTAATAGAGCAAGATCCAGAGATGATAAAAGAACTGAGGAATAAGGAGATACCAGTAGTGGAGGGCGATGCAACAAAGGATGCGATTTTGATAGACGCAGGCGTGGAACGAGCTTCAGGATTGGTATCCACGCTCCCTTCAGATTCTGATAATTTATTCCTGTGCATTACTGCGAAAGAGCTCAATAAAGACTTGGAGATGGTGACGAGAGCGAGTTCGAAAGAGGCTGCTAAAAGGCTGTACAGCATTGGCGTGAAAAAAGCGGTTATGATAGAAGAGATAGGTGGGAGAAGGTTGGCGAAGAGCTTGACAAAGCCGGCAATCGCTGATTTCTTGGATTTCGCTACGAAAACAGGAGAGGTATCGTTAGAAAGTTTAACGGTTGAAAAAGGTGCAAAAATTGCAAATAAGAAGATAAAAGAACTGCGGATAAAGGAAAGAATAGGAACGTCAATAGTTGCGATAATTAGAGAGGGGAAGGTCATACCTAACGTTGGTCCTGAAGATGAAATAAAGGAAGGAGATACCGTTGTGGTCATAGGGAAGAAAGAATTGTTAGATAAGCTTGAAGAGTGGGTTTCTTCTAAATAGAAAAGCACGTTCGTGTCGCGATACACATTTTCATATACCTCGTTTAAAAGCGAAAAGTTTATAAGTAGTGTTAAGGAAAGAAAGTAGTATGAAAATCGAAGATGATTTAGTAAAGGATGCGCATGTGCTCTTGCATCCGATACGATATAGAATAGTGGAGCTGCTGGTAGAGAAGCCGATGCACATAAATCTAATAAGCAAAGTGATGGGCGAAGAAAGACGACTCGTTTCTTATCATCTGCTTGCTCTGGAAGAATGTGGATTCGTGAAAAGTAAGTACGAAATATCCGAAAGCCCGAAGTCAAAGGGAAAAGCGATAAGGAAATACTGGGTGACCGACAAAGTGGAGGGCGTGATTGCTGAGATCAAAAATAAGCTTTAGAGATTTAGCTTTGCGCTCAACATCTCGGAGATTTGTAAATCAGCTTGCTTAGCTTGTGGGCTATAAGAAGACGTGCGTTACGTGTATTAATCTAATCGCTAGTGTGGTGGTCACCGTTAGCTGATATATGAGAAAAGAAATGGTGGCTTATAATACACCTGCAAAAGGTAAGTAAGATCGGATTCTTAAGTCAATCTGGAGCTTGTGCAATCTTTATTAACGCCTCCTGCTCTAAAAAATGGAGCTCACCAGGAACAACGAGCACATGCGGAAGCTCACCAAAATCGTAGTTCTTTAACGCAGCCAAATAATCTGCTTTCACCACCGGCTTATCAGAGCCCGCCCTCGCTATTCCAACAAGTACTGATTTTTTTAGTAGCTTTTCGCCTCTTTTTTCCTCAACAGCCTCCAGCAGCCTTAGCGCATCGTTTATGCTCATCGAAAGATCAAGATAGAGCAATGTATGCAGCCTCCGCTCTTTGTTCGCTCGTATCGTGTCATAGGGCACTTCAGATATAACCTCCTTGTAAGGTGGAGATACCGTTGCGGATTTACCAAACTTGTAATTCTGAAGCCCGCATACTCCAGCAACTGCCGATGAGATGGAAGGCGCATGTATTATTCTCGTCTCGATTCCCATATCTATCGCCCTGAGCCGCAGATCAATATGTGTGGTGGCAATCATCGCATCGCCTCCGCTGAGTAAAACCACGTTTTGGTGTTTTGCGCGCTTTAAAATCATCTCTTCTGTATGCTCCTCTATGTCGCTACGTTCTATCACAACAATTCGTTTGCCGTACACCTCCTCCATCTTTTCTATCGTTTTACCACCTAACGGCGAGGTGTAAAATTCTGCAAAAACTGCATCTGCCGCTCTTAGCGCCTCCAATCCTTTCACGGTTATGTCCTTCTCATCGTACAATCCGAGACCTACGAAAGTGAGCATACACAAACGTCTATTTTACCAAAAGAAAAGAGTTTTAGAGAGACGTTGTGCGTAGCACACGCGTTCATGAAAAGATAAAATCTTTAAAAAAGCCTAATGCCTACTACTACCACAAACGATGTTTCTCGAATTCAAAAAGGAAGTGGAACGCGTGCTGAAAGAAGCATTGGAAAAGGCCTCGTACGAATATGAGGGAATAGATTTAGAGGAGAGTGAACATGCAGATCTTGCATCCAGAATTGCCTTCTCCTTAGCTCAAGTGTGCAATAAGCCTCCTGCGATCATTGCAGAGGATATTGTGAAGCATCTGGAAATACCTGCCGGAGATACGTTAATAGCAGATGCTGTTGCGGTCGGCCCTTATATTAACTTCTTTGTGAACGAGGTATTCTTGCGGAAGACCTTGCAGGATATAATAGGGGGAATAGAGACCTCTGATGGGAAGAAAGGGAAGATTATACTTGAGCATACTTCGGCGAATCCCGACGGCCCTCTGCACATAGGGCATCTCAGAAACGCTATTATTGGCGATGTTCTGGTACGGGTCTTAGAGCGTGCAGGGTACGAGGTGGAAACGCAGTATTATCTGAACGATATGGGCCGGCAAATAGCGGTTGTCGTATGGGGTGCGGAAAGACTTGCTTACGATGAAACTAAAAAAGCGGACCATGCCGTTGCTGACGTTTACATCGCGGCAAACCGGATGCTGGAGGAGAATAGTGAACTTTTGGATGAAGTAGGGGAACTCATGAGACGCTACGAGGCAGGTGATACTGAAGTCGTGCAAAAATATGAAGCCGCAGTGCAGAAATGTCTTTCGGGCATTCAAGATTCGTTTAAACGATTAAACATTCAGCGGGTTGACTTCGTATGGGAGAGCGAATTTGCGAGAAGCGGAGCGGTGAAAGGGGTAATCGAAGAGTTGAAGCAGAAAGGGGATATTAAACGCGAGGGTACTGCGCTTTTATTGCAATTAGAGGGAATCGAAAAAGCACTGGTGATACAAAGGACAGACGGAACCTCGCTGTATACGACACGGGACCTCGCGTACCACCGTTGGAAAGGCAAGAACTGTGACCGGGTGATAGACGTATTTGGTAAAGACCACGAGTTAGTGTCGCAGCAATTGGCAAAAGCGCTGGAGCTACTGGGCGTAACCGCGCCGGAATTCGTTATCTTCGCATTCGTATCTTTGCCATCAGGTTCTTTATCTACACGAGCAGGGAGATACATCTCAGCAGACGAACTCATGGAGAAGATTGAGGAACGAGCGTATACGGAAGTAGATAAGAGAAGGAGCGATTTAGATGAAAGCAAGAAGCGAGAAATCGCACGCAAAGTAGGGATCGGCGCCTTGCGGTACGACATGGTGAAAGTATCGCCGGATAAACATATCGTGTTTGATTTTGATGATGCGTTAGACATAGAGAAGAAAGGCGCGCCGTTCATTCAATATTCGCATGCACGTGCGTGCAGCATACTACGAGCGGAGAAGGGCTACGCAGTGAGTGAGGATTACGATGCCTCGCTGCTGAAGGAAAAGAGCGAAATAGAATTGATAAGGAAGTTATCCAAGCTCGACCATATCGTAGAGGACGCGTCCGCAAATTTAAAGGTGCATCAGGTTGCTAAATACGCACGAGAGCTCGCGGAAAGTTTCAATTTGTTTTATAAAGATTGCCCGGTGTTAACTGCAGAGGCAGAGCTAAGAAAATCGCGACTGGCTCTCGTAGAGTGTGCACGAATTGTTTTACGTGATGTTTTAGCGGTGTTGGGTATAGAAGCACCGGATGAGATGTAAAAACACTTTTTCTTTCCAAAGAAGAACCAAAGGGGTAAGAAAAAAAGTTTCTTTGGTAAAGCTTTCTTTTTCAAAGAAAGGTTTGTGCTAAAAGAAAAACAGAAAAAGCGGTTACAAAACTTTTATGAAAAGTTTTATCAAAAAAAACAGCTTCGCAACAACGTTTAAGAAAAGTTCTTATCTTGACCCCTATTAATGTTTTTCAACCATATTCAACCACAGAAAAACTTTAAAAGCGGTAAATCCGCGAGGAATTAGAGATAATTCCCCTCCCACACACACCACCACCCACAAAATCATTCCCAAAATCAGAGGGAGCCCCTCAATTACAAGCCATAATAAAGTTTATTCGCCTAAATATCGGCCCCCAAAAAGTCTATTTCTGACGCATCATATTTTTATCATATATTTTAATCCAATGGCGATATAAGTCCGTGTTAACTTTGAGTTTTTCTCCTAAATAGTTAAGTGCCTCCAACCATAGGTAACAACCTGCCACTTCCAGTATACGGCTATTTTGACATTTTATTTTCGAACCCTAACTCCGCATCATTTTAGGGAATACATCAATCCCTAACAGTTTGTCGAGTTCAGCCACTTTTCTCGGAATCTCTGAAATTACTTCCTGCTCGCCATCCGTGACGATATAAACCTTGGAAAACTCTTCCAGCAGGTC
>DATKWH010000024.1:0-6937 GCA_035529655.1 Bathyarchaeia archaeon
CCCCTGAGGGCGAAATTGGGGTGGAAGAAGGAGCTTTTAAGATGAGCAACTATCCTGAGATAGTGAAAGAAGCCATGGTCCGTAAATTGACAATTCCTGGTGCACCGAGTGCCTGTGCTTTGGCGCAGGAAGTGGATATCCACCAATCGACACTCTCCCGATGGGTCAGGGAATATGGTAAGGTGGGAAAATCGGGAGGTGCCATGACGACAAAACGGCCACAGGATTGGACAGCGGAAAAGAAACTGGATGCGGTGGTGGAATACGAAAAGCTCGATGAAGAAGAGCGTGGGAAATATCTTCGAGAGGAAGGGCTTCATTCGGTACACATCGAACGATGGAAGCAGCAGATCATCGAAGGGCTGAAGGGCCGGAAATCCAGCAAGAAGGATCCTCGAGATCAGAAGATCAGAGAGCTTGAGAAGGAGCTTGGACGCAAGGAAAAGGCTCTGGCAGAAGCGGCGGTGCTGTTGGTGCTTAAAAAAAAAGCCCAGAGTATCTGGGGGGACCGCGAGGACGAGCGATAAACGTAGAAGACCGCAAGAGGTGTATAGAGTTGGTGGGGGAAGCGACGGAACATGGAGCCAGAGGCAGCAAGGCCTGTGAGGTATTGGGCATATCCCTGCGGACGCTTCAGAGATGGCAGAAGGACCCTGGTGAAGGGGACCAGCGGGCAGGACCGAACAGCGTGCCTGCCAACAGCCTGAGTGAAGCAGAGAAGATGTTAGTGGTTGCGGTGGCGACGAGTCCACAGTTTCGAGATCTTTCTCCCGCCCAGATTGTGCCGATTTTAGCGGAAGCAGGGGTGTATATCGCCTCTGAGGCAAGTTTTTACCGAATCTTGAGGCAGCAGAAGCTGCTCAGGCACCGTAGTTCCGCCCGCCCGGCTAGGCATTCTCATCCGAAGGAGTATGTGGCCACCGCTCCCAATCAGGTATGGAGCTGGGACATTACCTACCTGAAAAGTTCGGTGAAAGGGAAGTTCTACTATCTGTATCTGGTCGTGGACATTTTCAGCCGAATGATTGTGGGCTGGGCAATCCATGAGGAGGAATCTGCGGAGTTGGCCGGAAATCTGATCGTGGAAGCCTGCCTGAGGTACGGAGTGGACCCCAACACGTTGATCCTTCATTCCGATAACGGAGGACCGATGAAAGGGGCGACGATGTTGGCTACGCTTCAGTGGTTGGGAATCGTGCCCTCCTTCAGTCGGCCTTCGGTCAAGGATGACAACGCGTTCTCCGAGGCGTTGTTTCGCACGTTGAAGTATCGGCCTGAGTATCCATCGGCTCCCTTTGAGAGCCTTGAGGAGGCTCAGATTTGGGTGACGGGATTCGTGCAGTGGTACAACTTCGAACACCGCCACAGTGGTATTCGATTCCTCACCCCTGCTTCCCGACATTACGGGGAGGAAGAATCGATCCTAAAGAAGCGCAAGGAGGTTTATGAGGAAGCAAGAAAAAGGAATCCCATTCGCTGGACTGGAGGAACCAGGAATTGGGAACGGATTTCTGAGGTTAGGCTGAATCCTTCCAACCGCTCTCAAGAGGCTGGTTGTCTTCTTCAGGAGCGGGCATGATGGATTCGGTTGAGGGGACAACTATCTTGACAATTACCGAGAGTATCTCGGATTGTTTGAGGCTGAAAGTCCTCATTTTGGCGATAAAGCAGCTGGTCCTTATTAGTAACAAACTCTTGCTTTTGGAAAATGTAGTAAAAACAGTGCTTTATGTTAATGAAGTAGCTTTCTCGACTTTGGTCCAATGCCACACTTGTCTTTTTCTGCGCTATGCCTAGAAGATTGGAAAGCGTGTTTACTACGGTAGCATCATCAGAATTAATTACCAATTCTTCAAAAGGAGGTGATTGCAGGTTAATCCCGCGTCTTAACATTGCCTGACTGCAACTCAAGCTTCCCGATGATGGAGTAGGTTTAGCAACCAGTACTTGCTCGTTTTCGAATTGATAGATTACTACAAACCAAGATACCTTATCCCTTATTACACCTTCTGGAACTTTGAAAGTAGATCTTCCCATACAGTATTCGATTATCTCCGATAACGCGGATTTTCCTGTAGACGAACGGCCCGTTATGATATTTAAACCATTATTTTTAAATCTAAGCTGGCGCATCTTCCTGTCATGACTATAAATTGATATAGAATTGATTTTCATAATCTTATCCCTAAAGAAGCGTAGATTGTTGCACGATCACCAATTTCTGCGAATCTTTTGCCGATTATCCTCGCCGATCGTTGGCATTCAATGGATTCCAGTGTACCATCTATCTTTTTTCGAAATTTAGATTCTCTTGATTTTAATCGGCCGTCGTTTGTGACTTCAAATAGTTCTAGTTGCATTGCATAACCCAATGCCTCAAATGTGTAAGGAAGCAAGCTACTTGTACGGTTAGGTAAGCCGATCAATATTTGGGGGGTATCGCTCACTATTTTTAGGAGATAGCTTCTCGATTTCGATGAAATTATCTCACGAGTTTCCTTATGCAGGCAAAGCGGCAAGACAATAATAGATAATGTGAATGGAATGCCAGCACTATCTAATTCTTCATACCCCTGTATTGATCGTAAGAGTACAACAGCGCAAAAAGCAGGATTGAATAAGTTTCTGATTTCGAATGGACGATCATTCCATTTCTTCATTTTACGTTTCCGAGAAGAATACTTTCTATTCGTTGGAGAAATTTGGGATGCCAATAGACTTTAGGAATTGGATGCTGGTTTGCTAAAATGTGATAGTTGCCCCTAACAACATATGGCTCCGATACTCTATCTCTGATCCTCAAATAGTCAGTATTCAGTTCTGCCCACTTATAAAGTTCTCTCCCTGCAGCTAATAGTTCATCTTCTTCGCTATCATCTCTGAGGCTTTCGCAAATTACATCACGGTATCGCTCCCATTCGTTTATAAGACGATCTTCATACTCTTCCATCTCTCCTTCTAGGAGCAAATTTTCTCGTGCCCAAGAGGATCTTTGTTGGAAAGCGCGATAGTAATCATATATGGCATTCTGTATCCGATTCGTTTGAATGCCAATCGTTCTTAATTGAACAACGAAAAGTCTGTCATCATTTTCAGGATGTGCTCCTTCTTCTGGCTTTGCCCTCCTAAAGTCTATAGGAAGATTATCAGTTTTAAATTCATCCGCAATCTCAGATAATTTGTCGGACAATTCACGGCCAAAGACCTCTGTGGTTCTCTTTTTTGACAGCAATTGCACCACAACATCATTCCACCAACCCTCGAGACGTTCAAGAACGGCTGTTCTGAATTGTGGCCGGACGGTTCGCATATATTGATTTCTTATTTGGTTAGGGACCTCGTCTATTCTTACATTGTCATCAAAAATAATTATTCGAGATAAAAAGTCCTTTCTTTGTTTTTCATTCAACTTATCAAATTCGACTTTAATCGGAAGTATTGTTTGCGAAGCGGTCCTAGCGAGAACATCTTCCGCTAAAGGCAATATCGAATGGATATCCGGCTTGGCGGTAGAAAGAAATGACGATAGGAATGAGTCCTCCGCAACTTTGCTGGTAGTAAATATAAAGAATCTTAGATTGCACCCAATTCTGCCATCACGATTATACCTAGCCAACCAAATTCTAATGGATTTCCAAAAATCTGTGGAGAGATCAGTCAGCCTATCTCCAATTGCCTTATGCTTAAGCGATGTTAATGATTTAGCACCTTCAGAATCAATAAAATCTAGATCGTCATCCTTTTCGATTAAAACAGCAGTATCTTCTGGAAGTTGCAAAAGTCTTAGTAGAGCGAAACGCGCTTGATACATATACCCAAGCGACTGCTCACTTGCTGTATATTTAGGCTCAAGCATTGATAGTACCTCGGGTAGCGCTGATGCCCTTATAATATTGAAATCGTACTCTTGAATAGCATTCGACGCAACTTTTTTTTCGAGCTAAGTCCATACATTTTATATACCATATAAATGTCAGTATAATTATATTCAATTGTTAGCGAAATACAACATTGCAACCTGGCCTAACAAAGCCTCCTCTTGCCGCTTAACGCAGAGTTGAGTGGCTGCGCCGAATCAACTCGTCCCCATCAGTTTAGTGCATCCAAACCAACTGTACCAGTAAGATTTTCGCAGTCCACTCCAACGAAATGTTAGGCCGATCTTCTTCTTTGTCGCATTGATCAGCAATGGTCTTTATTCTGCAAAGCTATTCTCTATGTAGTATTCTTCGTTAGTAATGTTTGTCTATTCCTCCAAACCCAATCACCTTATTCTCTTCTGTCATCTTAATGAAGTAGTTAAGACGCTTTGCGAACTCGTTTGGTCTCTTCCGCGCACCGTCAATGAAAGCGATTCGTATTTCTTGATACTGCGGTGAATACTTTTGGAAATTCTTCCAAGCTAGTCTATTTGCTTTGACAGATAAGATTATGTCATTTGGCATGACGTATTTTTCCTTTAGGATAGCACCTAAACTTTTCAGTACTTCCTTTTGGACTTTCCTTTCCTTCACTAGAGAGCGCAGTCGAACCTTGTTTGCCTGAGAGTATTTGCTCTTCAGGCTTCGTCTTGAAAACTTTTGGATGACGCTATTATAGTCCAACTTTCGGACAATGCTATCAATCCAGCCGAAACAAAGAGCTTCTTCTACTGCGTCATTATACTGAATGCGTGGTTTGCCGGTTCCTTTCTTATAGTAGACTAACCAAGCTTCACTTTCAGTTTTGAAGTTTTTTTTCAACCAGTTTCGCCATTCTGTTCTGGTCGTGATATGGAGTATATTCTTGGTAGAAGTACCCTTTTTGTTCATGTATAGAATGACTTCGCCTTTACCTTAGTCGGCCTAACATTCGAGATGAGCGGTGCTGAGTAAGCCCGAAGGGCGCATCGAAGCATCCGCTCCATTGAGTTGTTAGATGTCATTTTTCAAATTGATCTGTAACTATCTGGTTTAATATTTTCTGGGCTTCGATCAATTTTCGATACTTGACTTCTATTTTATCAATATCTCTAGATAAGATTGCTTTCAATAAATCACCTTCCATTTCTGCAACATCGATTCTTCGATAGTAGTCCATAGTTTCTTTAAGGTGTGCTATGACAATTTTACCTGTTAAAATTGGGTGATTGTTCGTTATATTTGCATCTTCAAATCTTGTTCCATGTTCTAACTCAACTTCTAGGCCTTTGCGAAAGTCCTCAAGAGGGATTTGCATATTTTTCGTATTTACTACATTAAGAATCGTGGTAGCTTCCGCATTGGAAACAGCGGGAACCTTTATTTCTGTCCAGTCACGTAACCCCATCTCTTTGCAAACTCTTTTTACTTCTTCACCTGTTACATATTCTGTTAATTTCATATTATCCTCCTTATTATTTTCCATCTAAAGGGGCTGCGGATGAGCGGCGGAGGAAAGAGCGAGTTCACTCGCTATGACCGACGTCCGCTCCATTCGCTTGATAGGCGGCGCGGAGCGCCGTCAGAAAGCGGATGCGAATCCGCAGCCCCGATAAGCGGGCGCACCGAGCCCGCTTATCGACTGAGCTGAGTAGTCGCGCGGAATAATATAAACATAATTCGATAGCACATCACATCCACACATGACAACAAACGGTTCGCGATCTACTCCAGCGATTTGTTAAGCGGCTCCTTTTTGCCTTCTCTCTTTCGGATTTTGAACTTATCCCTCTGGATAAGATATTAGAAAATCCAATTTTCATTAATATTTCGATATCCTAATAGGCCAATCTTCTGGAACCAGTGCTGGAGGTTTGCTCCATGCTTCTTCAACAAGTGAGTCCTGAAACCAGGAATCCCTCAGGTTTGCATGCTCAGTTACAATTATTTGAAATCCTGGATTTTCTTTTTCGGTATAGTTTAGCAAAAACTGGAATAGTCTCCGAACTGCAACAATATCGGCGCCTGCCTCAGTTCTTATAATAGAACCATCTGCTTCTTTATATGTGTTTTCCGAAGGGAAATACACTTGACTTGGTTGATCGATCAGTAATAATCGCGGAAGCGGTCTGCCATTTTTTGAAGCAAAATAGTGCAACGCGAGAAGCGCTGCTAAATGATAGGCAAGATGATTCTCCCCTCCACCTGTCCGGCTCATTGTAACTGGGCGTTCAGGCCGATCAGCAATCACTGTAAGCTGAGCCAAATCAAATCTAAAAGGATATTCACTAAATTCTGCCTGCAATTCACGAATGTATTGGGTCACTTTTGAGGATATATTGTTCAACGCTGAAGCTAGCCTATCCTCTATATCATCAATTCCGATTTTTTGCTTAAGTTCGCCAATTAATTGCTCGAGCCTTTCTTGCTCCGCTTCCAAAGCACTTGTTTCATCTTCAGAACGTGCCCCTTCAAGGAAATAGCTTATCCTACCAACTACTCTTGCGGCAGCACTTTGTCTCGTTTTCATCTCCTTTATCTCTTCGTCAGCGGCAATTGACGCGGAGAGCTCTATTTCCCTTTTTCTGATATCCTGTTTGACACTGTCCAGAGAAGCAGTCAGCTCAGAAATATAAGCTTCCAGTCTTGGCCGAGATCCGATAACAGTCTTCATCTCGTTTTCTAGTGAGTTTAACTCGTTCAACAATGCTTCAGCAATCGGCGTTGTCATGCTGAGATTTTTTTCGCTAAATGGCCACTGCCATTCTCCAGTCTCTGCATTTCAAGGTAACGCCTTTATTGACGAAAGTCTGTCTATATGTTCACGAGCTTCACTCGCAAACCCCTCGGTATTATTAGCAAATCGTTGCGCTGCAGTAATTTTCTCTTCGATTTCCCTTCTGCTATTTCTGAGCTCCATTATGTCGCGTTCGAGCTCTGTTATTCGATTTGTGTCTTCATCCCGAATAGTTTCAGGCCTCCATTGCGCTGCTTCTCTCAGAGCGCGAATAATATCATTTTCATTTTTAACCGAAACT
>DATKWH010000025.1:0-4293 GCA_035529655.1 Bathyarchaeia archaeon
CTGAATCCTTATGATGATATGGCGTTCACCCGTTGTCCAAAATGTGGCGAAAAAACGAAGATTAGATAGCATTGCTTAGTTATCCATATTGACCCGAAATTTTTATTATCGCTCAACAAGATTTGCCGGTATTGTCCCAACGGTGATTTGATCATTGTCAAACAGGCGGAGTTAGAAGGTCTTCTTGCTGCCATCTGTGAGCTATTATAGGTAATGAGTATTTTGTCTTTGGCACAATGGATAGAAAAGATTGGAAAGAAGGACAGACAGGAAAGATAAGCCAGCAAGAGGGAATAAAACGCGCATATCCGTTCAAGGAGGTTTGGAAGTTCGAGGTACGCCCGGGAGGGTGGTATCCGGCAAAGCAGGTAAAATCTTAGTCGTGTTTCTATAAAGATAGTTTAAAATAAGCGTTAGGAAACACCTCCACTCTCTTAAACGCCTTTGAACTCAGCCAACCCCTTCGGTTGTCCAAATTCATTCAAACAGCAACCGAGAAAGCATGCTTTTCCGTTCCTCTTTCTCCTCTGCAGTCCATTCGTCAGTCTTCGGTACCGCCTCTTTTCGCTCTGCTCCCTCGGTTTCCACAGCTCTACCGCCGTGTTCACTCTTCCGCACTCGCACGTCAACCATTATGGGCATCTCTATGCTCGGACTTGATAGTAAAGCAACACCCTGAGGTATTCTTTTGATCTCCTCTTCCATATCACTGCTCATGAACTCCAGACCTCTGCTCAACGCCTTAATGTCATTTGGATTCGTCACCTTCAGGATTATCTGCGTATTACACTGCGAGATAACGTTCTTATCCACACGTGCGGGTCTTTGCGAGATGACCAGCAGCCCAAGCCCAAATTTTCTACCTTCCGACGCGATGGTTCTCAAAATGTTTGAGCTGACCGCCTGCCCAAACCCACGTTCAGGGCAGAAGTTGTGCGCCTCTTCGATAACGAGCACAAAAGGCGGAATCTTCCCCATCTTCCGGCCTTCAAATACCTCTTTGCAGAGCCGATAAACAATCAATTGCTGCAATTTAGGCTCAGCACCTTTCATATCTATTATAGACGCCTTTCCTGCTTTGACGAGTTCTTCTATACGTGTCGGGCTGTCGGATAATATGCCAGTCTCCCGGATTCGTTCCAGAAAATGGATCATTCTCCATTTCGCAGTGCTTTTGCTCTCTGCTATCCCTTTAATGATGTCCTCAATTGTATAGAACTCCTTTTGCGCTTTTATCTCGTTTATACACTGGTATAAAACGCCTAATTGCGCATCAGACAAGGTAAAGAAATCATATAATTCGTTTACACTCAAATTTATCCCATCTATGCGGAACAACTTATCAGCATCCGGGTTTATCGAAAAATTTGACGGCGTATAAACAACAACTTTGGAAGCATACCCTTTGGGAGCAATCCCGAATTTTTCCATCTGTTTCCGCTCTTCTTCACTCTTGTTCTCGTATCTCAGTGAAGGATACTCGCCGTGAGGATCAATTATAAGTAACGGAACATTCTTCTCAAGCAACTCCTCTATGAGCACGCCCGCAGTGTATGATTTCCCACTGCCCGTCTTCGCTAATATGCTGCAATGTTTCTGGATAAGTTCCTCTTTTCTCAGATACACCGGAATGTTGCGCCCGTCCAGCAGACCTAAGTGAATTCCACCGGTTTTGAGCCCCAAAGTGTCCATGATGAAGGCCTGATCTGCTTTGAAGACCTTCTCATCGCGGGAGAGTGTGCTTTTTGGCTGCATTAAAAATCCACGTTCGTCTTTATACCCGACAATCTCCACGGCAGCGGTTTTTTTCTCTGCATCAACTATAGACGTAACTCTTCCCAGTATCCAGCCATCTAATTCGTTCCAGACCTTTACATACTCATTCCTTCTTACCGCTCCCTCGGCGATAAAATCGAACTGGTGCAGCCCAACATCGCCCGAAATTGTGCCTAATACCTTATACATCTTACGTTGGATACCACTTTCGTTCTATAACTATACGGCTATCCTCATCTTTAGCTACTTGACCCCTGTCACCACTGGTTAGTCGCACAGTATGGGTCTTTTTGTATATTTTCTGAACATGATATATTGTTACCGTTTTAAATAAAGTAGTGGAACTCTTTATCAAACGGATCCATCAGTCAACCTCGGAACTCTTCACTTTATTTTGCCTTCTTCGTCAAGAAGATTTTAACACTGCATTCACAATTCCTTCTTGGCCCGGTCTGCTCGTTACCACCGCATCGCCAATCTCAGTCTCTATTACTGCGCCTTTTGTGGTGATATTCCGCCGTGCGTAGAACGGATTTGCAGGATTTTCTTTCACAGTTATTATTTTAACTGTTTTTGTGGTTCCACTTCTTGGGTCTGCAACATTTGCAAATTCGCACCTGAGCAACCGCATTTTCACGTTGCTACCTCGCGTTCTGATTTTTCGTCTTCGTGTCTCTCCGATAGTGGTGTCTGTTGCAGGTCTACCTGCCTCATGTGCCCTCTTCCTCCGGTTAAGGTGAAGCCTTCCCCCGGTGTACTTTCGCCTTGATTTACCTTGCCATCTCATTTTTTACGGCCCCACAAATCCACATTTATCACACTTGTATAAATTACTTTGCTTTCTGCATTTTGCGCATCTACCTATCTCGCTCTCTCCGCAGTTCGGGCACGGAAAAACGGTGAAACCCTTCTCCAACAGCTTTACTCCGCAGGACGTGCAATACTCTATCATAACATGCTCCCTTTCTTTTTATTTTTATTTCTATCCCAATTTTTACTTTTGTATCTGCCTCTTCTTCGTTCGCCTTCACTCTTGTTATAGCCACCACTGTGGACGGCATACTATACTTACATCTCCCTCCATTTATAATAACATCTGATTCTATTTCTACTTCTTCGACGCAAGTCGGTGGGATTCTACCAGATATATTTGCACTTGTTGAGGTTATCGGTCCCGTTTTTTCTATTATGCGCAGTGCTATTTTATTATCCGGGAATCGAACGCCAACGAGATCAGATGCCGCAGTTAAGAGATCGGGCACACTGTCTCTTTTCCGCAGTAATACCGTGACCGGCCCGGGCAGCAGCTCGGTCAGAATAGCTAACAAGTCTGAATCTACATATGCAACGGTCTGCAACATCTCGAATGATGATACAGCGATGGAGAGCGGGAGTGATAAATCTCTCTGTTTTATCCCGTATACTTTCCGTACTGCTTCTTCCGAGAACGCATCAGCACCTAATCCATACACCGTTTCCGTAGGATACACTACCGTGCCCCCGCGTTTTATTACGGCTATCGCAGTCCTTATCTGGTCTTCTATATCGCTTTGCATCTTGTACATCAGAGAAATCATCGCTTGCTATTTTTAAAAACGATAAATACCTGCGGAACATCAGATCTCCCTTATTAAATCCCTCGCCAGCTTTTTCATCTCTTCTATATTGCTTCTCAATGCTAAAGCGGATAAGAAATCCTCGTAAGAAGGGTGTTCTGGCAGTTTTCCCTCTTCTATCCCCTTCTCTATCTCCTCTGGCTCGTTCACCTTGTGTTTCGAGAGGATCCTTTCGAGTTCCCTCTTTTGGTCCATTATCTCCTTAACAATTATGATCGGCATCAACTCACTCTTCACTGCTGACATGTTTATTATCTCGTTCTCGAAATATTTAAATATTTCTTCACGTGGAGTTAATTTCCTTGTATCGATCAAAAACGAAAAGCATTCGTTGAGAAGTTCGCTCCCCGTATTTTTTTGAACTTTAAGTAAACCACCGATCGGGATTTATAAGGAACTCCAGCTTTTCGGGTTCTCTCAGTAGTTCGTACATTTTTACATCCTTGCTTAGCTTGAGCCCAATTGGCCATGTATCCGGCGGGGTTAAGAATCTAATATCGGGGACCTCTTCATAATGGTCGTTCTTAATGAACTCGCCAGTGGTCAGTTCAAAATAAGCGGCACCCCCCCTCTTCTTTATCGGATCGTAAACGGATGAGAACGTTCTTTCAACCCAGTTAGCCATCCTTAACGTTGATTCCGAGGGATTAATAGTAACGTGCCCATAATCAGGAGGCGAGATAACCTTATCGCCTTTTCTCGCTTTTACTACTATTACGTCGGTTATCTTTTCAATGCCTCGTGCCTCCTCCCTTTTTTGCAGTAAATAATGCGCTTCGCCCTCTAATACTTCGTAAATCTCAGGATAGGTCTGCGTTGAGTCCGGTGGATAAGGATGATAATGTCCCGCAGTTTTAACAAATTCCACGCCGAGCTTATTCGGAGGAATAATCGTAATGTC
>DATKWH010000026.1:0-6751 GCA_035529655.1 Bathyarchaeia archaeon
AGCCAGAGGTTGCGTCACATAGAGGAAACAAATGCCAAAACTAAACGCAGACCTAAAAGCAGAACTACTCGCAACAGGAAGCGTAAATGTGGACGAATCGGTACTGTCGAAAATTTCCGTTTCCGCTGCAGGTCCCGGCACAGGGCTCAAATCAATCTTCTTTAAATCAGGTGGTCATCGTGTACGCTTGGAGATTAATAAGGACTCACCACTCAAGATGGTAAAGGCAAACGCTGATTTTATCATCCTTAAGAACGGTAAAGAGCTGGTAAGGGGCGACATTGAGCCGATTCTTGCACATTGTCCAGAGCAGGCGTACATTACACTGAGTGAACGGTGCGTTTACGATTGTAAATTCTGTTCCGTGCCGAAGCTACAGGGCAAGGTCAAGACCCGGGAAGACGTTGTAACTATGGTTGAGCAGGCACAGAAAACAGGCTCGTTGAAAGCAATCGCACTGACATCAGGAATAACACAATCGCCGGAAGATGAGATTGACCGTGTTGTTGAAGTGGTAAAAGCACTGAAAAAATTCGGTGTCCCCATTGGCGTCTCGGTCCATCCGACAAAAGACTCGTCACAGCGACTCAAAGACGCAGGTGTCGTTGAGGTGAAATACAATGTTGAAACGATGGATCGGGAGATATTTGAGCGAGTATGCAAAGGCCGTAAAGGGCTCGCACTTGACTTCGTCTTAGAATCGTTACGGAATGCCGTAGCAGTATTTGGCATGAATAGAGTATCCACAAACTTCATCATTGGGCTCGGCGAGATGGACGAATGTGTGCGCGAAGGCGTTGAATATCTCGCACAGATGGGTGTAATACCTATTCTTCGTCCCATAACCATACCTCCGCTCCGCAAAGGCGAGCTCGAAGCAACAAGACCAAACGCTGAACGATTACTGAAACTCGCAGAGATGACACGCGAAATCCTGGATAAGTACGGGCTTCGTGTCGATGTCGCGCAAACCATGTGTCTCCCTTGTACCGGATGTGATATAACCCCTTGCAGAGATGTATGAATTGTTCAACCGTTATTTCAAGCTTTTTCCGATATGAAAAAAACCGCTATACACGGGTAATTTAGTGTTTGTATCGTTTTTCGTTTATTTTATAACGCCAAGCCCAGCCATTCAAATACTCCGACCATCCTCAATGCTATGTAAAACATCAAAGCGGTAAAGACGTACCGTAGCTGCGTTTCCGGTAATCTATGCGCTGTTCTTGCACTTATCCGAACTACAGAAATGCTTGTCGCCGCCAAACAAGCCCCGGCAAGTAGATTAACATAACCTACAGAAAACGGCGGTAGATTTGGAACTGATAGTCCATGTATGAGATAGCCGAGGGCACCGCCAAAGCTCGTGAAGATCATCATTGCGAGCGAAGTTCCTACTGCATGATGCATCTTGAATTTTAACCATAGCGTCATTACGGGAACCATGATTATTCCACCGCCAATGCCGATCAGGCCACTAAGAACGCCAATAGGGAACCCCAAGCAAGCCCAGATAAGCGGCACCTCTTTCGGGCAGTCCTCACTTCCTGGAGGCTTTCCCGTCAACATCCGTATCGCACCGAGACCAACTACGAGTCCAAATACAGGTTTCAATATCTCAGCGTTGAGAAACAGTGAAGTAATTGTAGAGCCGATAACCGCGCCAATCGTGCCACAAACGCCCAGAATGATTCCTGCTTTCCACCATACCGCTCCTTTTTTCGTATGTGCCAACGCACCACTGATTGCTGTGGGAAAGATGACAAGAAGCGTAGAGCCAAATGAAAGCTTAATTGCTATATCAGGCGCAACGCCCATCGCGGTAAACAGCCAGAACATCACGGGAACCATGATGAAGCTGCCACCTAGACCGAGAAAACCCTCACCGAATCCAACGACTACTCCAGTCAATGCCAGAATGATTACTGCGGTTAGAAGTTCCATAGTGTATAATTAAGGGTTGTTGACGTTCTTTAATCCTCTTTATTTTGGCATCCTCTTACGAAAAGCGAACTATACTGAAGAGTCCACAGTCGCGATGTTTATAACCACTGCTCTATACTCTTCTGCTGCAAGCCTAGTGTCTTTTGCGGTTCGATCTTTTCCAGAACTTTACTCACACGCTCTTCTGAGAAGTCATGCACCTCACAGAGAAATTCTTTCACTTTCTTCTCATCCAGCGTGCCCCATGCTATTTCATACGACTCGGTAACGTCCGGGTGCAAGAATATAGCTCGAACGAGTTCGTAATTCCCTATCCGCTCTATTTCAGATTCAGCAAGTAATCGTTCGATACTATGATGTTTTTTTATCAGCTTTAGCGCTCTCTTAACTCCTATCCCTTTTATTCCAGGATTGAAATCAGTGCCTATGAGAATTGCAATGTCAACAAGCTCTTCTCTGGTTATTCCGTGCTTTTCTTCGAGTTCTTTAAACGAAACGACTTCGGGCTGCGCCTTTCGTCGCGGCGCACTGAGATTCCGTACCATAACAGGCGCGCCAAAGAGTAAGCAGTCGTAATCCTGCGAGGAAACGAGTTCTGCGTCACCCTGTTGGACCATATAAGCTGCCTGCGCCTCACCTTCCGCTTTCGCCTGCACACACGGGATGCCCAGGTACGTTAAAAGCGTCTTCGCATCCTCTACTATCGTTGCGTCAATTCGTGCAGATGCTTGGGCGTACTTAAACGCCTCTTCAGGAGCCAGCACCTTTGCCTCTTCCCATTTCCTCCTTGCTTCTGCTCGCCGTTCCGATCTGGCTTTGATAACCGCGGCTTTCAACTCCGAGGGTTTGCCATCAAAGACGAATACTGGCCTTATTCCCTTCTCCATCAAATTCGTAGTGCGGTATATCAGCCCTGAAAGATGCGAGGTTACTCTACCCGTGGAATCTTGCAATGGTGTTCCATCCGGCTGGCGAATGATGCTTAAGAATTGGTAAAGCGTGTTGTAGGCATCGATCGCAACGATTTTGCCTGAAATAGCCGCTAAACTCGTCTCTTTTGGCTCTATTAACTCCGCGATATTTACACCCATTTTTATGCTTCTGTACTGTATGAATATCTTAACAGGAAAGAAATAAAATAAGGTAGTTGTATATTATTAAGGGTCTCAGATGTGCGTATCACGGAAACAGGATACGTCCGCCAGACCTGATACTTGCTTAATTAGCACGAAGAGGGAAAAATGAACGTCGTTGAAGTCTTGATAGAAGGAGGGAAAGCGAACCCAGGACCGCCGTTAGGACCTGCTCTGGGGCCACTTGGAGTAAATATAAAAGAGATAGTGGCCGCGGTGAATGAGCGTACGGAGGCTTACGCGGGCATGGTAGTCCCCGTGAAGATAACCATTGATGGCGGCAAGGCGGATATAACCGTGGGCGTACCGCCGACTGCGGCATTGATAAAGAAAGAGATAGGGCTTGAGAAGGCACAGACCGACTCCACAACCGATTACACCGGTGAGATCTCGATGGAGCAACTGAGAGAGGTAGCGAAGAGGAAGCGCGAGGGCGTGTTGGCCTCCTCGTTGAAAGCAGCGGTGAAGGAGCTGGTAGGCACGTGCGTGTCAATGCGGCTGAAGGTAGAGGGTAAGGATCCCAAGGAGATACAGAAAGAGATAGACGAAGGCGTTTATGATGGGGTGATAGGCGAATAAAATGGAAGCAGAAGAGCTGGTAGGAGCTGTGGAGAAGGTTTTAAGCTCAAAGGAGAGAGGATTTGTTGAGGGTGTTGACCTCTGCATAAATTTGAAGAATATAGATTTGAAACAGCCGAAGAACAGGATAAATGTGGATGTAGTTTTACCAAAAAAGGTAAGAGAGCCGAAAATTGGCGTTTTCGCTTCTGGTGAGGTAGCGTTAAAATCGAAAGAGGCCGGTGCGGACGTGATAGACCCGGAAGAACTCAAGCGGATGGATAAGAAGAAAGCCCGGGATCTGGTACAGAAGTACGATTATTTCGTTGCTGATACCTCTCTGATGGCACTTATAGGTAAGAGTTTAGGTACTATTTTAGGTCCGCGGGGTAAGATGCCGCAACCGCTACCACCGGGCGTGGACCCTGCACAGGTATTGGCGCGATTAGCGAAAATCGCACGGGTGAAGTCAAAAACCACAACGATCTGGGTGAATATCGGTCGTCGTGACATGGATGCGAAGGACATAGCAGAGAATGCTGCTGCGGTACTCAAAGCGATCGAATCGAGTTTAGAGCGGGGCTGGCAGAATATCGCTTCTATTTACATGAAGTCCACAATGGGTCCCACCGTAAAAGTAGAGTGATGAAGGAAGAAAGATGAAGAAGAAAGTCAAACGAGCAAAGCAATGGAAGAATGAGCAGGTCGCTGCTTTAAAAAGCCAGATGGAGGCATATCCAACAGTAGGTATAGCGAAAATAAGAGGATTGGGCTCTAACCAGGTACAGCGGATACGAAAAGATTTCCAAGGAAAAGCGCTGCTGCGAGTATCGAAAAATAGCTTAATTTCTATTTCGTTCAATGAAAGTGGAATGAATGATATGGTAGATTTTATAGACGACCAGATGGCGTTGATTTTTACCAATTTTGATGCTTTTGAATTGTATAACGTACTGGAAGAGGGGAAGATACCTGCGCCGATAAAAGCGGGTGCCGTCGCCCCGTTTGATATAGCGATAGAGGACGGACCCACATCATTCACGCCGGGGCCGATCGTAGGCGAATTGCAGAGTTTGGGCATACCTGCGGGAATCGCGGCCGGTAAGGTCGTCATAAAGCAGAGAAAAGTGGCAGTTAAGGAAGGCGAGAAAGTTTCCTCGCCTCTTGCAGATATATTGGCACGGCTTGAGATCTACCCGGTAAGGGAAGGACTGGACTTGCTTGCCGTGTATGATCGCGACGGAAGCGTGCTCTTTACGCCTGATGTGCTCCATATAGACGTCGAGAAGTACGTGTCGAACGTGCAGGAAGTAACGAAAGCCGCGTTTTCGCTTGCCACGCACCTGAAGTATGAGTATCCGACTCGTTATACTATTGGTGATTTAATATATGAGGCAAGTGACAAGTCAGTAGCTTTAGCGCTTAACATTGCGTATCCAACGTCGGAGACCATAAAGCCACTGCTTCAGAAGGCATATTCTCAAGCCAAGAATCTCGCGATTAATGCATCTGTGTACACAAAGGAGACGATGCCAGCGTTGCTTGCAAAGGCTGGTGCACAGGCACAGCGTTTGGCAGGATATGTGGGGGAGTGAGTGACTCCTGAGTTTTTTTGAGGACTCCCGGCTTTTCTTTGCACATAAGGGGCCAGACCCAGTAAGGAGCCAGGCCCTCCTTACCAACCTTCCCAGCCAAAAAACTTAGTTTTGGATTAAACCTTTTTCTAAAAGGTTTGACTTATAAACCCCCCCGACCGACCATCATTGGATAAAAAGCATGCTGGGCGCTCTTATCTGAGTCCCTCTTATTCCAGCCGTATCGCTGGTATCCAATCAAACTTTCTTAGCAAGAAAGTTTAATCAAAGAACTTTTACGCCAATCTGATAGCGGGGATCCAGTCATAATAAATCCTCCCATTAGCGTCAATGAATTTATCGCAAGTAATAGTCCCTCCTGTTGCATTGAACTCTCTTTTGTGGATTTATTTGGGGATAAGAGCCCGTTTTTATCGTGTAGTTGTATGTTTCGTTTTCGTAGAGCGTGAATGTCTCGTTAAACGTGATGTTGTGCCAATCTTCCACATAGCCCTCCCAAGCTGCTGTTACATTCCAACCGGTGTTATTCCATATCTTTATGTCTTCAGTATGACCGCCTGTGCCTGAGCAGGGATAGGTGTAAAGTGTACTAACAGTTATGTCAGCGTTTGGAGTTATTGTGCCGTTATGTATGCCGGAGATGCTGGGATAAGTTCCTTTACCTGTGTCAAATACACCTTCGGCTGACGGAGGAACCACCGCAAGTAATGGATCACCAACATAAAGCCTGACGATGACCGAGTTGTTAGCCTCATCCCGTGCGAACTTTGCCTCACCGGGTGGTTTTACAGTTGGAAGCGTAGTGACCTCATCAACCTCGGGTAAGAATCCGATGCCTGTTTTGAATATCTTGCATGTTTCTACATCCATGTCACCGACATTTATGGTTATATCGGTATAGGCATCATCAGTTGTATCTCCCAGTGTATCATCGGTTACGTCGACGTTTAACACTACCGCATCGCTTATATCTATGTCAGCATATTCAGGAGGGAGATATGGTGCTAAATCATCAGGACTTGCTGGGGTATGTTAGACGTAACTCCCACATCCAGCTTTGTATATGGTGTTGCCCCTCCTTTTATTTTCACCAGCCAGAAATCTCCATTACCAGCACCGTACGAATCTGTCGTTCCAACAAGGACATAGCCACCGTCTATGGTCTGTTGGACAGCTCGTGCCTCATCCAAGCCAGATCCACCAAAGGTCTTTTTCCAGAGTTCGGTACCATTTGAATCTGTTTTCACGAGCCAGAAATCAGCACTGCCTGCACCGTACGATTCGGTAAATCCCGCAAGGATATAGCCACCATCTGCCGTCTGTCGAACATCCCATGCCTCATCCTGATTAGGTCCCCCCAAATGTCCTGTTCCAGAGTTCATTAGACTTGTTGCGAAATAATAAGGAACGAACGAATTACCGCCTCAATCCAACTGCGGATTCAACAACACTTCAAGTGATAATTCCATAATCCACAGGAGATCGCCATAACTTGGTCATTAAACTTATCGTCTTTGTTAC
>DATKWH010000027.1:0-12694 GCA_035529655.1 Bathyarchaeia archaeon
GTTTACGCTTTTTTCAACCTCCAGCCGGTTTTCGTTTTGATTCTGTTTGTCTTTGTAGGCGCGATAGGTATCGTAACGGTGGCGCTTGCAGCGACGTATAGATCCGATCCTGAAAGGCAAGTTTCAGGGTTATGGGCAGTGCCGGTAGCTATAACTGCTTTTTTCGTAAGCCTCGCCATCGCTACATACAGTTACTCGGCGCTTAATCTGCAACCGATGCCTTCCAGCGCGATTGAATTTGAACTTATGAATTTCATACCACTTACCGAATATATGTTACTCGTTGTATTCCTGATTTCGCTCGTGGTGCTACTACTGTTATCGGTTTTAAAAATAAGTGTAGGAGGGAGAAGCTGAATGGTTGCGATGGATATAATAAGTGTATCGATAATCTATGCCGCGGCTTTTGCAATCTTACTCATCGGATACCTTGCAGCGATATCAAGTAAAGATGTAATCCGGCTTCTTATATCGCTGGAGATGATGTTTGGTGCGATCTTTATGGCTTTGATCCCGCTATTCTCTGTTGCTCACCTTGCTAATACCGCATTTGGTATCGCACTCGTCACGATCTTCGCGAGCAGCGGTGAACTCTTGATCTTAATTTGCGCGATTACCCTACTTGACCTGCAGAAGAAGGACATTCACACCAGCTCTATCACCATAGGGGGTGATGAGCTATGAGTATGATGATCTATTTCTTGCTCCTACCCCTGATTGTAACATTTATAGTCCTCTTCCTGAGACCAAAAGCTGCTACTTATTTAGCTGCCTTCTCCTTTATTATCCCCTTCTTCTATATTTTACACCGCCTTTTAAGCGGTATTTCCGAAACATTCCACATTATGTATTTCTCCGCGCCCGTTGGTGAGATTTATATGTTCTCTGACGCTGTCTCGAATGCATTTGGGCTTGCTATCTGTGCTGTTTCTGCAATGGCTGCTTTCGTCTCTTTACCTTACATGGAAAGCAGATTAGAAGATATGAAACTCGATATGGAAAAGGAATACCGTAAATATGCATTCTTATATTGCCTTTTTGCAACTTCTTTGTTGTGGCTCGTTTATAGTGGGAATCTCGTATTTGTGTATACTTTCTTGGAGATTGGTATTATTTCCGCATTCCTCCTTATCCTTTTATATGGCTATGATAAAAGGAGATGGACCAGTATTCTCTTTTTTATATGGATGCTGATCCCGGGAGTCCTTGCACTGTTTAGTTTCCTTCTAATAGGTTCCGCCAATGGCACCCTTGCGCTTAGTGGATTGAAAGAGGTGAGCATGTTTGCCTGGGCAATTCTGTTTATCGGCATGATAGTAAAAATTCCTGCGATCGGTCTCCACTCCTGGTTGCCATGGACTTACGAACAGAGTCCAACTCCTCCTTTAGGGCTTTTGATTATGTCTGATGGTCTTGCAGGTTATATCTTGCTGAGGATATACCTCGTGGACCCAAGCTTTATCGTCGATTATAGGGTTTACATACTTGCGTATGCACTATTTTCGGGAATTTATGCTGGCTTTTCCGTATTCGGGCAAACCAATTACAAGCGACTTTTAGGGTATTCTTCAATATCTCAAATGAATTATATGCTGGTTGCGCTCTGCTTAGGCTCTTATGGTCTCATGGGGCTTGTCATCCAGTTCTTGTCGCATTCTTTTGGGAAGTCCATCCTCCTAATGACCGCCGGAGGTGTCATAGCGTTGTATGGTATGAAAGATCTCAAAGATATGGGCGGATTGCATGATCACATGCCAGAGATTTCGAATGCAGCGGTAATAGGATGGATGAATCTCGGTGGGATATTGACCATAGGGATGCTCGGCGAGTTTTTCATCTTAAGAGGTGTTGTGGACACTTTCGGGCTGAACTTATGGGTTATCATACCAGCAATCTTCCTCTTCCTCCTTTCCGTCTGGTATGGCTTTTATATGCTACGGAGAATTTTTTATGGCAGACCGAGAAGTTTAAAGAGTGGGAAGAAGCACGTGAGCGGATACCTTTACATTCCGCTGTTCATAATCGGTTTGCTTTCTGTTATATTCCTCTTTCCACCCGTAGCCCCTGCCTTGGCTAAGGGGGTTGGAATGATTATAGGAGGTGTTGTGCCATGAATGAGTGGATACTTTTTTTCATACTGTTCTTAGCTCCGGTCCTCAGCAGTGTACCAATTGCTCTGGCGTATAAACATAAGGAATTGGTGGATAAATTACCGCCCCTCTCGGTATTCGGGATTTTCCTCTCTGTGATTGTGAGCCTTTATATATTCTTTTCTTTCCCGGACAAAGCGTTCTCTTACCCCTGGATTCCTGAACTTGGAATTGATTTTGTCATCATCACAGATTATCTGAGCAAGTACATGGGGGTTATAACCACGCTAATAGCGTTTTTCATCGCTATTTATGGCCTGGACTACATGAAAGGGGATTATAGACTGCCATGGTACTGGTTCTTCTTCAATCTCTTCACCGCTTCAATGCTTCTGGTTGTTTACAGCGATAACCTATTCCTGCTATTCGTAGGCTGGGAAGGTTTAGGTGTTGCTTCATGGGGACTGATCGGGCACTGGCATCGCGATGATGATAATCTCACTTATGTGGGCACGATGGACAGGAAGGTAGGCCCCCTTGACTTCTTCTGGCCTCCAAGCGCGGGAGGATGGCGTGCAATATCAACCATAAGATTCGGCGATGTACCAATGTTTCTTGCGATTGCTGCGATATGGCTCCTCGCCGGTAACCTGAACATCTCACAAATCGAATGGGGTGCGCTTTTCGGAAAGATAGGTTTTGCAGGCACAGTAATCATTCTGCTCCTTTTCCTCATTGGATTGTTCACTAAATCCGCACAGGTTCCGTTCAGCGAGTGGCTTATGACCGCGATGACTGGTCCTACGACCGTTAGTGCATTACTTCACAGTGCAACAATGGTTGCCGCCGGCGCTTATGTTTTCATGCGAATCACCTGGTATATAGAACCCTGGACTTTGCATGGCGTCCCGGGCGTTGAAACCGGATATGCAATCGCACTGTTCATCGGATTGATCTCGGGCTTGTATGGTGCTCTTGTAGCTCTGGGGATGCTTGAAAGGAAGGTTTTGCTCGCTGCAACAACCATGTCAAGTCTTGGCCTGATGTTTGGAGCCACGGCAGCTTCTTATTGGATCCATGCAGAAGTAAACGGAATGAATTTAGCAGTTCTTGTTGGTTTCTGGTATTTAGCTACTCACGCATTTGCAAAAGCGAGTTTATTCCTTGTTAGTGGTCATTTGATTCACGCAACGCATTCCCGATTCTCAGTTGGCGATATCGAGTTTGGCAAAAAGATGAAGATAGGTTTTGCTACCACTATCATTGCAACGACTTTCTTAGTTGGAATACCGCCACTTACCGCCTATTGGGTGAAATCTACTATGGATTATGTGATGGAACACATGGCGATTGAATACAGCATCGCGCCCTTAATACTTCTGTTAGCAACTTCCATAATCTATTCCGCTGTCCTTGCAAGATTCATGAGCACCAACTTCATAAAGGGTGAGAAACCGCATGAAGCACACTTAGAAGGTGGAGGATTGATGAAAGCGGGATACGTGATGATGGTCTCAATGCTTTTCGTCATATTTGGTCTTATATTCACGAGGAGTGAGCTTAAGGAATTTGTACACGCAGGATTTGAACCACTTTCGATCGCAGTGGGTATTGCAGCTTTAGCCTCTTTCGGAATTGGAGTGTATAAACCGAGGATGCCTT
This sequence comes from Bathyarchaeia archaeon, assembly GCA_035529655.1. Taxonomy (GTDB): domain Archaea; phylum Halobacteriota; class Syntropharchaeia; order Alkanophagales; family Methanospirareceae; genus JACGMN01. Next base: position 3,753 of record DATKWH010000027.1, read on the forward strand.
CTATGCAGAAGTTCAGCACTTTCCTCAGCGACCGGATGTATTTCCCATACCTGAATGATTACATCTGTCCTAAGATTGGTTTCTTCTTCTCTCGCATCGTTGACAATTATGCAAATAGAGGGTTAGATGGATTGTTCAATACGCGGGTGGTACCGGGTTTATTCGGGCTGATTTCAGAAAGTATCCGATCTATCCAGACGGGAGAACTTAGTAAGTACATCAACATTGTTCTCGGTGTTGTATTGATTGTTCTGATATTAGTATCGATAGGAGGGGTGTGGCTATGGTAGCTTTGTCAATGCCAATGATGATGATGTTTGGAGCGTTAGTAATCTTGACGCTCTGCTCAGTATTTTCCGTTAAATACCACGATTTGGGGTTCTTTGGAGCTTTAGTTGCAATCATACTTGGATTTTCAGCCGTCACACTCAAAAATCCCGCGCTTATCTATTATACTGCTTTTGTCCTGGCGATAAGTATCATCAACTTGCTCTCGCTTAAGAGGATCAAGAGTGTGATTCAAGGCGTAGACTTTGGATTGGTGGGATTAATGGCACTTGCAACCCTGTACATTTTCTCTACTCAAGACCTCGCGATGATTTTAGCAGCTTTTGTCCTCGTTTCCGTGCCAACCTATATTTTAGTCATGATAAGGGAAGGAGGAGCAAATGTAGAGGTGGGTATAAAATATATCACCTTTATGGTTCTGGCCACCGTTCTGTTTTTAATCGGTGCTATTATTTTGGTTTACACAAAGAATGCGTTTAGCGGTATTCTCTACATATTTGGTTATGTGATGCTTGTATTAGGGTTAAGTATTGAAGTGGGCATTGCACCATTACACGAATGGGTTCCGGATGTCTTCACCAGCGCGGATCCTATCCCGATGTCCATCATCGCTTCGCTTGCAAAGATTGTTCCTTTTATTATCGCTTTGCAAATACTAATGAGCACTTCTAACTCGCTGACCGTTTCAATAACCCTCTTTACTGCGGTACTCGCCGCGATATCCATGTTCACGGGGAATATAGGAGCATTAACGTCAAAAGAGCCCGCACGGGTTCTCGGTTATTCCACCGTTGCTAACATGGGGTATGTGTTAGCATGCGTTGTAGTGGTTATTAAACCTGAATTTTTCTATTTCGCATTGACCGGAGTATTGCTCATGCTGTTTTCAAATGCAGCAGGTAAGATCGGTTTTTTCAATGCGATAAAGAACAAAGGAGCTTATTCACCCCTGATGTACATGCTTGCTTTCTCGTTTATCGGCATTCCTCCACTCATGGGATTCTGGGGGAAGCTGTTCATTCTCGTCGCACTGATCAAGGCGGAGTATATCTGGCTTGCTGCCATTATTGTCATAAACTCGGCAATATCTGTTCCGTATTACACGAGACTTGCAAGAGAACTCGGCGAGGGTTGGAAGGCGAATCTCACCAACTACATCTGCATTGCAGCCGTAATTATAATCCTGATTACGATCCTACCAGATTGGTTCTTTAAAGGCGTGGAGGTCATTGCTCAAACGATAAATATTGCAATATAATATAATGTGAACGAGGAGAAAACCAAAAATGATAGAAAATGTTTTGTTAATCGTGGTCCTGATCCTTATTTGCGTACTGGTAGATGGGGCTCTGCTCTTGCTCATAAGGATAGTACCGAGGTACAACTTAACAGAGATAAAAACGATGCGCTGGGAAGCAGGAAACCCGGCGATGAAATACCCGAAATATACGCTGCCCATGCAGTATACCGGGTACATGTTCCTGTTTATGGCTGTAGAACCAATTATAGTCCTTCTGCTCCTGTACTCAGCACACCCAAGTTTAAGCTTTACGATGCTCTTACTGCTTTCGCTCTTACTACTCATACCTGCAATATACGTGGGCTATAAGATGTCGCTTGAAATGGCGGAGTCAATAAGCTAAGCTAAGAGAAAAAATAAAAAAGTTAGTTGAATGAATATATAGAGATAGAGAGGTGAAGTGAAGACAAAAATGGAAAATCCGAACGAGCATATAGACTTCCTTGAGTCAGGACCCCTTGCACCATTAAAGAAATGGTCGGCGAAGTGGAGCTTATGGCCTTGCCATTTCATCACCTCTTGCTGTGGCGTTGAGCTCGCCCATGCGTTTGCATGTGGCTATGATGGTGAGAGATTGGGCACGTTGAACCTGGGTATTGCACGGCAGTCGAACTTTATCATCATAGAGGGGACGATAACAAGGAAGATGGCGAGGGCGTTGCAATTCGTGTATGGGCAGATGCCCGACCCTAAGTTTGTGAACGTGATAGGGGCATGTGGAGAAAGAGGCGGGATATTCTGGAACAGTTATAATATAACGCATCCTTCTGATATCGTCCCGGTAGATTTCTTTATCCCTGGCTGTCCTGTAACACCCGAGAGCCTTTTACGGGGTGTGAGAGCACTTCAAGATAAGATAATGGGTGTGGACAAAAAGACGATAGAATTTAAGAAGGTGGAGTTGCCGTTCGAAGAGAAGCTGGAAGAAAGAATGGTACCCACTTCGCCAAAGATCTATGCGCCAACACCGGAAATTAAGGTGGATGTTAAAAGAGTGGTGGACTGGGACTTCGGGAAAGAGTTGGAGCACACGCTCAGAAAAGAACTTAAAGGTCTTTTTGAATCCATAACGATTACCGGCAAGGACCGTATTGCTATCAGAACAACACCGGAGAACTTGATAGAGGTTGCACGGAAGCTCAAGGACCAGATGAACTTCGACCATGTAAAGAGCGTGAACGTAATTCAGGTACCACATGAGCGGAAGTTTATCGTGGAGTATGTAACTTCGAGTTACAGCATTGAGGAGCTGATGACAGTCCTTATAACTATTTACACCGAGATAGGGATAAAGAACCCGAAAATCACAAGCCTTACGTCTGTATGGGAAAGCGCGAATTATTCTGAACGCGAATTACATGAGTTCTTTGGCGTTTGGTTTGAGGGAAACGACTGGATGGGTAGGAAGTTTCTTCTTGCCCCGGATACGCCGGATCTCCCGTTGCGGAAAGAATACAAAATTCCTGAGGAACGGTACGTCTTTGAGAAGGATGTAGAGCCAGAGTTTATGGTTCCCATTGAGCCTCCAAAGGACCTGTATACCCCTATTTGGGAAGAATTCGTCGAAACCGCCCCTGCGAGTGACGAGATTGTAGTCCCTATCGGACCACACCACCCAGGAAGTGGGCATCTCCGGGTGACGTTTAGGATAAAGGGTGACAGGATCATGGATGCCATTCCCGAACCCGGATTTGTACACCGGTCAATGGAGAAGCTCGCGGAGAACAAGCTTTATATCCAGAATGTTCCGTTATTCGAGCGTTTAGCGATCAACGACCCGGCGAGCATGAACTTGGCGTACGTCAGGGCGATAGAGAACGCGCTTGACGTTGAAGTTCCAGAAAGAGCAAAATACTTACGGACGATCCTGGCTGAGCTATCGCGGATAGAAGCATTTTACTACGACGCCGGGATATTCTCACTGTTCTTCGGGCATACAACCGGATTTATGTACTGCATGGCAATCAGGGAGATGATAATCGAGCCGTTGGTGCATATTTCTGGGTCGAGAAGCGGGCCTTCCTTTATTGTTCCCGGTGGGTTGCGAAGGGACATCTCGGATGACGTGCTTGGAATGATAGATAACATCACGTTTGCAATACATAAAAGGGCGAAGAAGTTTGAGAGTATCTTTGTGAATAATCCGGTGACGATAGCACGAGCCAAAGGCGTGGGCGTGCTGACGAAGGAGGATGCGATACGGTGTGGCATGGTGGGGCCGTTCCTGAGGGCGTCGGGAGTGAATTTCGACATCCGAAAGGTAGCGCCGTATGATGCTTACGATAAGCTCGATTGGGAAGTCACGACGGGAGACGATGGAGATTGCCTGGGAAGGTTTTTGGGTAGGTTGGAGGAGATAAGGGAGAGCGTGAAGATAGTGAAGCAGGGAGTGGATGCCGTGAGAGATATAAAAGGCCCGATTCTGAGCGAAGACATCCTGGGAGAATACAAGGAGGCGTCGAGCGACATAAAAGGCAGTTTCTTCAGGGTGTTTGGTAACTTGGTTCTGCCAAAGGGTGAATGGACGACCGTTACCGAAGCAGCTCGTGGCACGACGTTATTTACGATTAACAGCGATGGCGAGTCAAATGTTCCGTACCGTGTGCGGGTAATAAGCCCCTGCTGGATGAACCTGAAAGGATTCATGGAAGCGGTAAAAGGTGAACGGTATGCGGACTTCTGGGCAGTCTATGGTAGTTTTGGATACTTCCCACCGGAGGCTGATAGATAATAGGAGAGATGATGAAAGATGATTGACATAAGCGGACTCATAGGCACGATAATGAACAACCCCGTGAATATCCCCTTACTGTACGTAATATACGATTTATTGCTTAAAATACCAGTATTAGGAGGTATAGTTGCTTTCCTGCTGGACTTTACTATACTTGGCATGCCTATCGTAAAGTATATCATTGGATTTGTACTGTGGAAACCGTTTTTTACATTGATCATTATCCCGGGATTCGCTACGCTGGGCACTATGCTACTCGTTTTACCTTGGCTTGAACGGAAACTCGTGGGTCGGATGCAGTGGCGTGTAGGCCCTCGTGAGATTGAGCCGCACACGAGAGGGAGCATCCAGTTGCTTGCAGATACACTACGATTCCTATTTCAGGAAGTGATCATACACAAGGATGCCCACAAACATTATTTCTTGCAGTTCCCGTTCCTTTATTTCATCCCAGTCTTGCTTCCGCTCCTTTTTATTAATGCTGGGGCCGCCGGTCATCCTCTCGTCCCCATACAGACCGACTACGCATTGCAAATAATGATTGGGTTGGTAAGTTTGATGCCCGTATTTATCATCGGTGTCGCTTGGGCAGCGAACAACCGGTTCTCTTTTATCGGTGCGGTTCGAGAGGCGTTCATGTATTTCGCCTACGAGATCCCGTTTATTATTGCTGTCCTCGCAATGATCGTCCTTTACGGGACGTCCAACACCGCAGAAGTAATAAGTGGCGTTAATCAAAGCACGTGGTTGCATTGGGGGGTAATCCTCAATCCCCTTGCTGCTCTCACCTTCTTCATTGCAACAGCGATGGCTACCTCACGGTTGCCTTTTGACATTCCGGAAGCAGATCAGGAAGTAGCCTTTGGACCGTTTGTTGAGTATACTGGTATTGTATTCGGACTTGCTTATATAATGGCGTATGAGAAGGCGTATGTTCTCGCTGCGATCATGACGATGCTTTTCTTTGGAGGGGGAAGCGGTCCTGTCATTCCCTATTTGGGCGAGTTATCCTACGGTATCTGGTTCGTGGTAAAAACGCTGATAATTCTGCTGGTGCTGGTCAACCTCCGTGGCGTGTATCCACGGTATAGAATTGACCAAGCGTTGGGTATTGGATGGAGCGCAATGCTAACCTTCGCATTAGTCGCACTGGTATGGTCAATCGTAATAGGAGTGATAATATGAAGAAAGTTGGAACACCGGAATACGACCTGTCGGACAAGTTAAAGTATCACGTATCTGCACTGTCAACAGCGGCAAAGGAAATGGCACTGCCATTGAACATAACGACACATTACCCGAGGGAACGTAAGAGACAGCCCGCCTGTTTCAGGGGTTACATGCTCTTCGATCCTGAGCGGTGTATAAGTTGTTTTCAATGCTCTTTTGTATGTCCAGCGAATGCGATTTGGATGAAGGACGCCCCAAGTGGGCGGTATTATCCCACCGTAGATTATGGTAAGTGCATTTTCTGCCATTTCTGTATTGATTCGTGCCCTGGTGGCGCTTTAAGGACAACAAAGATACACGATGTGGCATATAAGACTATGGACGAGATGTTCACGTCTACCGAGGAGATGATTGAACCGCCGGAGATAATTCGAGAGGATGAGGGAGTTGTGGACTATGTCATTGACAAAGAAGACCTCTCGTTGAAACGTACAAAAGAAATAGACGAGCTTATTGTTGACGTTGAGCCATCGCAAGGGGTTCCAATGATAAGTGTGTGCGTAGATAGAGGGAGCTGTCTTGCGTGCAAGGTTTGCGATAAAATATGCGAAAGTGGCGCGGTTTCTTCGGTTGTAGAAGAGGCGACGATGACCGTGAAGATGGGGATAGATGCTGAGAAATGCACCGGGTGCGGCTTATGTGTTAAGGAATGCTCAATGCAAATTTTAAGGCTTGTTAGGAAGTGATGATGAAAATGGCAGCAGAGACCAAAGTGGGAGAAGCAGAATGGGAAGTAAAGATCCCTGAGAAGAAGCTGAAAGATAGATTGTTCTTTGAGAATCTAAAGGCGATGGTTATTGATACGCAGATGTGCAGCCGGTGTTTGACCTGCGTCTCTATATGCCCGAGTAAGTTGATAGTAAACGAAGAGGATATAGTGGATTTCCCTGATTATGATAAGAAATGCCTTGACTGTGGCGCCTGTGTACGGGTGTGCCCACGCTATGATTACAAGCCCAAGAGCGGGTTGGGCGATTACATAGAGTTCACCGCTGGGCAATCAAAGCGATTTAAAGGCCAGGATGGGGCGATGGCGACTGAGTTCATCTTCTCCGCGATTGATATGGGCCTTATAGACCGCGGCTTATTCGTTGACCGCGATGAGCAGTGGAGAACGAGTGTGTTCCACGTTCGTGGACAGGAACAGCTTGAGAAGCTTCCGTTAGGCGGTACGAAATACGTCTTTGCGGATGTGCTGCCTGAGTTGAAGAAAGCGGTGATGTTCAGCAAGGTGGGCGTGGGTGTGGTTGGCACGCCCTGCATGGTCTCAGGGGTAAGGAAGCTGCAGGAGGAGTTCCCCGTTTTCAAGGAGAAGGTAAAGCTCGTGGTGGGCTTGTTCTGCACGGAAAACTTCCATTACAATGAGGTCTCGAAATACCTGATAGAGAAGGGTGTGGATTACTCGAAGCTTATTAAGACGGACATCATGAAGGGTAAGTTTGTAGCTACGATGACCGATGACGAAGTGAAATTCAAGGTAAGTCAACTTTCGAGTATACTTCCCAGTGGCTGCAATGTGTGCACGGACTTTACCGCGGTGGAGAGCGATGTGAGTGTCGGTAGCGTGGGCAGTGTAGCGGGCTTTTCGACGACCGTGGTGAGGACAGAGGTGGCAAAGGAGATCTGGGATTACATCAAGAAGATGGGTAATGCGGAGGTTGGTGAGGGTAAGGTGGAAGAGCTGGACTTCCTTATCAACCACAAGAAGGAGCGGGAGAAGAATATTAAACAGTAACCTGTTCCTCAAGATCGCACACTTTTCCGATATACGTACCATCCAATAGGTAGACTTCCATAGATTCTACGCGGAGCAGTTTCGAGGCTACAGGCCCCAGCAGCGCTCTTTTCGCAATGTTAAACGCAATGCCACCACAGAGTTCGTTAAATGCCGGCATGATTATTACCCTCGGAGCGGTTCGTTTATTCAGCGTAAGCTCTGGATACTGATTCATTACCGCTTCGTAATCGCATTGCGCACGAATCCATACGGGTTTCATGCTTCTGTAACGCGAGCTTGAACTGACCAGTCGTATCAGCGGATGGTTGTGCCCGATGAGGACATATTGTGCAGCGAACAGCTCAGGAGACGGCCAGGAATGCCCGTGCGCATAGCCAACGTGATCAAACAGAAACCCCTTTGTCGTTTTGACGATTATTTCGTGTTTTGGATTCCAATCTGGCTCTGTAACTTCTAAAAGTAGTCTATCGATGTAGCCATCATGGTTTCCTTTAACTATATATACCGGTGCATACTCAGCGAGGCGCGCTAAGAAGAACGGCACTTCCTTTCGATCCGTAAACGATATCTGTGGCACCGCATGTTTCACATCGCCCAATAAGATTATCACGTCTGGTTCAGCAGCTTTTACGCATTTTATCGCGCGTTCAAGCAATTTTTCCGTTTGACTGCCGATATTGATGCCCTTTTGCCTGAATTCTGCTTCGATACCCAGATGGAGGTCTGCAATCACCAAGGCTTTATGGTCGTTCTCGACGACGATTACCGGTTCGTCGGGTAAAGGTTTGAGGGTTATGTTTGTGTCCATCCCGTTAAAGAGAAAGGCTTTCTTTTGTAAAGAAAATTTTTCTTTGATACCCTCTTCTTTTTAGAGAAGAGAAAGGAAGAACAAATAAGTTCTTTTGGTAAAGCTTTTCTTTCAGCATTGCCAAAGCAATGGAACAGCGAAGCTGTTCAAAGAAAAGGCCTATGAAAATCCTCAAGAAGAAGCTCAAGGTAAAGGAGAAAGAAAGCGGCGAGAAAAAGCGTATCGGTGAGATTGCGCTGGTTCCGGAATCGCTGGATGACTTATGGCATCTCAAGCACGTGATCGAAGCAGGAGATCTTGTGTATTCGGTTACGTATAGGAAGATAGAGGCGGCAACCGATAAGGTACGACCGGATAAGGCGGATAAGAAGCCGGTGAGGTTAGGCATCAGAACCGAAGACGTGGAATTCCATAAATTCTCGCGCAGGTTGCGTATAAAAGGAATGATTGTGGAAGGTCCGGATAGCGAATTAGGCGCGTATCATACTTTCAATATCGAACCGGGTGTGAAGCTTTCCGTAGTGAAGGAATGGAAAGACCATCAGTTGAAAAGGTTGAGAGAAGCGGAAAAGGTGGTTGCAGCGCCTGACGTGCTCGTGGTAACTATGGAGGAGGGCGAGGCAATTGCTGGCGTAGTGAGGCAGTACGGTGTGGATGAGCTGTTTTCGATACGATATGGAAGTGGAAAGGGTATGGAGCAAGCAGGAGGCGGTAAAAAGGATTTCTTTAACGAGCTGTTGAAGCACGTTAAGAACTCGTTTCAGTCTTTGAATGCTGAAGCGGTGATTATCGCGGGCCCGGGCTTCATAAAAGACGATTTCTTTGCGTTCATGAAGGATCAGGA
>DATKWH010000028.1:0-19034 GCA_035529655.1 Bathyarchaeia archaeon
GACCCGAGGGATGTATATACTTAATATTGCGGATACGATAGAACTGATAGAAGTTGGGAAAGACGGAGAAAGGATTAAAATCTCTTTCCCCTATAACCTTCCTCGACTACATCACAAAGATTAAAACTATCGAAGGATACAGATGGCATCCAGAAGAGAAATGTTGGTCATGAGGAGGTTTCTCAAATACTTTCATCAATGAGCAATATAAAACACAGAGCAATCTTGATGCTCATATACTCATGTGAGTAACAAGGATATTAGGTAAGATAAAAAGTCCGTTGGATAGCTCACAGATAAGAGGGGGGGAGGATGCTTGAAGATGGAAAAGTTTGATCAGAGGGAGGTATATGCGAACCATGTTTGGATATGAGACGTTATGTGAAAGCTCTGGCAATGAAAATCTAACACTAAACTTGGCAAATCTTAACTTGTTTGGGAGAAGATACAATGACTAATTTTCTAAAAACATATTTCTCACCTGAAAAGAAAGCAGCTAGACTTGAGAAAAAATTGCAGAAAGCTATTTCAGCTAACAATCAACAAGAGGTAATTTCTGTTTTTTGCAAAGAGTTTATGCTTCTATTTAGGAAAAAGAAGGCCCAGCTCCTTTCTAATTTAGTTCTAGCATATGGCTCCAAGATTGCGGATATCACCTCATTAGAGAAGAAAATTTCATCAGTCTACCTTAAACAAGCTGTCAGTTTCTTGGAAGAAAACAAGCTTGATTCCGCTGCACTTAAGATATGTGACCATTTTGAATTTGATATGGAAGCCATAGAAATTCTAGCAAAGCGAGGTCGAGCTAATGAGCTAGCTATGCGTATAAAAAAGGACAATATTATTGATAAAGAATTATTGGAAACAGCAATAATATGTTGGGAAACATATAATGGAAACATTAGAGAAAGCTCAACACTGAGTGATATTCTCAGAACTATAGCTAAATCTTCGATAGAGAGTATTCCGGATAATCCACGAGTAAGAGAAATAATTGGACAATTCAAAGAGGCCGCTTTTCTATACGTCAAAGAAAGAGATTTAGGCAATGCTGCGAGATGTTATGAGAAAGCCGAGATGTATCAGGAGGCGTGCACGTTTTACGAAGATACTGGGGACAACGAAGGAGTTTCTAGGGCTGCCGAATCTTTGGGTGATTTGGAAAAGGCTTTAAAATTTGTAGTTAAGCCAGAACGTAAAGTAACGCTTTTGATCCGAATGGAAAGATTTTCCGAAGCCCGTAAATTCGCTGCTGGTCTTGAACATCCTGATGAGTATTTTGATCTGATAAAAGAGAGTGCAAAAAAGCGTATGGATGTGAAGATAAAAAGCAAGGACTTTATAGGGGCAATGGAATTAGCAGATGTTGCAGAATGTGAGCCTTCCAAGAGAGAAGAAATCTTATCGCTTGGTCGTCAACATTTCGATGGAAGAATTGCCTCTGCCGCAACGGAGGAAGATATTAAGTCAATATATAGAGATAGAATAAAACTTGAGGAAAGAGCAGGACATTTTGAAGAAGCTGGAAGAATCGCAGAAGAAGTTTTAAAGGATCTAAACCTCGCCAGTTTATTATACGAAAAAGCCAATCTGTTTAATCGTGCAATTGATACGGCGTCTGGGCTTTTTGAGGGACGGGGAGATAGGACTGATGCGAAAATAAGGTTGGCAGAACTGCACGAAAAAGGAGGTAATTTATTAAACGCTGCTAAGTTATATGAATCAGCAGGGATAGACGACAAAGCTTACGCTCTGTATGAGAACATTCAGCATTTCAACAAGGCGATTGAATGTTATCTAAAAACATCCGATCCCAGTCGGGATGCTCTGATTCGACTTTATACAGAGGCAGGAGAATTTGAGAAAGTTATTGCGATTTATATGAAGTCCGGGACTTTTCCAGACTTGCAGAAAGCTTTATCTGTTGCGAAGACATACAATTTGACAAGTCACATAAGGGTTATACAGAATAAGATTGCAGAAAGCCTGTCAGGAAGTGAGGAGGATTTAAAACGGCTATTTACCAAAGCTAAGGATGAAGTGCTCGGTTCATACTCTCAGGTATTTGGAATTGATTTTGGAACAACGAACTCAGTAGCTGCAATATTTAATAAAAGAAGCAGGAAAGTAGAGATAATTCCTACTTCTCGTGGTTCTGAATTTGAACCGTCTTTCTTTGGGGTTGATGAAAATAATCATCCTGTTTTTGGTGAGGCCGCTCGCCTGAGATCTTTGACTGCACCCCACAATGTTGTAGCTCGTGTTAAAAGGAGCCTTGGAGAGAGAAGGAATTTTTCAATAGGTGGGAAAAAATATAGAAGTGAAGAAGTCGTCGCGAAGATTCTTCAAATACTTAGACTTAATGCTGAGGCTTATTTGAAGTCTAAAGTAGAAGCAAGGTTTTATGATCTGTTAGAGAGCAGCGATCTGAAATTCCCTGAAGATGTATTAAACGAATTTCTGAATAAGCAAAAAGGATATAACCATGTAGAGGATGTTGTTTTATCCGTGCCAGCGTACTTCAATGATAATCAAAAGAGAGCTACGAGAGATTCAGCTGAGATTGCAGGGCTAAACATTCGGCGTTTACTACATGAACCCACGGCAGCAGCTTTAGCTTATGGCTATCAAAAACCATATTCCGGACAATTAGCAGTGATGGATTTAGGTGGCGGAACGCTGGATATGTCAATTCTGGATGTAGAAGAAGGAGTGTATGAAATCCAGACCATAGGTGGTGATACAAAACTGGGAGGAAGCGACATTGATGCTGAATTGGTGCGACATGTGATAGAAGATATTAAAGTGACTCTGGGGGTAGATATTGGGGAAAAGACTCATCCGATCGAGATAGCTCGCTTGAGAGATGCTTGTGAAAATTTGAAGATAAATTTGTCTTCAGTAAACGAATATACAATGGAATTGGTGCATTTTTTGAATAGACCTATGTACACTTTCAGAATGAAAAGAACAGAATTGGAAAAACTATCTAAACCCATTCTTGATCGTATAAAAGCCATAATCGAAAAGACGGTAAATGACAGTGGTTCAGATGTAACTCATTTTCTTTTGGTAGGAAATGCTACAAAGATGCCTGCAGTCCGTGTGCTTGCAGAAAAGACGATTCGGGCAAGACATTTGGGGGGCATTAACCCTGGGACAGTGGTGGCAACAGGGGCTGTACTGGAGGGTGCTATCCTCTCTGGTGATTTAACACAAACATTACTCTTAGATATAGTTCCTTATAGTCTTGGCATTGCGGTATTAATAGACCCCAAGATTGCTGAGAAAAAAATTAGTATATTAATAGAGAGAAACTTGACAATCCCAACAAAGAAATCAGATATTTATACGACAGCAAAGGATAATCAACCTAATGTACATATAGAAATCTATCAAGGCGAATCAATGGAACCACACAAGAATTATTTTCTGGGTGATTTTATCCTTGACGGGATTGCGCCCGCTCCCGCAGGCACCCCTAAAATAGAAGTAATGTTTGAAATTGATGTAGATTGTATATTAACTGTTGCAGCGGTGGATAAAGGGACAGGAAATAAACAGTCAATAAGAATTGAGGGCGCTGTCACATTATCACCGAAAGAAAAGCAAAATTTAAGCAGATATTTTACAGAAAGTGAAAAAATTTATTCATTAGAAAAAGACATGGAAAATGTAACGACAGAAATCGAGATATTAAAATCTAGATGTGATAAAGCAATTGAAGCTGCTGAGCACTCTATTAAGGATTTCTTTGAATTATTTCACGAGAAAGTAGAGGTCAACGCACGGCTTTATAAGGTAAATATTGACCAGACCAGGGCAATTCAAGATATGTTTATCCAAAAAGACCAGTTTATCCATGGCATTCTAAAATATAAGGATCAATTCACCACGATAATCAACAATGTAAGGCAAGCTGAAATGAGACATTTAGATTTTAGTGATAAGGATATCGTTTCAAAGTTGCAAGAGCGAATTGATGTTTTGTCAAATTACAAAGAAGCGTTAGGCAATGTCATAGAATCAGTTGAGAAGAACGTCACAACTATCGTGGCGGATTGGTTACAGATTTTGAGGTCTATGGAACCAGATACAGAGAAAATGAACCCTCTTGAAATAGCCAATTATCATTTGACAGCAGGTAGAGTTAATAAGGCAAGGGAAATACTGGAAGCTGTTGCATCGGGTCCAGAAGGATTAACAAAGGAAGCGTTCTATCATCTTCTGAAGTGTTATGTCCGGCTTGGATTGAGAGAGGAATATAAAGATGCGCATAAGCGATTTGGCAATTTGTTCGGGATAATTTACCCGGATTTCAATCGATTAAACACTTTCCTGAATACTGTAGATGAATCTGTTTTTATGATTCAAGGAAATTCTCAACAACATGGGCTTTTCTTTGGTAGCGGCTTTTGCATTGCTCCCAACCTAATTGTTACAAATCGCCATGTAGTTGAGGGGACGAAACCATCAAATATAAGAATTATCGGTAAAAATAGAATCTATAACGCTGATGAGCTGGAATTGGATCCAATCAACGATTTAGCAATGTTAAGAATAAGTGATAATCAGAAGCCCTTTAGATTAGGTGAGTTTAACTTTGTGGAGCCAGGCGAACAAGTTCTCGCGATCGGTTTTCGCGCTCCAAGCTCTAATGTGCACAGCGAGAATATCTATATATCTAAAGGAATCGTCAATTCCATCAGGAACATCGATGTTTCATCGGAACGGGTCATTTTCATAGATGCTAAAATTGGAAGTGGAATGAGTGGGAGTCCGCTAATAAATGACTTAGGTGAAGTTGTTGGTATTATTACTCTTGTCAGATATCAGATAGGGGGGCAGATTGGACATGGTAAAAAAGGTATATTTGCTGTGGACGATCAGCCCGTAGCGTTGCCGATTCATTTGGTCAAGAAGTACCTAATGAAATATGTATCCACTAAGATTGAATAAAATTGTGAAATACCGGCCAGAGCCATCACATAACATTCCTTAGAACTCTTTGTCCTTTTCCTTTCACTTATACTTTTATGTACCTCTATATTTATGGTTCTTCTCCAACTTTGAGATGAATAGGAAGATATAACTACGGAGAGAGCTATCTCTTTTGGCAAAAATGACTCGCCTAAAGCGGTCTCCCATATTCAGAAACATGTTTGATTTCCACGATTATAAGCTTTGCGATGTGCTCGATGATGAGCGGGGGATAAGATGCATGTGTGGCTATCGCGGTGTCGAGAAACTGGACTTTGTAGACAAATACAGCACAGCCTCTTCACCATACGATTCGAGTAGTACGTCAGCACGCTGTCTGTGCCCGAAGACGAATCTCACGTCACGGATGCTGGCTGCTGATGTGGCAAAAATCAACTGGAAGACCGCAAAGCGCATCGATAAGAAGTACTTAAGCAAGCTCGTTACCGGTATTGACGATCTGAGCCCAAAGAAACTCGGTGTGGACGAGATCGCATATCGGAAAGGCCATAACTATCTGACGGTGGTGCGCGACCTGGACATCGGCAGAGTCATCTGGATCAGTCGAACGCGGAAAAATACGGCGCTCGATGCGTTCTTCAAAGAACTTGGAGCACCAAAATGCTCTCGGATACAAGTCTTTGTGATGGACACGTGGGGGCCATATATCTCTTCTGTACGCGAAAACACGAGCGCTGAGATTGTTTTTGATGCTCCACATCGCACGGAAGATCACCGAAGCGGTGGACAAGGTGCGCACGCAGACAGGAGTTCCAAAGCGGACGTGGAAACGCGCAAAAAGTACAAGAAGAAACGTTTTCTAATCCTGAAGCGCAGGAAGAAGTTGGATGAGGGGAAGCGGGAGACGTTAAATGCGCTGATGGCCGAGAACTAGAGGCTGTATCAAGCATATATGCTGAAAGAGCAAGCAGGCACTGGACATCTTCGATGAACGAGATAAGGAGACTGCACTGAAACGGCTTGATAAATAAATGGTTCGAGAATATCAAAGAAGTCGGGCTATCGCAATTCGACACGGTCGTCAAAACCATCTCATCAGATCATACCTCTACGGAATCTCGAACTACTCAAATATCGGCTGACAAATGCAGCGAGCGAGGCTTTCAATAACAAGATAGACATCATTAAGCGGAGAGCTTACGGATTCCACGATTTGGAGTATTTCAAGCTAAAGATCCTTCAATCATGTGGGAGACAATCCTAAAATGGGAGAAGTGCCTGATTATGGCATTATAGAAGGTGCAGATGAATATCTAAGTTGATAATCTGCATGAAGGAAGTAAAAATATGAAAGTAAAAATAATTCTAAGTGGTTTATTTGAACGATATTTAAAAAGACAGAAGTGAAACTGGGCTATGTAACAGTAGGAGATAAAGCGATCGAGCATGAAGATAGCAGTTGCGGGAAAAGGCGGCGTAGGTAAAACCACCATTGCAGGTACGCTTGCTCGACTCTTGGCGCAGGATGGGCAGAACGTAATCGCGGTGGATGCAGATCCCGCAATGAACTTGAAATTTGCCTTGGGCATCGAAAAGAACCCTCCGCCTATATCCGAACTAAAGGATCTGATTTTTGAACGGACTGGTGCTCATACCGGGACTGGTGTCTACAAATTAAATCCAAAAGTGGATGATATAATCATGAAATATGGTGCAAAAGGACCTGATGGCGTGACGCTACTGGTAATGGGCACGATAGAGAAAGGCGGAACCGGGTGCACATGCCCCGAAAATGCGTTCCTGCGCGCGCTGTTGCGACACGTGTTATTCAAGGAAAACACGGTTATCATGGACATGGAAGCAGGGATAGAGCATTTAGGCAGAGGCACCGCAAAAGGGGTTGATATAATGCTTACCGTGGTGGAGCCCGGGATGAGGTCTGTTGAGACCGCAGGCAGAATAAAGAAGCTCGGCGAGGATATCGGAATAAACAATATAGTGGCAGTGATAAACAAAGTTACGGATTCCGAGATGGTAAAAAAGATCGAAACTAAGTTGGAGGAGATGAACATACCCTTACTCGGAGCTATTCCTTATGAGCAAGCATTGATAGCGGCAGATATAGAGGCTAAAGCGCCATTGGATGTAGGTGGAGAAGCGGTTGAGCATATAAAGGCGATTAAAGATAAAATTCTGTCTCGTTTCTAAGATTATTTATCTGAACTGTTCTGAGTGGTGTGCCTCCGAGGTGCTGCCTTCTTAGAAATCCCAACCTTAGATGTTCGTATCACTTTCGCACCCAACGTATAGCCTCTCTCAAGTTCTTCCAAAATCGTATCCTCAGGATGATCATCGTTAATAACCGACATAGTAACTTCATGTTTATACGGGTCGAACTTCTCTCCAACTGCATTGATTGGTTTTAACCCTTCTTTGCCAAGCATATCCATTAAATCGTTATATGTCAACTCAATCCCTTTTACAAATGACATTAGATCCTCACACTGCTTAGCCGAGGCAAAACCAGCCTCAAGAGTATCAATAATTGGCAATAAGCGTTTTATTAACTCTTCAGTTGCGCACTGTTCATACATTTCTCTCTCACGGGCAACCATCTTCTTATAGTTCTCAAAGTCCGCTTGGAGGTATTTCAGTCGAGACAAATACTCATCTGCTAACGCAGTCTTCTCTTCCAATTTTGCCTGCAATCGCTCCAAATCAGTGCTTGTAGCCTCTACATTAGCCTCTTCACGGTCCTTTTCTTCGTTCTTTTGTGCCTCCGGCACTTTCTTCTGAACGTTTCTCAAATTTGTTTCCTCCTGCTATACCGCGTTTTAATATGTGTTCATTTGTTAAATATTTTTCGTATTCTCCTGCAAATCTACGCGCATTCCTTTCTGTCCGGGTACGGGCTGTTATGATAATCTCCGACAAAAAGGTGCTTCAGGCAAAGATAAGTTATATAAGTCCTTAGCTCAGTATTTATTAATTGGGTGGTAAAAATGGGGGTGTATGCAGTTCAGTTACCAAAACGAGTTGTTTTTGGCGATGTGGTAGAGGAAAAAATTGGTGCTGAAGCGAAAGGATTAGGTGCGGAAAAAGCGTTCATTGTTGCCGATGGAGCAATTAAAAAAACAGGCTTGCTCGAGAAGGTGGAAACACCTTTGAAGGAGGTAGTGGAAGTAGACATTTTCGATAATGTGGAGTCAGAACCAACGTTAGAAGTTGCAGAAACGATTGTAAAAGCTGCAAGAGCAGCGAAATGCGACCTGGTTGTGGGTGTTGGAGGTGGAAGTGTGCTGGATATGGCAAAGGTTGCCGCTGCGGCGGCTTCTAACCCGGAGCAGGGCGCAAGCGATTTCTTGGGTGCAAACAAGATTGTGAACCCAAGCGTGCCGACGATTTTAATCCCGACCACGGCTGGGACGGGTGCAGAAGCTACTCCATTCGCACTCATCATTGTTGAGGGTAAGAAAAAGGCAATAGCAAGTCCTTACAATCTCGCAGATGTTGTGTTAATTTCTCCATCGTTCACCGTCACGATGCCGCCAGAGGTAACCGCTTCCACGGGCATGGACGCATTGAGTCATGCAATAGAAGCATTTATCTCACTTGGTGCAAACCCGCTGACCGATTCTTTTGCATTAGAAGCGATAAGGAAGATTGCAGACAATTTAGAAGAAGCCGTTTCACATGGCGATAATCGCGATGCCCGTTTAAAGATGTCAATAGCAGCGATGCTGGCTGGTATGTCATTTGGGAATGCAGGCGTTATAGCAGGTCATGCAGCAGCCCATACATTCGGAGCAAGGTATAAGATTCCACATGGTATCGCTGCCGCACTTGCGTTGCCTTATATAATGGAGTTTAATGCGAAGGAACCTGCGGTTAAGGAACGGTTAGCGAAGGTGGCACGAGAGATGGGTGAGGATGTATCCCGGTTGACGGATGAAGAAGCAGCTTCTAAAGCTATAGCTCGTGTTAAGAACCTGTTGGAAGCGTTAAAATTACCAACACGGCTTGCTGATCTGGATGTGCCCGAGGGGGACTTGCCTGATTTGGCGGAAGCACTGGTGAAGGAGAAGGGATACTTAGCACGGAACCCCGGTAAAATCGAGCAGAAAGATGCGGAAGCAATCATCGCGAGAATGTGGAACGGTGAATAATGCGCGTGGAATAGAAAAAATAAATCTCGTTACTGGTTAGTAGAATACTTATATAGCAGATATAATTAGTAGTAAAAGTGGGCTGTTAGATGGAGAACGAGAAGAGCGGGGATGCTAAAAAAAAGGAAGAATACGCGGAAGGCATAATAAAGACCGCGGTACCATCTCTATTTGGTGTTCTCGCGGGTGTTATATCATTCTTCGTGCTAACTAACCCCAGTTCAGAAGATGGCTTGCTCATTGCGATCCTCCTGGTCTTAGTGCAGAAATTCCTCTATCCGTTCTTACATATAAACTTAGAGGGGGCGAAGGATTGGATTTACATCTCGTTCATGACCGTTTTCTGCTGGTTTGTCACATTCACGTTATTGTTAAATTAAAAATCTACATGTGACTTCAGCGCGATATGCGTGACTGCAATAGCGAGGGCATCGGTGACATCGTCAGGCTTTGGGATTTCCTCAAACTGAAGCAATTCCTTTACCTTGCTCGCCACTTCACTCTTCGTTGCCCTTCCATATCCAGTCACGAAACTTTTCACCTCAGAGGTGTTATATTCGTATATGGAAACTCCAGCGATAGCAGCCGCTAAGAGACAAACGCCACGTGCCTGCCCAACGCTTAATGCGGTTTTCACATTGGTGTTGAAGAAAATTTTCTCGATTGCCATATCATCCGGCGTAGTATCTGCTATCAGCTCAAGCAAATCGTTATATATCTTCTTCAATCTATCGCCGTTTGATTGCGTCGTGGTCGTTTTTATGTACCCACAATCAACGGATTTTAATCTGCCGTTATTGAACTCAACAACACCCCATCCAGTTCTTGCAGTTCCCGGGTCTATTCCGATTACACGCATAACTAATAAATAGAGAAGAAGTAACATATTAATGGAGCAGAGAAGAAAGAGAAAAGGAGAGAAGTGAATGGGAAAAGAAAAAGGAATCGTAGTGCCAGGAGACTTTTTAGGTACTTCTGAGGAATTCACGCTGGGAGAGGGTGTGTACGATGAAAAGGGGAATATATATGCTTCGCTTATCGGAGGAGTTAGCATAAATGATAAGCGGGTTATAGAAGTCCAACCAAAGGTGGAGACACCGCCAACGCTTAAAGAGGGGGATGTGGTTGTATGCCGAATAGAGGACCTACGGGATACTGTTGCCATCGTGAGTATAGCATGCTTGAAAGGGCATGAAGAGCGAGAGATTGCGGCTTCCACGCAGGGGGTTATTCATATATCAAACGTAAGGAGCGGTTATGTGAACGATTTGCAGCACGAGTTTGGCTATCTTGATTTGGTGAAGGCGAAAGTGATAGACGCAGAGGCTTTAAGACTCAGCACAGAAGGGAAAGATTTAGGCGTGATAAAAGCGATATGTGCGAAGTGCAAAAGTAATCTGAAGAGAAAGGGGAATACGCTGGCGTGTGAGAGCTGCAAGCGGGTAGAAGTAAGGAATATATCAGAAGATTATGGTAAGGGATTAGTGTAAACTTATATATACTGAGAAAAGGGCGGTGATGTATGTAAGCATGCAAACTGAAACGGAAACTGAAACGGAAACTGAAGAAAATGGGGATGAAACTAAGAAGGTAAGAATATTAGAGGCAAAGGAAAATGTGGTGAGAATAGAGATAGAAGGTGAGGACCATACCCTTTTAGCGCCGCTAACTTCCAAACTGCTCGAGAATGAACAGGTGGATATCGCAACCTACAGCATTAAACATACGTTGAGAAGCAATCCCGTTTTGTATGTAAAGATGAAGGAAGGGGCACCCTTAGAGGCGGTAAAGTCCGCTGTTGCTGCTCTTGCATCAGAATTTGAGGAGTTTGGGAAGAAGTACAAAGCGGCAATAGTCTAGCGGTAGGACATGGGCTTCCCAAGCCTATAACCCGGGTTCGAGCCCCGGTTGCCGCATCAAACTTTACAAAAGTTTGATCAAAAACGCTCCGCATCAAACTTTCTTTTAAAAGAAAGTTTTATAAAAGAAAAGCGTTTTCGAAAAAGAAAAGGCTCCTTAGGTTTTCTAAGCATTATTGAAATGGAAAGGCTATGAATTATGGATCAAATAAAGAAGTATGAATTCAGGAAAGTATTGGAAGAACTCAGGGGAAAGAGTGGAAGAGGCACAGAACTTGTGTCAGTGTACATTCCGCCTGATAAGCAAATATCTGATGTTACGTCTCAGCTCCGTGATGAACACGGACAAGCAATGAACATAAAGAGTAAAATCACTCGTACTAACGTTCAAAGCTCGCTGGAATCGATCTTAGCCAAGCTGAGGTATGTGAGTGTGGGCGAAAATGGCCTGGTTATATTTTGCGGTGCTGTAGACAAGGGTGGAGACAAGACGGATATCGAAACTTCCATTGTGGAGCCACCGGCAAAATTATATTCCTATATCTATCACTGTGATTCGAGCTTCTTCCTCGAGCCGCTGGAAGAGTTAGTGGAGGAGAAGGATAAATATGGCTTGCTCGTACTGGACAAACGAGAAGCAACGATCGGTATTTTAAGTGGAAAGGTGGTGGAATCGGTGAAACACCTCACCTCTTCAGTTCCGGGAAAGATAAGAAAAGGTGGACAGTCCGCACAGCGGTTTCAAAGACTGCGAGAGATCGCAACCGATGATTTTTATAAGCGGATAGGCGAACACGCATCACAAATCTTCCTTCAAATCAAAGACCTCAGGGGCATTATGATCGGTGGTCCAAGTCCAACGAAGGAGGATTTTATTAAGGGGTCTTACTTGCATTATGAGCTGCAAAATAAGATCCTCGGTGAGTTTGACGTCGCGTATACTGACGAATCAGGCCTTTATGAGCTTGTTGACGCCGCAGGGGAGGCTTTAGAAGGGCTGGATTTGATGCGGGAGAAGAAGCTCATGGCACGATTCATGGAATTCATCGCAAATAACGAGACAATGGTGGCGTACGGTGAGCAGGAAGTGAAAAGGAGCTTGGAACTGGGCGCAGTGGACACGCTTTTGCTCTCGGAAGAACTCGACGCTGAGTTCGTGCACGAATTATTAGAAAAGGCGGAGATGACTGGCTCTAACGTGGAATTTATCTCAGCAGAATTTGAGGAAGGAACGCAGTTAAAGCGTGCATTTGGTGGTGTTGCTGCGCTGTTGCGATATAAAACGGCAGGATATGCACAATAGAGGAAGTTTCATTTCAAGATGCGGGATGCAGGATGTAGGATTACAATTACAGGATACAATTGCAATATGAAACGACCGGAAATAGCCAATAGAGGTGAGCAGGTCTAAAGTCCCAACACTTAGTCCTCAATAAATAAATCGAATACAGTTCAGACAGACAGAGGGCTTAGGATTTATAACTCCGCATGGCTATTCGTACTTACAGGCAAGCAATGAGAGGATAAAAGCAGATATGAGCGAGCATGATTTAGGAAATATACTATTGGTAGGAACCGGACACGTTTTAGAGAAGAGCGTGAAGGAAGTAGAAGAGGTAATAGAGCGAGAGAAGCCTGATATCGTCGCTGTTGAGTTAGACGAGGGGAGGTACAACGCATTGAAAGGCGAAATGAAGGAATTATCTCCCAAAGAAATGCTCAGTTCTGGCAATCCTTTTTTGATACTCACTCACTGGCTGCTTGCATACGTGCAGCGTAAAATGGGCGCCGAGTTGGGTATTGAGCCCGGAGCAGATATGCTGGCGGCGATAAATAAAGCAGAGGAGCTGGGTTGTAAGATTGCGTTGATTGACCGCCCTATACAAATAACGATGCAGCGATTCTGGAAGAAGATGCGGTTTTGGGAGAAGCTCAAGATGCTTTTTTCTATTATTTTCTCGATTGCCAGTATAGGACGCACAGGAACGTTAGAAGAGGGTGGAGAGGGAGAAAACGAGAAAGGGAATAAGAGGATCTTGACGGGCATTATGGGCACGAACAAGGAGATAGAGCTTGATAGACTGACGGATGACGATGTAGTTACGCAGTTGATGAAAGAACTGAGGGAGTTCTCGCCGGGTGCAGCAATAGCACTGTTAGATGAACGAGATGCTTATATTGCAAGAAGTTTACTCGGACTCCAAATTAAAACGTTCAAAAGCGTTACTCAAGATTCCTATCATACTTTAGAGACCTGGGACCAAACGGCTCCCAGCGAAAAAGGGAAAATAGTTGCGGTCGTTGGTGCGGGGCATGTAACGGGGATAAAGAAATTTCTCAGCCAGCCAGAGCTGATACCCACGAAGGAGGAGTTATGCGCGCTTCCTAAAAAACGGGTTAATATATCGATAGGGAAATTGCTGGGGGTTGGAATCGGTGTAGCTTTCTTGATCGTCCTTTTAGCGATCGTCTTCACCGGCATTTCTTTTGATGTTCTTCTTAGAGCGTTTTTGTGGTGGTTTATAATAAACGGCGTTTTGTCTGCGGCAGGTGTGGTGATTGCACGTGGGCATCCGCTTTCTGCAGTTACCGCTTTCGCCGTGGCATGGCTAACGTCTTTGAACCCATTTTTAGCGGCGGGCTGGTTTGCAGGCCTGGCAGAAGCTCATTTCCGAAAGCCGTCAATGGAAGACGCAAAGAATATGCTGAATGTGGACTCGGTGCGGGAGTTGATGAGCAACCGGCTGTTTAAAGTCATTCTTGTCGCGGCACTGGCAAATATAGGGAGCATAGCAGGAACGTTTATCGGGCTTTATGTTGTGGGACAGGTAATCGGCATTGATATACATCAGATATGGCTCGGGGTGAAGAACGTTTTTCTTTAAAACTTTGATTAACAGCGAACCATTTTGAAAACCCGATGGGAATCGAAAGTGTTAAATGCACCCTTATACATAAATCTTACGTGTGAGGGGAACTATGAGGGCTTGGAAGAAAGGCGCGATTATGGGGGGTATAATCGGAATGATGGGCACGCTCGTCACATATCTGACTGGAGATATTAGTTTTATCTCACTTCCAGTAGTGCTGTTGTTCTCTATATTTGGCGCAGGATTGCTATTCTTATCTCGTTATTTTGAGTTGTTCACTTTAGTGGTAGTTTATGGATTGATCGGTGCAATAATGGGGTATTTAATGGGCGGTAGGAAATAATGAAAAGAATTTTAGTGCCTTGCTTGGTCTTTTTTGTTTTAGTCGGAATGACATTTTCAGTAACAGCTGCAGATGCTGGACGTATCACACTGGATTTCACTCAATTTAAAGATCAAATGGAGCTGGTAAATCAATTAGAGAGACCTTCGTATGGTATTGAGACGGTGAGACCCGTAAAATCAACCGAGTTTACATCTATGAACATAAAAATCGTTAAAGTCGAAGACGGCAATGAATCTACTTGTTTGGAGTCAAATATAACCTCTTTAGAAAATATTACGATCAATTTAGACCCTGGGACCTACAAGGTCTACACGCAACTGGAAGGTGATGATACTGTTTTAGAGTATAACAATGACAGTGAAGGTTACGTACTCACACCACAGGGCAATCTTGTTATACCGATGAAATACTCACCTATTTGGGAGGGATATATATTAGACGTCCCTTGGCGGATCGAAAATTCAGAGATTAATATCTCCATTTTGGCTGTGGATACCGGGGTTGACTGGGCAGATATATATAACATCACTGTTCATGACCACAATAATGGTGATAGCTTGGTGGCATCAACAAATTGGGAATCTCTACAACTAATAAACAGTAGCAACACACCGTTTTTCTATCTGTTCAACATTGAAAAGAATTCATTTGTTCAAGTTGATGGCAAGATTTCAATCAGAATTAAATTTGAGTTACATTGGAGTCCTGATAATTGGGAAGGTCCAATAACTGTACGAATATCCTTAGATGACATTCCTAAGATAACAGATTGGTACTGCGGAGATACACATTTACATACGAATTATACCAGCAATGCGTATGAATTTGGTGCCCCAATTTATGCAACAAGAGCCGCTAATAGTGCACTGGGTTTGGATTGGATGATTGTTACAGATCATTCATTTGATTTGGATCCTGATAAGTGGAACGTTTCGAGTGCTGAGTGTGATGCTCATTCTGACAATCTTTTTAGAGTACTCCAGGGCGAGGAAGTTTCTTGTTATTTACCGGGAACATCGCCTACACAATACAATCATCTTTTAGTTTATGGTGCTGATTTTATTCTTGGTGGGGAATGGGAAGATGGAACTGGTTCAAATTATACGCCAACAGAAGCGATCGCTATTGCGAATGCCCACGGTGGAATTACCTATCCTGCACATCCTTTTTATGCTGATCAATTTCGTGATCCATGGCGAGATGAAGACTATGATCTGCCATTTACAGGCTTGCAAATCTGGAATCATTTATCTGATGAACCCACTCATTTACCCGATGGTCTGGCAAAGTGGAGGGAACTCCTCTTGGGTGGACGGCATGTTTATGTCGAAGGTGGTACAGATGCCCATGGCGACTTCAATACGATTGCAGGAAAAGTTAAAACTTACGTTTACACAGAAACCTTTACCGAAGACAGTATTCTCGATGCTCTCCGCAACGGTCATTCAATAATGACCGACGGCCCGTTAGTGATCTTCGACATAAACGGCGTGGGGATCGGAGAAAACGTTACTTTAACTAAAGGCACCAATGCCACACTGCGCGTTCAGTGGAACAGCACCCCGGAATTCGGCTATCTGAACAACATCATGGTAAAGAGAGGCGTGATTAACGAGACGAATGAAACCACTTACAACAGCTCATCTCCCGAAACAATGGGTAAGAATAATCTTTCTGACGATTATAATTTGACGATAGCGCCAAACGAATCATGCTATTACCGTATTGAGGCATACTCAAACACAACAAACGGCGAACAATATCGTTGTTACACGAATCCGATCTGGATGAATGTTGTAAATGACACAACCTCTCCTGTAGTAACAATTACATATCCTCAAAACGATTCTGTGATTGCGGTGTCAAACGTGACGGTAACGGGTTATGCGACAGATGACGTGGGTATTGTAAAGATATGCTTTGCACATGATTGGGAAAATCTAACTATTGGCGGCTGCAACTTTTTTGATGGAAATACAACCGTACCGATAAACTGGACGATACAACTCCATGAAGGACTAAATAGAATAACGGTGACCGCATACGACGCAGCGGGCAATTCAGGTAACGCTTCCATGATAGTAACAGAGATAAAGAGAAGATTTGATACCTGCAACGGCACTTATCCAAGCATCTTCGGCATGCATAACGGCACAATTACACCTTCATGTAACATCACCTTCAGCAGATTATACACCTATCCCTGCCCGGGAACCGGGGGGCATACCGAATACGCTGCTATCTCTTATTCAAACGGAACGATAATTGCAGAAGCCCATTGGCACGGCTACATGGGCGACTGGCACAATATTACGTTTAATAAATCATTCACGCTCTACGAAAACGAGACTTACAATTACACGATAAGAACGGGCTCGTATCCACAGATCATCCATGCGGAAAGCAAGAACGTGACAGGAGGAACTATCACGTGCACTTCATTTGAAGACGCAAATGGGAAAGTTCACACAGGCTGGATACCGGCGATTGGGTTGGAATAGAATGGAAAATGAGTTTAGGCACAGGAATTATCTTTGGCACTTATAATGCTGACGACAAACTACACGAAGATGCGTTAGCTATATATGTTTCCGCGTTCAGGGGTTTATGGGGTCGCATATACACCTCAGATTATATAATCGCCGATTCTTTTCTTCATTAAGCAATACTGAGAAGAAAAGATTGATGCCGTTTTTCAAAACTAAATAGGGAAAGGAAAGGTAAAGAACAAAGACAAACAAATAAATAAATAAATGTGAAATGGCAAAGAAGATAGTCATCTGGCCGGCGTATTTAACAGCAGGGAAGACGAAGAGTGAAGGACGGATAGTAGCGCGAAAGTACGCGTTGAAATCGCCAAAGGCCGAGGAGATAGGGACGGTTGCGCGGACGCTCAATCTGGAGCCCGAGGTGGAGAAGGAAAAAGCATATCCGAAGACGCACTGGGAGAAAAGCGGAAGAGTGTTAGTAACGAAACGTGGGAACAAAGGGGAGATAGTGAGGGAGATTGCGAACGGGATAAAAGAGCTGCGCGAGAAATCTAAGACTAAGATTAAGACTAAGAGCGGAGGGCGCTGAAAGTAACAATGTATGATTTTCACACACACTCACTTTTTAGTGATGGCGAGCTCATCCCAAGCGAATTGATAAGGAGAGCAGTATTTAATGGTTACGAAGCGATTGCAATAACCGATCATGTGGACTTCACGAACGTGGAGCACGTGCTGGGTAGTTTAAAGAACTTGGAGCGCCAGGATAAACCAAACAGCGATATAACAGTGATAATAGGCGTGGAAATATCGCATGTTCCGCCGGAGAAGATAGGGAGACTGGTATTAAAGGCAGAGGATCTGGGTGCGGAACTGGTGGTGGTGCATGGCGAAACGATAGTGGAGCCTGTGGAGAGCGGTACAAACAGAGCAGCCGTGAGCAATCCCTCCGTGGACCTGCTCGCACATCCAGGACTAATCAGTGAAGAGGAGGCTGAACTGGCGAAGGAAAATGACGTTTATCTTGAGATTACGTCAAGGAAGGGGCATTGCCTGACAAACGGGCATGTAGCGAGAGTTGCGCGAGAAGTAGGGGCGAAATTATTGCTCAATTCTGATTTGCATTCACCGGATGATTTTCTAACGAAAGAACTCGGTGCAAAAATCCTTGCCGGTGCAGGATTAGACCACGGCGAAGTGATAAAGGTGATGGAAGAGAATCCAGGGGAACTGTTGAAGAAGATAGTACGGTGATTACAATGTTTTTTACCTACGAATGAACGAAATTTTATTTCATATACTTTTAAGTGAGAAGATAATTTAGGGGGGTATTAATTTGGCAGTACCAGAAAGACTTCTGGCACATGTAGCAAAGGATTGATTTAGGGTTGAGCGAGGATGAGATGAGCTACTCGTAGGGAGCTTATTAGAGTATTTAAAATCAAAGGAGCATTGCAGAGCAGAGAAGAGAAGCTTGAGATTTTGTCGAGGTATAGTAACATATCATATCTTCATCAAAAGAATTAGAAGAAGCCATACATACATAAAGAATGGTAGGATATGGTATGGTAGTTGAACATCCGAATCCGAGTTGGGAGGATTTGATAGGTATAGAAAAGCGTGAGGCCAAAATAAAAAAGTTGGACAAAGAGATTGCGAGTATCGCAGGTTTACCTGGAACTTGAATCAATAGTTCTTAACCACGGGAAGCGATAAGGGAATTTTTGAGATTGATTTGTTAAAGGTTACTTTACCAAAAAATAAAAGAATAAACAAACAGATTGGAGCTATTAACAATGGTGGTGGAATAATATGTTTTCGTCTCAGGAAGCGGTTATAGAGAAAGAGAAGCGGTACATAATGCAAACGTACAAGCGACAGCGAATAGTAATAAAAGAGGGCAAAGGCGCGATAGTAAAGGACTTTTTTGGCAACGAGTACATTGATTGTGTCGGTGGCATTGCGGTGAATGCGGTTGGTTACAGCCATCCGGTGGTGGTGGCTGCGGTAAAGGAGCAAGCTGAGAAGCTCATGCACGTATCGAATTTGTATTATACCGAGCCGCAGGTGAAACTTGCGGAGAAACTATCCGGGATAACGGGCATGGCTAAGACGTTTTTCTGTAATTCGGGCGCGGAAAGCATAGAAGCGGCATTGAAATTGGCATGTAAAATGACCGGTAAGCATAATTTTATAGCTGCGGAAGGCAGCTTTCACGGCAGAACACTTGGCTCATTGAGTGTAACGTTTGAATCGAAATTCAGGAGCGGATTTGAATCTTTACTGTTGAGCGGCGTGAAATTTGTGCGATACAACGATGCAGAAGCGATTAGAAAGGCGATAGATGATGACACTGCGGCAGT
>DATKWH010000029.1:0-13427 GCA_035529655.1 Bathyarchaeia archaeon
GCGTGCACTCGATTCTTTATCGAGGTTCTTAAACGAACAAGGCTGGTTCTATGCCGCACCAGGACCCTCAGTCCCTTATCTCTTTCCCCGGAACGTAGCTCTCTGGCAGGTAATCCATCCTGAGCAGTTGCGCTAACACCCGGGCATCCACTTTATCTGTCTTCACATGCTTATTCGCAAACAGCTTGACATAAGCCGGATGTGCCAGGTGCACCTCTATCTATCCCTCTTTAATCCAGATCCTCACCCGTCGTTGTAAATCTGCCCTTCTTCAACTCTGTTCCCTGACCATCTATCACCGAATAGTAACTACTCTTTTTATGTACCTCCAATCCTACATACATATTGCACCTCCTTTTCCTCTATTTTAAGGCGGTGTTTTTCATGTAGTCAACTTATCGTCAAACCTCCTCTTTGGCATTACCGATATCCTGTTGGCACTCAGTTTTTTATATTATACTTAAAAATCGTAGATGCCGCGTTATATAACTATTATGAGTATCCCCTCTATACTGTTCAACTCGAACATCTTATGTTCCATGAGCATAAGTTTAAGGTATAAGGTAATCTGGGGGTAATTTTAAAGTTAATCGTGGAATCGACTCTTTATTGCAGTGGAAAACAAGGTCAGGGAGTTATCATTCCCGTTCTCAAATTCCACGAAAATAGCCCCTGAAGAAATGGCCGAGACCTTCGGAGAATTGTATCTCATCGTTCCGCAAAACTTCATACCATCCATCTATTGATTTTGCTACCTGTTTCCCCAAACTACATGTCTTCAATTCGTTCTTCAGTAAGCCAACTACATCGGTATAGTTCCGCTCTACTTCCACCATATACCTACCGTTCTCAATAAACAGGTCTTTCGGTTTAGTGGTAGCATATTTCCCCTTAAACTGCTCTGAGTGATATTTTGACGTGACTGGAGGACCTATATGCTTTTTTATTCGCGGGAGCGTCCAGACGAGCAACTCAAAGAGCAAGAACGCTTTCTCCCCGTCTACACCCACCTCGCTCCTGTACACTTTAAACCCGTTTCGTTCTATCAGATTTGTGACCGAGGCTTCTGCTTTTCGTAACTGTGGGAATAGTATGTCCTCTACCACATCAGGCGCCTCAAACAGGACCAGCACGAACTCGGTTCCTCGTTCCTTCACGAGATTCATAAATTCCACCTCGTTCATGGCTTCTTCCTTCCGCGGCAAAAAGAAGTTCAGGCTGGGATGCGCCAGGAAATCTCGCGCGGCGTCTATTAACCTGCAAAAAGAAAACTCCGATACCGCTGCCGCTACATTCCTGTTTGGATCTACGGGGTCAATCACAATAAGTGGGTCGTTTCCCGCTCCTTTGTACGTGCCTTGACCTTCTATATCTATTCGTTCACCGTATTGCCATCGTGATGCGTTCCGCAACAGCTCTACGAACGAGGAATAGTTCAGGATGAGCAATTCGCAGAGATAACCTGCGAAGCCTTTCCGCCGTTGCTCAGAGCCGTAAATACCCAAACACTTCATGAATTGCTTGAGCAGGAGCACATCATCCTCAAATCCCGATATCCTCTTCCTAACATATTCATTATGAAATGGCGTCCTGTCCACTGCGGATTTCAATAACGATGCATCTTTTACCGAAAAGCAGGGCACTAAATCCGCTTCGTGCTCAACTCTTTTATCTGCATCGTAAAAGTAAGCGTGAATATACGGATGCGCGGCATATCGTTCCTGATATCTGTCCGAAATGCTTTTTGCGAGAGAAAGCCCCTTCTCTTTTAAATCCTCTTCTGATAGATCCACGGGAAACATGATGAATATATCAATGTCCGCCTCGCCATAGACCCACGTATTTCGTGCGGTTGACCCTACGGATATAGCATGGGCTTCTACACCCATCTCTAATGCCCTCTCGTTTATCTTGGTTATTATACGGTCTGTTACGGCTTTTACTCTCCTCCGCTCTTCCTCATCTGGTCTTATCCTCTCTATGACATCTTCACGTATCCTTTTTACCTCTTCGTTCTTGTTCATCATTGCGGGGGAATCAATCGATTTTTTTTGGCGCCTTTGCATTAAAGTAAACAAAAGAATATAGAAACCTTTTTTAGTTTAAAATGAGGGAGTAGTTTAGTTAGTATAAAGGTGGAGGAGAAAAAATGGGCGACGAGGGTGTGATAGAAAAGATATCAGGTCCGTTGATTATTGCTGATAAGATGCGCGGATGCGAGATGTACGAAGTGATTAAAGTAGGTGAAGAGGGATTGCTGGGCGAAACAATAAGACTAGATGGCGCCCTTGCATATGTTCAGGTATATGAGGATACAACTGGTTTGAAGCCCGGTGAGCCGGTGGTAAGGACAAAAGCACCCTTATCTGTTGAACTTGGTCCGGGAATTTTAAAGAATTTTTATGATGGTATACAGAGACCTTTGGAAGATATAAAGCATAAGGTGGGGGATTATATAACGCGAGGGGTCCGGGTGGATGCACTGAACCGAACGACGAAATGGGATTTCGCACCCACTGCCGAGGAAGGCAAAGAGGTTGTTGGCGGGGACATTTTAGGCGTGGTCCCCGAAACTAAGGTGATAAAGCATAAGATACTTGTCCCGCCCGGGATAAGCGGTAAAATTTTAGAGTTAAAAGAGGGTAAATTCACCGTTAATGACTGCATAGCAAGGCTAAAAACAGATGGTGAGGACTTGGAATTGACGATGATGCAGAAATGGCCAGTGCGAAAAGGAAGATCCTATAAGGAAAAATTAGACCCTGAAGTGCCTTTGTTGACCGGACAGCGTATAAATGACACCTTCTTCCCGATAGCGAAAGGGGGCACAGGTGCTATCCCCGGTGGGTTTGGAACGGGAAAGACGGTAATGCAGCACCAATTAGCACGATGGTCTGATGCACAAGTCATCGTGTACATAGGATGTGGAGAGCGGGGGAATGAGATGACAGAGGTTTTAGAAGATTTCCCCAAACTGATTGATCCTTACAGCGGAGAGAAGCTGATGGAGCGGTCTACTCTTATTGCAAACACGTCTAATATGCCTGTAGCGGCACGAGAAGCGTCTATTTATACCGGAATCACGCTCGCCGAATATTATCGTGATATGGGATATGACACGGCGATACAGGCGGATTCGACATCACGATGGGCAGAAGCACTGCGAGAAATATCCGGAAGATTAGAAGAGATGCCGGGTGAAGAAGGGTATCCTGCTTATTTAGCCACGCGATTGGCCAATTTCTATGAACGTGCAGGCAGGGTAAAAACGTTATGCTCGGATTCAGAGGATAGAATAGGTTCTGTTACCGTAGTGGGAGCGGTGTCACCGCCAGGAGGCGATTTCTCAGAACCCGTAACGCAGAATACGTTGCGTGTGGTAGGCGTTTTCTGGGCTCTTGATTCAACCTTAGCGGATAGGCGACATTTTCCGGCTATAAGCTGGCTCCGTAGCTATTCTCTCTATTTGGGTAATCTCAGAGAATGGTATAATAAGCCAACTTCTCCAGATTTCGTGGAACAGCAGGAAGAGATGATGGCACTATTGCAAAAGGAGTCGGAACTGCAAGAGATCGTTCAGCTTGTGGGTGCGGATGCACTTCCACCACGTGAAAGAGGGACATTGGAAGTTGCTCGTATGATACGCGAGGATTTTTTGCAACAAAACGCATACCATGATATCGACTCTTTCTGCTCTTTGGAGAAGCAGTACCTGATGGCAAGAATCGTTCTCCAATGGTACCACTTCGCAAACGAACTGGTAGAGCAGGGCATAGGGGTGGAGAACTTCGAAGGGATGAAGATAAAGGGTGCCATAGCGAGGATGAAATATGTGCCAAGTGAAGAATTTGGAGCTAAATACGAGGAGATAATGAGAGATATGAAGGATGAATTTGAAGCAGTGAAGAAGAGGGAGGAAGAGGCTTCGTGACGCAGACAAGGGCGACGATTATTTATTGTAAAAAGAGAAGTTCTTTTGGTAAAGCTTTTCTTTTTAAGAAAAGGTTTGAGGTGAACTAAAATGGCGATAGATACTTCTGCACGTGAATACACAACGATAAGAGAAGCTGCGGGTCCGTTGATTGTGGTAGAAAATATAGAGGGTGTCTCGTACGGAGAAGTCGTGAAGATTGTCACACCAGAAGGAGAGGAAAAGAACGGGCAGGTGTTAGAAGTGAGTACAGGACTTGCAGTGGTTCAGGTCTTCGAGGGCACCTCCGGAATAGATACGTCAAAGACGAGGGTGAGATTCACCGGTGATATAATGAAGATAAGCGTTTCGCAAGATATGGTTGGTCGCTTTTTCGATGGGTTGGGGCGACCGCGAGACGGGGGACCTGAGGTAATACCCGAAGATAGACTATCGGTTATTGGTGCGTCAATCAATCCCACTGCACGTGATTACCCGCGTGAATTTATTCAAACGGGTATTTCGACCATTGACGGAATGAACACGCTGGTACGAGGTCAGAAGTTACCGATATTCTCCGGTGCTGGAATGCCACACAATGCCCTTGCCGCGCAAATAGCGAGACAGGCGAAGGTGTTAAGCACCGGGGAGCCGTTCTCTGTGGTGTTCGCTGCAATGGGCATCACGCACGAGGAGTATTCGTTCTTCAAACATGATTTTGAACGTACAGGTGCTATAGAGCGGATAGTAGCTTTTCTTAACCTTGCGGATGATCCTGCGATAGAGCGAGTGATAACGCCGAGAATGGCATTGACAACTGCTGAGTTCCTCGCCTACGAATATGACATGCACATCCTCGTTATTCTTACGGATATGACGAATTATTGCGAAGCGTTACGAGAGATCTCAGCGGCACGTGAGGAAGTTCCGGGAAGAAGGGGTTATCCTGGATACATGTACACCGATCTCTCGACTAATTACGAGCGTGCTGGCAGGATACGAGGGCGAAATGGTACGATTACGCAAATACCCATCTTAAGTATGCCTGACGATGACATAACGCACCCGATACCTGACCTTACGGGCTATATTACCGAGGGACAATTCGTGCTCTCACGAGAGCTGCACCGAAGGGGTATATACCCGCCAGTTGATGTGTTGCCGTCGCTGTCACGGTTGATGAATGAAGGAATAGGTCCGGAAAGGACGAGAGAAGACCATTCTGGTGTATCCAATCAGCTTTATGCGGGCTATGCAGAAGGACGAGATATGCGTGATTTGGTTGCCGTGGTAGGGGAAGAGGCGCTGACAAGCAGGGATAAGAAGTTCCTGGAATTTTCAGATGAATTTGAGAAGCGGTTTGTTACACAGAGCAGAAACGAGGATAGAAGCATAGAAGAGACGCTGGACCTTGGCTGGGATTTACTTGCGACGCTGCCTGAAGGAGAACTCAAGCGGATTGACGAGCACATAATAAAGAAGTACCATCCGCAGTACAGGGCGGCTTTTAAGGAGTTGTAAAGTTACTGGGTGTTATGGCACATTCACGTTGAAAATTATTCCGCATTGACGAAAAATACTGTTTAAAATCGAGGATATTGATCTCGACACTCAACAAGTTGACAGTTCCTTTTTTTCCCGCACGAGTAAAGAGATAGTGTATAGCTAAGGAAACCAACGAAAAAAGTTGATACTGTTAAAAAAACACGTGATAACTATTAAACTCGAAAAAAAAGCGGTTTAAAGCAGTTTCGCCAGCACCTTAAAATCCTCAATTAATGCTCCTTTCATGTTTGGATTATACGTAGCAACCGCTGGATGATATAGTGGTACAATTTTAACGACACCCGCAATGGTGCTTACCGCAAATACTTTGCCGTGTATTTTACTTATTTTATCCTTCTTCGAGTGTAACCCGAATTTATCGAAGATATAGGACAACGAGAAGTTGCCAAGAGTAGCAATAATCTCCGGGTGGATAATCTCCAGTTGTGCATCTAAATAAAGAGTGCATGCTCTTATCTCTTCCGTCGTGGGATTTCTATTCCCAGGCGGGCGGCATTTTAAGACGTTGGCTATATAAACTTCGTTTCTCTGTAGTCCAACCGATGCTAATAGGTCATCAAGTACCTTTCCCGCTCTGCCCACAAACGGCTCGCCCTTCAAATCTTCATAGTAGCCCGGAGCTTCACCGACAAAAACTATTTTAGCGGATAACGAGCCTGCACCAACAACCGGATTGGTTCTCGTTTCCCACAGCTCGCAACGCTTACAGGTCTTTATTCTCTCTTCTATACGTTCCATCTCCGCGTCGTGGCACATTTTGACAAATTTCTTTGCTCAAACTTTCATTCTTTCTTTTCAAAAGAAAGATAGCTAGCTTGTTCGGTAGTACAGCGCAGCGGTTCGCTTATAAATTTATCTCTTCGGCAATTCTCTTATTTCACTGATCCCCAACCAGTTCACGAGTTCGGAAAGGAGATTATGCTTGAAATTAGCGTATGCGATCTTGTCTGGTGCTGCTATTGCTATCTTCCGATACTTTAATTCTGGATACGCATTCTTAAACACAACTCCAAGTTTACCTACCCATTTCGGGATCTCATCGGTTATAAAAAGTACCGGGAAGTCCTTCCATTCCCGTGCGTCATACCACGATAAGCTATCATTAATTGCGATGTGCAGTTTATCATGGTCTATAAGCATATTACCTGTAATAAACAGGGAGGAATCATCCATCGTGAAACCACTGAAATACCCGGTCGTTTCTTCTATCTCTTTCTCTGACAGACCAGCCTGCTCAGCCATTTTCGCGCTCCACGGTTTTATACTCTTTCTCGCATCTGCTACAAGTTCCTCTATCTCTTTCTCAAGCGTGTTTATCACCGGCATCTCAGCAAGCTTAGCGGTTTTCCACACTTTCAACCTTGCCTTCACATCATTTATTGCATCCCCACTCTGGTACAACTCCAGGAATTCCTTCTCTTTCTTCTTACCATACACGCACAACCGCTCCTTGATTAATCTCTCTTCTAAGGCCTGGAAGAGCTCAGGTGAAAACGTTTCAGATAGATCATTTCTTATAAGCTCATACTGCGTGAACCCCGCAGTGCCATGCTTACCTAATTTCAAAAGCAACTCTATCATCTTTAGCGCCGCTTTATCCCAGTCTTCCACGGCTTTCTCAAAATATTTCGATAAATTCCCGGGCTGAGGTGAATATCGGGCCGTAATATCATCGAAAAACTCTTCATAGCCAGACAAGCAAAGATATTCGTTATACGCGCCTATTTTCAGAATCTCTTTTCTCCTCAGCTCTTTTAATAACTCCTTGCAGTCCTTTCCTGTAATCGCCATGAAGTTTTTCACAAGTGCTTCCTCTGTCGTATAATCTTTCAACAGATGGAATAGCCCCAAAAGTGTCTTCATATCCTCGCCATGTGCCTCAACCAAGCTCAAAAGTGTGCTCTTATACTCCTCTGGAAACATTTTTTTCACCACTCTCTCTTCTCTTACTTTATTTATGTCCTTTATTTCAGTTTTCACCCAATAATCTGTCTACAAGCCATTCTGCATCAAACTTCTCTAAATCGTCATATCCTTGACCCAGTCCTAAGAACAAAATGGGTTTAGAGGTCGAATGCGCGATGGAAATAGCCGCTCCGCCTCTCGCATCCACATCAACCTTCGTTAACATGCCTGCATCTATACCTACCGCTTCATCAAATTTCTTCGCACGTTCTACCGCATCGTTACCTGCAACCGCTTCATCCACGAATATCACCAGGTCTGGCTTTGTCACACGACAGATCTTCTTCAACTGCTCCATGAGATCTACGGACGTGTGCATTCTTCCCGCGGTGTCTGCCAGAACCACGTCTATCCCATTCGCTCTCGCATAGTTCATCGCATCATAAACAACCGCTGCGGGGTCTGCACCATATTGATGCTTTATCACTTTTATTCCTAATTTCGACGCATGTATCTCTATCTGCTCCGTTGCTCCTGCTCTGTACGTATCCGCAGAGGCAATCGCTATCGAATAACCCGCATCAAGCAATTTCTTCGCTACCTTTGCAATACTCGTGGTCTTACCAGTGCCATTCACACCCACAAAAACGATATTTACTGGCTTCTCGCTTTTAGCCACAAACTCATCGAAATCAAGCGTGCCACCAGCGGAAAAAACGTTTAACAATGCATTCCTAATCGCCTCTTTCACTAACTCCTCGGTATTCTCTCGCCATTTCTTCCGCCCACCTACCAACTCGTTTTTCACACCGGAGATTATCTCTTCCGCTACTGACAATGCAACGTCGCTCTCCAACAGCGCTATCTCCAACTCTTCTAAAGGCTTATCCAAATCTTTATCGTCTAAAATCGTCTCCCGCTCTAATAGCGCCTTGCCTTTCTCCTTTAGCGTCTCCCTTATGCCTGCAGGCGCCTGTTTACCTTCCAGTACCGGCTTCGCCTCTCGTTCTCTCTCTACCACCTCCTCCTTGTCTTTCTCTTTTATCTTCCCTACTACGGTATCGCGAAATTCGTTAAGCTTCGTCCTCAGCCGGTCAAACATTTTTCCTTTTGTTTTTTCCCCTTCCTCTTTATAACTCGTTTCTATTTTAGTTCAAGCCGAGATCTGCCCTCCAGATTACGCTGATAGCTCTTGCAATCTCGCCTGTAATGTCTGCGCCTCTTGCTCTATCCTTTGCAATACGCCGGTCATTTCACGCTGTGAATTCTCTAACTCAGCCTTCATTCCACTAAGGTACTCTATCGAGGAATCCGGATCTTTTTCCGCACTCACCCCTCCACCCACTCGCACTATTATTTTATCAGTACTGCTGAGTGTAACGTAAACAGATGAATTTGCTCCGATTGGCACTATCAACTTGTCACCTGCTTTCATCTTCTTCAACTGTTTTATCGTCTCTATCGCCTTATCATGATCACTTATCGCCTGCCGGACAAAAAGTAACTCTTGAGACATTTGTTCCGCCTGCGCTTGGTATTGCCGCAATTTTAACAGCAGAGATTGTAGTTCCGCTTGCTGTTCTCTCTCTTTTTCAGTTAATTCTTTCGCGCTCTCCTCCATTTTTATCGCCTTCAAAGATTAATACTCATTTTATCCTTATAAATTCCCTGTGAAGTATTCAATAGATAGAAGACATAATTGGAGGAATATAGGCAGAGTCAGGCAGGCGGAATGGGAGAAGGGTTAAGAGAGCAGGAAAAATGAAAATAAAAGGTAGGAGTATCTCAAAAGGAACGGCGACCGGAAAAGCATTAATTTCAAAGCAAAAAATCTCCTTCCTCGGTGCTGTAGACCCGGTTACGGGCATCATCGTTGATAAATCACTTGACATTTATGGAAAAAGCATAGCGAATCGCATTTTGATATTTCCGGGCGGAAAAGGCTCAACCGTTGGCTCTTATGTGCTCTACCAGCTTAAAAAGCATGAGAAAAGCCCGTATGCCATGATCAATCATCGTGCAGATACAATAGTGGCGGTGGGTGCAATTATCGCGGAGATACCTGTGGTTGATTCGCTTGAAATTGATCCGATTGAAGGCGAACTGATAAAGGATGGTGAGGAGGTGCTTGTGAATGGAACCGAGGGCTACATTGAATTACTATAAAGAAACGCTAAAAACATTGGAAAAACAGGGATACCACTTTGTAGGAACGCACAAGCACAGTGCAGTGAAAACGTGTTTGTGGTTACGGAAATCTATTAGAGGGGAGGGAAATTGTTATAAAGGTAAATTCTACGGTATTAGTGCGCATCGATGCATCCAGATGACACCTTCTATTTTCTGCAACCAGAGCTGTTGTCATTGCTGGCGACCCCTTGAGGCGTTTACCATAGGTACAGAAGAGGCACCAGTCGTTTGGGATTCGCCCGAAGATATCGTAGAAGACTGTATGAAAGAACAAAACAGGCTTATATCCGGGTTCAAGGGCTCGGACAAAACTAATATGGCTGCATTTGCAGAGGCTGTTGTTCCAAAACATGCTGCTATTTCGCTTATAGGCGAGCCTACACTGTATCCCTATTTGAAGGACCTGATTCAGGAGTTCCATTCGCGTAACATGACCACTTTTGTGGTGACCAACGGCACGAATCCCGGGGTGCTACGAGAAATTCGTCCTTACCAGTTGTATATATCCTTAAATGCGCCGGATGAAGCCACGTACAAGAAAGCTTCACACGCCCAGTACTGGTCTCGTGTAAACGAATCGTTGGAAGAGATGAGAAAGCTGAAAGGGAAAACGAGAAGAGTCATACGAATCACCAGCATAGAGGGACTGAATATGATAAATCCTGCAGGCTATGCTGAATTGTTAGAGCGAGCCAATCCTGATTTTATCGAGGTGAAAGCGTATATGCATATCGGATATTCAAGAAAGCGGTTGCGTAGAGAAGCAATGCCCACGCATTTAAGAGTGAAGGATTTTGCGCGTGAAATAGCAGAAGCGTTAACGTCTTTAGGATACACCTATACGATTACGGATGAATCGGAGATAAGCCGGGTGGTTCTTATTTCATCTACGTTATAAAGGCAATACAAATGCCTTCTTACTCCATCCCCCGTCAACCTACTCCTTTGCTCCAGCAGCCCACTTCAATTTTCTTCTTTTCCTTCGCAGCTTTAGCATATTGCGTTCGCACTTAGAACTGCAGAAATAATAGACGGTTCCATCACGCTTCACAAACATCATTCCACTTCCCGGCTCTAGTGGCGCGTCGCAAAAAGAGCATTTCTTTTCCATCCCCTCGTTACCTCCTCGAATGTAGTTTCCGCACTTCTCTCGCTGTCTCTGGGAGCACTAAAATATCCCCTGTCTTTATAGGTCCGATACAATTCCTCGTGAGGATGCGCCCTTTATTTACTCCTTCCAGTATCTTACACTTCACCTGGACGGACTCGCCGTGCATCCCCGTTCTACCCACGATTTCTATTACCTCTGTTGGTGTTCCTCTCTCTTCGCTCATTTCCTGCTCTGCCCTTCACCTTACTCTTTTAGCGCCTTTAGCTCCTCTGCGATCTTATCAATCGCTTCTGCAGCTTTT
Source organism: Bathyarchaeia archaeon (assembly GCA_035529655.1). Lineage (GTDB taxonomy): Archaea > Halobacteriota > Syntropharchaeia > Alkanophagales > Methanospirareceae > JACGMN01. The sequence goes on from DATKWH010000029.1 coordinate 10,984, forward strand.
CCAGGGTCCACGATGGCAACCGAAGCACAACCCTTGTTAATACCACAAGCAGCGCCTAAATCTCTCTGATTTTTAACGTACAGGTAAGGGATGCCTTTCTCTTCACACAGTGGTGGAAGATGCATGACGATCTCCTGTGGAGTAATATCCTCACTTATCAGCACCAACTTCGCCATACCCCGTTCAATGGTCTTAGTAGCTTCATTTGTACCTTTCTTCACGCTGCCCGTAGTCCTCGCTAATTCTACTGCCTCTAATGATTTGCTTTGCAACTCTTCCGGTACCTCGAACTTGACATACCCAGACATCTGCTTTCCTTTCCCTTTTCCTTCTTTATCGCTCATCTTTCATCCCCTTACAATGTTATCTGCGTTCTTACTCTAATAGAAGATATTGCTTTAAGTTTATAGTCTTCAAGTATGACGGTTTGCACGCACTCTTCAGGTACACTGAGTGAGATCTCCTTAGTCCGTCCATATCTGCCTTTGCTCACAATCACTGCATTTACCAAGCCCATGATGTCCAATTCCGATACGAAATCGGTAACCCGCCGCTGCGTTAATGCATCCATGTCCAATTGATTGCACAATTTACGATACATGTTATAAACTTCGCCACTGGAGAAGCGTCTTTTGCTCCTCTCTCTGTTTAAAACGAGCACACTGCTGAGCACAATCTTTGATTGCAGCGGTAATGTCTTTACCACTTCCTCCACCCGATTCACCTCTAACTTCTCACTCGCCTGTCTTACATGCTTCTCACACACCTCGCTGGATCCCGAACGTTCTGCTATTTCTCCTGATACGCGGAGCAGGTCAAGAGCACGCCGTGCATCGCCATTCTCAGAAGCTGCGAGAGCTGCGCATAGCGGTATCACCGCATCGCCAAGTGTAGAACCATTAAACGCCTTCTCCGCTCTCGCATACAAGATGTCCTTCAACTGCTCGGCATTGTACGGCGAAAATATTATCTCTTCCTCGCCTAACGAGGACTTCACACGCGGGTCCAACAGGTCCGTGAAGGTAAGATCGTTCGAGATCCCTATTAGGCTCACCCGTGCATTATTCAGCTCGCCGTTTATCCGCGACAGGTTATATAACGCTTCGTCTCCTTTGCTCGCTAACTTATCCACCTCGTCTAATACCACAATCACGCATCGTTCCTCAGCATCTATCCCGTTCTTGAACTCGGAATACACCATATCTGTGGGCCACCCAATCATCGGAACACGCTTATTGAACGCCCTCGCGAGATAAGCAAAGACCCGATACTGCGTGTCAAACATCTCGCCGTTGATGTACAGCAAGGAGCAATTACAGCCTCTCTTCCGTGCGGTCTCCTCTAATTCGGTGCTCACATAGTTCACCGTCGAGGTCTTACCCGTACCGGTCTTACCGTATATCAATATATTGGAGGGCGTCTCCCCTTTCAACGCCGCAGAGAGAATATCAACCAAACATTTTATCTGCTCCGTCCGATGCGGTAGCTTTTCCGGGACATAAGTATGGCGAAGCACTTCCTTATTTGCGAATATCCCACTACCGCTTATCAGCCCCTCAAACAGGTTATCCATGGCTTACCTTAGCTTCCACTCCTATCTCAAAAAATATCTCGATGTAACTAAGCAATTAACACTATCCATATATATTACTTGCGATCGATGATAGTTGCGGATAGGTTTCTTTCAAGTGGAGTTTATCGCGAGAAAAGATGGACGATCGCTGTTCTTCCATCGCTGCTTCTCTCGTGAATCTCACATTCTTATTTTCCCCTGGTGTTTTGCGTACGCAGCGTAATCAAGATACTTTTTTGAAAGGAGGAAATCCTCGACCTTCGGTGCTCTTTCTCTCAGCTCCTCGATACGGTCGGTCACACGAAATACAAATGCGTCTGAACCTGCACCTGAGCCAAAAGAGGTCATTAAAATTCGCTGCGAAGGCAATGCCTGGTCAAGGGTCGCGGCGAGCCCTATCAGCGATGATGCCGAATACATGTTCCCAAAGTGCGTTACCATCAGACCGGGTTTTAGCTGTTCGGACGTGAACCCGAGGGTCTTCGCAGCCTTGCGCGGAAATTTACCGTTCGGCTGATGGAAAACAACAAAATCAAAATCGGTGGGTCGCAGTCCAGTTTTTTCCAGCAGTGCCTCTGAAGCGGAGATTGTATGTCGGAAATAAGCGGGTTCACCGGTGAAGCGACCACCGTGTGCCGGGTATTTCTGCAGGTCTCTTCGCCAGAAGTCAGGCGTATCAGTAGTAAAAGACGCAAAGTCCTCTATCTCTGCGGCTATGTTGTCTTGCCCGATCACAAAAGCGGCACCACCAGCCCCTGCTGCGTATTCTAACGCATCCCCTGGGCTTGCTTGTGAAACGTCCGCACCTATTGCAAGTCCATATTTAATTTTATTTAGCGCGACAAGCCCCATAGACGTTTGTATTGCTGCA
>DATKWH010000030.1:0-7657 GCA_035529655.1 Bathyarchaeia archaeon
TTTTGTGAGAACGTTCGTCAAACGCAAAAGATAAAGCGCTAAAATCCTTCTTCACGCCTAAACCCGTCTTCATCCGCATATCTTTCTATCAACTGGCTTATCTCTTCACTATACCACCCTTTCTTAATAAATCGCGGATAGATAGGCAACCGTTCCCGTAACTCAAATGGTGCAACTTTGCTCCTCAGTTCCGCCTCCGTTGGCCACGGCGATTCGGGATTGATATAGTCTATGGTTCGCTCAGATATACCGCCGAGGTCTGATGCGCCCAACTCGATCAATTCTTTCGGTGCGGTTAAATTTGGCGGAACCTGTATCGCGATATCCTCGGGCAATAGTGAGCGTGCCGCACGCACCGTCTCTTTCATTACCCTAAAGCTCGGTGATTTCGCATTCCACATCGCCGTTGTCTGCTTCGGTAAGAACGGCTGAATGATAACTTCCTGGATATGCCCGTACTGCTCATGTAGCGATTTTATAGCGTTTAAAGAGTGGATACGGTCTTCTTGCTCCTCTCCTATACCCACTAATATGCCTGTAGTGAACGGTATTTTCAGTTTACCCGCCTCTTCTATCATCTTCAATCGCATAGAAGGGTCTTTGCCCGGCGAGTTCTTGTGTGCCGCAAGCTCCGCAGTGGTTTCGAGCATCAAGCCCATTGAGGCGTTCACGTCGCGTAACTCCTTGAGTTCATCCCGGCTCAGCACGCCCAAATTGCAGTGCGGCAGTAACCCCTGCTGTATCGCAATTTCACAAAGATTTTTCGTGTACGCAACGAGCGAGGTAAAACCCTCTTTGGTAACGCTGTCGTTGAAGAACGAGGACAAATATGCGAGTTCTGGATGCTCGCCCGCGGAAAAAAGAGCTTCGGTTGCCGCTCCTTTGTGCTGGACAACGTTTAAAAAGTCCTGCACACTGGTAACGTACGCAGCTTCGATGTTGCGAGCTTTGAACACGCAGTAGTCGCATGCATTCCTACATACGTTCGTCACCGGTATGAAAACGTTTTTGGAGAAGGTTACACATTTTCGGCTCATTTCGTATCGTATCGTTTCGTGTACTTAGTTAAAGTATAAATTAATACAAATCACAAAATAAACTAAAGTATAGTAGAGTAGAGTAGGGTGGGTAGAGATATGAAAATAATACCAGGAATTTCCATGCAGGTTCTGGCTGCGAGAATTGCAACGGAACTGGGCGGTAACGCCTCATTATGCGAGTTCAAGAAGTTCCCTGACGGCGAGTTATACACGCGTGTGGTCGACGACATAAAGGACGAAGAAGTAACCATCGTGCAGAGCCTTATGGCTGATTCTGGCATGATCGGCTTGCTGCAATTGATAGATGCTGTAGAGGAAGCACATAAAACAACAGTGGTTATCCCTTATTTAGGGTATGCAAGGCAGGATAAGCGGTTTAAACCCGGTGAAGCGATAAGTTCACGGGCAATAGCACGAGGCATAAGCTTTGCAGGCATCGTGGATAAAATCTATGTGGTTAATGTGCATAACAGAGCGGTCTTAGAGTATTTTGATGTAGAGGCAAAGGATCTGGATGCAGCACCTTTAATCGGCGATTACATCGCGCAAAAAGGAATAGCACAGCCGGTGATAATTGGGCCTGACGAAGGTGCAAGAGAGTTAGCGAAGGCTGTTGCTGCCCCTCATAGCTTCGATTACGATGTCCTGGAGAAGAAACGGATAAGCGACGATGAAGTGCAAATAAAGCCAAAAGAGGTAAGCGTGGAAGGAAAGAACGTGGTCATCGTGGACGATATCATCTCCACGGGCGGCACGATAGCAGAAGCGGCTTCTATGCTCAAAGCACACGATGCTAACGATATATACGTCGCATGCATCCATGGCCTTTTTGTGCAAAATGCCACTCTACGAATCCTCAACGCAGGTGTCAGAGAGATAATTGCGACCGATACAATACAATCAATCTTCAGTGAAATAAGCGTAGCGAAGATGATTGCAGAAGAATTGACCCGGTGAACTTTCTTTACTTATTCTCCTCCAAAGAAGCGCCTCATCATTGGATGCATCTCCATCATCTGCTCTGATGCTATGTCTTCATAGAGCCTATAAGCAATGCTCACTCCCAGAAGTAAACCAGTCCCTGATGCCTGCCCAAGTGTGCCAAACATATTTGCAACCACACACATCACTCCCAGTATAGCACCGCCCATGATCGTTATTTTCGGGATGTATCCTTCCATCATTTTCTCTATCGCTGCAGGGTTCCTCCGATGTCCCGGGATTTGCAGCCCTGACCGGTATATCTGTGACGACACATCCTTAGGCCCCATTCCAGTCGTATTTATCCAGAATAGAGCGAATATTGCCCCACCTATAGCCATAAACGCAAAGTCAACACCCAACCTCATAGCAATTTGCCAACCCGCAACGTTCGGATAAGCGCTATGCACAAGTGATGGGAACCAGTCCCAGGGACTATAAACAGGGTCAAGATAATACATCAAGCCTGAAACCGCACTGTTTCCTTCGTACGTTCCAAATATGTCAATTCCACGGGAATAAAACATTCTTCCAAAACCCTGTATACTCGCCTGTAATGCTCTTACAAGGATCATCGGAAGCACACTCGCGTATAAGAGCTTAATTGGGAACCTGCCACGGGCACCTCTCGCCATCGAATGTGCCAATGGTATCTCTAAACGAGTACTCTCAAGGTAAACCACGAGGAAAAATATCCCGATAGTTGAGAAAAGTGCAATTAAGTAGTGCTGGAAAAGGAACGTTATTCCACCACTCATTAGAGTATTCCCAAGATCTCCTTCCTGTACCAGTTCTATCCATCTGGGGATTACGCCCACAGCCCAGCCGCTTTCGTCTGGAACCCAATTTATCAGCCCTTGAATTATTTGTTGTGAGACGCCGGCGATGATAAACAAAGAGACGCCTGAGCCGATCCCCCATTTTGATACCACCTCATCCATGAAGTAGATAAGCATTCCGCCGATGAAGATTTGGAAGAAGAGCAAAAATCGGATGGCTTCTAGGGATACACCCAGTAGGTCCGCTATTTCCGGGCTAGGCACATAAAAGCCTACAACGTACGTCATACTAATGAGCGCGGCAAAGGCCACAACGAGCAGTTTCTGCATATTTTGATAAAACGCCTGGTCTCGAGGGTCGCTCAGATTTAAGTTTATTATTCCCGCGCCAACCAGAAGCTGTAAGACAATAGAAGCATCAACGATTGGCATGATTCCCAGCGCAGTCAGCGAGAATCTTTCACCCGCAAATATCGCACGCCATCTGCCGAAAAGGTCCAGTGATTCCGGCGACAGCCCGAAAATGGGGACATTACCAAGGGCAAAAAAGAGAACAAGTATGGCAAGAGTCCAGCCTAACTTCGCTTTAAAATGAATGTGCCACCCCGGACGTTCAACCATGGGGAATTTACTTAAAATTGGCGTTAAAGCATCTCGTAAATTTAGCTCGGTCATCTAAGCAACACTTATACCCCGCTTTCTACTGCTATTTCTACACTTCCACCTACACGTTCTATTTTTTCCTGCGCTGTTTTTGATATTTTGTTCGCTTTGAGCATCAGCTTCTTCGTTACTTCCCCCTTGCCCAATATTTTCTGTATACCGAGTTCATTTGCATCGAGATAAATGCCATCGCCTTTTTCTTCCGCCTTTCCTCGCTCTATCAGCTCTTCCAGTATCTCTTCCAACTCACCCACGTTCACCGTCTTATCGTCGCTGCGATTGTAAGTGGGTAGCTGGGACTTGTTATTTCCCTTTCTTATCCCCCTTTTCAAAGACCACACAGCGTGATGCTCGTATGCGCCAGCATTGCCGGATCCACCTTTATTCCCTTTCCCTCTTCTCTTCTTAGCCGAGCCACCACCGCAGGTTCTTGTTCCTCTTATCCTTTTTATCCTCTTCTTCATATACGCTGACCCTCGTCTATATCCTACCAGCAGTTTAAAAGCATCTTTTATATAGCTTTAACTTTTATATCTCTACTGCAACAACAATAGTATAGTTTGCCTTGTATTAGGATAATAATTTGGGGGATTAAAGGGAGATGTTAAAGGTAGATATAAAAATAGAAAATGTAGTAGCGAACTCAAGACTTGCTGATAGCCTTGATCTGGAATATGTCGAATCGAAGTTAGAAGATGCGATGTTCACGAAGAAAAAATTTCCTGGACTGGTGTACAGGACAAAAGATCCAAAAGCCGCTTTTCTTATCTTCCGCTCCGGGAAAGTGGTGTGCACCGGGTCGAAGACTGAAGCAGGCGTTCGAAAGGTGATGGACATGCTTGCTGCCGCACTTCTAGACATAGGTCTGGAAGTGAAAGAGCATCCAGAGTTTAAAGTGCAGAATATCGTCGCTTCTGCCAATCTTGGAAGAGAACTTAATCTCGGCGCCATCGTGGTAGGGTTAAAGCTTGAAGGCATGGAGTACGAGCCCGAGGTTTTTCCCGGATTGGTGTATAGGATTAAGGATCCAAAGAGTGCTATATTGATCTTCAGCTCTGGACGGTTGGTTATAACCGGTGGGAAGACCCTGGAGGATTGTGAAAAGTCAGTGCAGGTATTACTTGATAAATTGAGGGAGCTGGAATTGATTTGATTTAAACGCAAAAGTAGAAAATAGGACGTCAATCGCGATTTATAAAAGGATTGGAAAGGAATCGGAAAAGAATAGGGAATAGATTGGAGTAGAGTAGGATAAGCCGTTTTAAATGAGGGCTTCTTTTAGACTACCGAGATTGAACTGAGTATTTGCGCAGCCATTCTTTGTCAACGGAATCCCTCTAACAGCCAATCCTTCTGATTCAGCAACGCTTAGTCCTAATCTTATTTCTTCGGGGCATGCAATTCCTGAAACGGCATCGCAATTCATAGCTCCAAAAATATTCCTTATGCATGACCCACCCGGCAGAATAAATACTTTATAGCCTTTTTCTTCAGCGAGTTCTGTTGCTTGATGTGCCAAGCAATCGGCTGAGCAGTGGTTACAGAAATACGAAGAAAAGTCAGGCTCAAAGTCCGCTTTGCACCGCCAATCCATGTATTTCCTGCAGCAATGTGGCACGAACAATATTTTTTCGTTTGCTTTTTTGAACTCCGCCTCATGAACCAGATTTTTAATTTGAAGATCAACCAGGTCTTCAACAATAGATATTGCGTCTTCCAACTGGATGCCGAGCAGTTTATCCACTCTAAATTTTCTAACGGTATTCTTTGAGAATGCACCCAATTTCAAGTGCAATTTCCGTTTATCCACTACCTTAGCAATATCCTTGAAAAATCCTCTTGGGAGTTTCGTCAAATCGTAGTTGAAAGAATATGCCATAATCTTATATCCGGGTAGGAGGTATTAAAAGTATTTGTTCCATGCATGCCGGTCTGTCGACTTCAACGGGGATGGAATGGATGGAAATAGTTTACCGTAAATCTTTATTTCACTGCTATAGCTGCGCCACAATAGTTCCTCACCACGTCCTTACAACCTATTACATTTACATTCATCGCATCTAATCCATGTGCTCTACGATACGAGCAAACTTAGTGCGTCAGAACACCATAGACCTTTGTCACGTAGGTATTGAAATATCACTCCTTTTTAGCGAGTGCAAAAACATCAAGGAGTATTCCAAAAGCAGTGTTGGCTCTTTAAAGGATACTGACTCATTTATTGTCGCAGACACTCAAATTTGTATAAAACAGAATCACGAGATTGCACAAGATTAACACAACACTTTTTCTCTTAATGAAAGGAGACCTGTGCTAAATGGAAAATGAGAATCTTGCGAAAAGCAGTGTAATCTTGTGGTCATAATGTGTTTGATCAATCTTTTTTTTAAAAAAAGCTTTATAACATGCAAAAGCGAGAAGATAAAAGGGGCATAGAATCATGAAAGTCGTCATTTCGCTGGGAGGCATATTTTTCTCGGACGCCGAGACCATAAAGAACGTTGCAGCGATGCTCGATGAACTTGCTAAACCGTGCAATTTATACGTAGTTACCGGCGGTGGAGAACGAGCTCGTGAGTATATAGGCATAGCACGTGAGTTAGGTGCAAACGAAGCATTCTGTGATTATATGGGTATAGCTCTGACAAGAATAAATGCGAAATTGCTCATTTCGGCGTTAACAAATGCGTATCCCGAGCCTTTTCTCGATTATAAAGAAGTTGCAGTGGCAAAGGTGAAAGGCGATGAAGAGCGGATAGCAGTTATGGGTGGAGTAAGTCCCGGATATACAACTGATGCAGTGGCGGCGATCCTCGCGGAATACGTTAATGCGGACCTTCTCCTCGATGTAACCTCGGTAGATGGCGTTTATGATGCAGACCCCCATATAGATTCCAGCGCCAAGAAATATGACAGGCTCTCACCTACGGAACTCGTAGCTCTGACAATGAAAGGAGATCTAAAAGCGGGTTCGAGAATTGTTATAGACCCTGTTGCAGCGAAAATAATAGAACGAAGCGGAATAAAGACCATCGTTATTAACGGGAGTGATCCGCGTGGTATTATAGATGCAGTTCACGGAAAGCATCACGGCACTGAGATAATGTGAATAAACCTTTCTTTTAAAAAGAAAGCTTTACAAAAGAAAGAAGGTTTTTCGCAGCTTAAGGAGTGGTGCCCGGGGCATTTATGGGCGCCAAGTTGCTATCACAAAACTTTTAAGAAAAGTTTTATCAAAAACGCTTCGCAATCAGTGGGGCAAGGTTGGGAAGTGGTGGAGAAATACATATCGGGGCAGAAGGGTTACGAGAAGATAGATACTGTACCGGTGGTTGTGAAGATGAGGAAAAAGGAAAACTTAGAGCGCACAAAACCTGGTGCATATCACTTTATAACAAACTTTTTGGAGGAAAGCATCAAAAATAAGAAAAAGTTTTATATACCTGTGATAAAGTGTAGGTCATAGGCGCACATGCCTAAGGGCAGGCCCTGTACTTAAGAGCGTGTCCCATAATTAGATATTTTGTGAAATCGAATGCTTATTTTCCGATATGAAGCCCTATTCAGTCTTATTTTTGTTGCGATTTTGGTTTGTGGGACAGCCTCTTAAGTACGGGGTATGTGACTGATGCCATGAAAAACATACCTCTCCTAAACACACAATAGTACATCGCTGGCTCGGAGGGTAAGCCGTTAAGCCCATGGTCGGATAGTAAGATGGCGGAACGCAGATTTGATCCCAAAGCACCTGGAATCGTGCTGTTTGTCAGTGTATGATGCGTGAAAGATAACGAAAGAAGGGTGAAGATGGTGTTGGATACGAGGTCTACCTTCGTTTTAATTCCGTGGAAAATTGCCCATGAATTTTTTCAACGTCGGCGATTTCATCCCAGTTTACCCGCGTCTTCTCGCACCTGCATTCGTAATTGCTTATGTATTTTTATTACCTCATCTTTCTTTCGTTCGTTTGCGCGTTCAAGATTATGGAAATAAGGAAACTGCTTTGTGCCTTTTTGTTTCGTCACAAACTCCTTTATTTCCGCTGTAATAACGCTATCAGGAATATTAGCAGGATTTGCTTCAAACCCCAGCCGGTTATCTTCCCAGTTCGTTACCACGTCCATCGCTGCTCCTTTACCGCCTCGTTCAAACGCTTCGCATACCAGATGAAGAAACCGAATATCAATAGATGCA
>DATKWH010000031.1:0-5731 GCA_035529655.1 Bathyarchaeia archaeon
CGAGGAAGGTATAGATGATTGTAGTATCAATGAGCATCTGGTCCAATGCAAGTACGACGACGAGCAAGGAGAAGAGTGCCGTGAGTATCGGCGAGATAAGATCGCCGAAGGCAACTTCGCGGCTCGTTATCTGTTCTCCGATCCAATCCATGACGAAGTTGACGAGTACGAGACCCACTATAAGCACAAAGATTCCAGCGATGAGATGCGGTATGTACAGAACGAGCTGATTCATAAAGTTCGTCAACATCGGGAGATTCAAAACGTTTATGGCTGCCATGATGAAGATAACGTAAATGAACCATCGCACCAGTACTTCGAAAAATCCTGCCGTGGTCATGCCCGAGGTTTTGATTGCATTACCGATGATCGTTTTGTCCACGGCATCGCCGAGCCGTACTTTCTCAATGATTTTGCCAATAATCTTCCCCGCTACTCGTCCTGCGAACCAGCCGATGAGGAAGATGATCAGCGCGGCAATTATCGCGGGTATCCACTCAATCATTGTTCCAATAGCAGTAGCGAAGCTATCCATTACGACATCTACTAGAGCTACCATTTTTTATATTTATCACCCCCTTTTTGTTTGATTGGGCGCTATGCCCAAAAACTCGCTTCAGCACTTGAACGCAAGTGCTAGTTATATTAAATGTGGGAGGTCATATTTATAACTTCTCCTCTATCAAGAAATGAGCTTACGTAAAGTAAATTTCAATAGTTATCACTCTTCTACGAGGTAAATAATTTCTCTACATTCAGATGGCCTAACAAAACGTACTCAATGAGATTATTCGGCCTACAACACTCTCGATAGTTCTCTTCACACTGGATAAGAGGACAAGAACATGATCCATAATCAAGAAAAGACACAACTATACTCTCTCACTAACTTTTTTTTCTCGAAGTGCCGCGAGATACGCTGCTTATCAACACGTGGGAATGGATATATCCTCTCCTAATATTTCTTCCTTATCTATGGTGGCAACGCAAATTACTCTATCCGCCCCCCCGTAATAGATGTAGTATTTATTCCTTACCTCGCATGCCCCGCACGCAAACACAACACGAGGAACCTCTCCTCGTAGTTCATAATACGTCTCTGGTTCGAGGATCGGCTCAGGATACCTGTATAACAATTTTGAAGGGTCGTCCGGGCAGAATATCGCTGCTCCCAATCTATACACCTCATCCTCGTCAACACCATGGTATATCAGCAGCCAGCCTTTATCCGTTCTTATCGGAGGCGCACCAGCACCAATCTTCCTACTCTCCCACGTTTCTTTACCGCGTGGTGCCATGATCTCCCGCTGCCCATACCACTCGGTCAAATTATCTGAATAAGCAATCCAGATACCCATAGGCTCTTTATGCATTGGTCTATGGAGAAGCACATATTTACCATCAATCTTCTCGGGAAAGAGAGCGGCATTTTTGTTGTTCATCTCCGGCCATTCGAACTCGTGTCTTTGCCAGTTGATGAAGTTATCTGTACTGGCTAAACCGATCCTCATCCCCTTCTCAGAATAAGCGGTATACGTCATATAATAGCGGTTTTCAATCTTTACTACCCGTGGATCTTCACACCCCCGTGGCTCCAAGATCCGTTTCGGAGTGAAAACCGGCTTGTCAAAGCGAAAGAAGTCGAAGCCATCAGTACTCACCGCATATCCAATTCGTGAAATGCCATCTGCTCCCATGCCCCGGTAAAGGAGGTGAAATAACCCATGATCGTAAACAACCGAAGGATTAAAGACATTCGCTGATTCCCAATAATTCTCGGGCTTCGGCTTCAATATCGGATTGCATTCGTAACGCCTTAATCTCATCGCCCCTTCAAGACCTCGGTAAAAACGTCTATATATCTCTCTGCTATCCTCTCCGCAGACCTCATGCGTGTGTACACTTCTTCCGCCTCTATCACCCTCTCCGCTATCCTTTCATCTTCAAAAAGGGCGTTCAATTTCCTGCACTGGTCATCGATATCACTATAATAGACCACCTCGTCCTTTAATGGTTGGAAATATTCTGATTTCTGTGGAATAAAGATCGGACAACCAGCACCCATCGCCTGGAATATTGCAGCGGAGACGAGCCGGTGAAATCTGTTCTGGTATTTATGAAAGATGACCGCATCCGAAGCAAAGAGATACTCATCAAACCGCTCATCAGATAACGCCTCTTCTTCCCGAACTATCATCCATGGCGGTTCAGACCCCTTTTCCACCACCTCGAAGCCAAGAGAAACGACAAATAACACAATCGCTTTTAACTTCAACTCATCACACAAGTATCTGAGATACGGCATATAGTCCTTCTGACAGAAAGTGAAGATTATTTTCTTATCCGTGGGCAAACCAAGTCTTTTTCTACTCTCATACTTATCTCCACGTCTTACAGGGAAACAGGGGAAAGGGATGAATTCTGCATCTGGGTAAACATCCTTCAAGAACTCTTGGCGCTCATCGAAGTAAACCACTTTATCCCAGAGAAACTGATAAAACCACGGTTCTTCAGGCAATTTATCTTCGTGCACGATATGAACCGTTCTTGCTCGCTCTTTAATCAGAGGAAATATCCGGGCGAACTGCTCTACCGGAAGCGTCCTTAAATCCTCCACTACAAAGAGGTCAAACTCTGACATGAGAATCGGTCTCGGGTCAATGAAGTCCTTTCCAAAGCATCTTATCACATATCGCTCATCCTTACCGGTAAATTTGCATTCTCGGCATTCCTCCTTAAGGAAACTGAATACGGTTACTTTATGCCCCCGCACTACCCATGCCTTCACCAGTGCTTTTGCATGCACAGCAGCACCAGTTTCATCATTCCATGACGTCATCACTGCAATCTTCATCGCTTTTCACCGCGCTTTACCGCGCTTTACCGTGCTTTATAAAGAATTTCAAAGCACTATATATAGCTTGCCTATTTCTTGCGCTATTTTCTGGTTATATCTTCAAACAAGCTTATAAACTTTTTCGCGATTTTTTCCGCCGAATTCTCTCTCACATATTGCTCCGCGTGCCTCAAAACCTCTTCCTTCAATTCTTCATCTCCTATGAGCCTAATAACTTTCTCCTTTAAATCTTCCCTATTTTTATATTTCACTATCTCTTTATCCATTAGTTCTACATACCCCACTTCTGGAACCACAATAGGTGTGAGCGCCCCCAAACATTGGAAAACAGTGCTGGAGACCACAATGTATTCCGTTTCCGACTTTGGCAGAAGGAAGATATCCGCTGCATGCAGATATTTATATATCTCTTCGTATTCTGGTCTTCCCCTTCGAACTTCTAAGAACTCACTTTCTGGAGGTAAATCTCCATAAGACCGAAGGACAAGATATTTCAAGTCATATTTTTCTTTTAATTCGTTCGCTAACCAGAGATAATCCTTATACTCAAATAGAGGCTGTTTTCCAAAGGAGAATAGAATAGTTTTATCGCTTGGCATGCCAAGCTCATTCCTTGCTCTTTTTTTATCGCTATCTCCTTTACCTTTAACTTTAGCGACTGGGTGACATGGAAAAGGAATTATAGAGATTATATCCTCAGGGTATTTTCCCTTGAGCATGTTTTCAAATCGGAAGTCAAAGCATACAATCGCATCGAAGTTTAGCTTATACAATTCTTTATATATCGATAGTTTCCCTACATGCCATACAAGCACTTTCTTTGCGTTTATCTTTGGAAACATCTCAAGCAGAGTAGGAATGGGCAATAGTTCTAATCCCTGGATAACGAGTACATCGTAATCTTCTTTCCACAGCCTTTCGTCTATCCAGCCGGTTTTTCCGATAGTCTCCGGCTGCTCATAGCCCCGTATTACAAACTCTTCATCCTCTTTCTCTATGGGGTTGTGATGCCAATCCGTCGCGGATTCTAAGGTGGGGGCAAATACGGTGAGGTCATGTTTTTTCACCCATTCCCTTCCCACGAGTTCAGCATGCGCAGATATGCCACAGGTGGCATTCCATCGGCTCATCATTGCTATTTTCATTTCTTTGACTTATCACCCCATGAAACACCATTACTCTCTCCATTTCCTTAATCCACGCCGAGATATAAGCGTAAATGTTTGCGTACTGTTACCGGCCATGAGGTTGCTCTCCGATACCGTTCCGTCCTATCAAGAACATACCGCTCAAATTCCTTATCCGTAAAAAGGCGAATGGCCGTTTTTGCAATTCCTGACACGTTGCCAGGAAGAATGAGCAGTTCGTCAGAGATATTTTTTACCACCTCAAACTTCGGTACTCGATAGGCAATAACCGGTTTCTTCGCGCCTATTGCGAGATGAACCGAACCCGAAGCAGACCGATCTTCGTGATAATGGGGATATAGAACAACATCGGATGCTCCGAATACATAGGGTACCTCCTCGTTTGGAATGAAGTTATTGGAAAATAGTACGTTACCGGTAAGTTTATTTTTTTTAATCGTCTCTTTGAGGAGTTGAACGTATTTTCTTTCTTTTTCTGATGCGGTAGGTGGAAGCCCGCCTGCAATAAAGAGATATGCATCCTCGACTTCTTCCCGAATCTCATTGAGCACCTCAAGCGAAAGATCCAGACCTTTAAAAGGGCTGATAAACCCAAAAACAGTAATTATCTTGCCCTCTTCTGGTAATTGTAGCCTCCTTCTCGAATCTTTCTTATCTGCATCACTGAGCGCCGTACCATGTGTGATAACATGAATCTTCTCCAATGGTATACTGAGCCGCTCCAATATCGCTTTCTGCGGATCAAGATGCACAATAACCTCGTCGGCAAGTTCAGCAAGTCGCTTAACGCAATTCTCGGCCCCCGTCATCACCCCTCCGTGAGAGAATTGGAGTGGTGTTATACAATGGATAGTTATGATCGTCCTTTTTCTCTCTGCCTTCAATCTCGTAAGCAGCGTCGGCAGTCTGTCATCAAGACCGTAAATGCCATATTCATGTTGAATATGAACGATATCTGCGTCCAGTATATTGCTGATGATTGGTTCTACGTAATTCTCATTCCTATCCCAACAGGGAACCACCTCAAATTTCTCCCGCTTGACGGGTGACGCACCCTTCTCGGCAACCACCTTAACGTCTACTAAGGGACTCACCGTTTGGATTGCCCGAATGACATAATTCGTATAGGTGGCAATGCCACACTGCTGAGGGAGATAGGTTGATACATATGCTATTTTCATCTTTTTACTATTATAATATTATGGTGCTATGTTTAAATAGTTCTAAACTCCTAACTCGCCTTTTCTAAACTACAGAGAGATGGTGGGACACGGCGCTATCTAAAAAACTAGTGATTTTTAGATTTGACGACACAATCTTTCTCTATTCTCTTCCTTCAGGCACGTTGGTTATAACGCTCGCAGTGGTCCTTTCACCCTCCTGCAGATGCGCCATGCGTGCGGCAGCGCTTTTCAGGATGTTTTCCAGCATCCCCGTATAGGACATTCCAGCAAAGGCAACCATCTTTGCGAGATGACCATCCCAGCACCAGCCAAGGTTAGGATTAACTTCTAAGAGTTTGGGATTGCCCTGTGCATCCAAGCGCCAGTCGAAGCGAGCATAATCTCTACATTCCAGCCGCTCAAAGAGTTTCAAGCACCACTCTATGAGTTTTCGCTCCACTTCTTCAGGAAGTTCTGCGTGAATGGAGCGGATATTCCAATAGGGCGACTCGGGAAGCCACTTCGCTTCGTAGCCACA
This sequence comes from Bathyarchaeia archaeon, assembly GCA_035529655.1. Taxonomy (GTDB): domain Archaea; phylum Halobacteriota; class Syntropharchaeia; order Alkanophagales; family Methanospirareceae; genus JACGMN01. The sequence goes on from DATKWH010000031.1 coordinate 5,707, forward strand.
GATCTTCGGTAATCCTTCTGGAAGC
>DATKWH010000032.1:0-9733 GCA_035529655.1 Bathyarchaeia archaeon
TCCAGTTCTACTGGAACTTCATAAACGAGTTCAAGCGAGGGACTTCGCCTGCGATGTTAGAAGGATTGACGGATCATACGTGGAGCTGGCATGAATTCTTTTACCTGCGATTAACTATTCCTGATTAGGACAGTGGGCAATTTTAAATAAATAGTACCAAATCATAACTAATTAAACTCTTTTCAGAAAAGAAAATGCACCTTTAAATATTTCTTTGGTAAAGCTTTTCTTTATAAGAAAAGGGCTAAAGAAAGGGTTATGATAGCAAGGATACGTGATTTCGTGATAACGCAGCACGATTGGATTTTTTCTGTGGTCAGCTATGATCTGGGAGGCGAGGATGTGAAATGCCTCTTGCGATATATCCCGGATGAAAAAGGGGAGCGAGTCTCTGAGAAGGGAAGATACCGGAAACTGGATTTTTACGACGCGTATGAATTCTTAAGAAAAAACCGCCCCGAGTATCTAAAAGACGTGCATGTGGTTCCAAAAAGAGATATAAAGGAGATTCTGAGACCTGAGGTGAGGCTTCCGGTAATTGCGGAGCGTGAAGAGAACGCCAGAACCATTTATGAGCTTCTCAGACGGCATATTTCAAAGGAACGGATAGGCATCACCGGCTCTTTTTTATGCGGTCTTAACGGCGAAAAATCGGACCTCGATTTTGTTATTTATGGGCGAGAGAACTTCAACAAGGCGAGAGAGGTTGTAAACGATGCGAGCGAAGAGGGGCTTACCACAGAGATAAATGAGGAGTTGTGGAGACATATTTACCAGAAACGGAAGCCTGAATTGAGTTATGAGGCTTTTGTCGCACACGAAATGAGGAAGGGGCATAGGGGCGCAATCGGCGGCACATACTTTGATATTTTATATGTGCGTGACGCTGAAGAGTTAAAGCAGTTGGATAGCCGGAATTATGAAAAAGGCGAAAGAGCGGGCTATAGGCTGATAACAGCAGAAGTAAAAGATGCTTCTTTCGCTTTTGATAGCCCCGCGATTTATGAAATCGAACACCCTGAAATAACCAAAGTTCTTTCGTTCACGCATACGTATGCAGGGCAAGCATTAACAAGTGAAACGATAGAAGCGCGTGGCGTGATAGAGCGGACGAAACATGAAACAAGATTGGTTGTAGGCACTACAAGAGAGGCAAAGGGTGAATGGATACGCTCGCTCTCTTTAATTTAAACCCGTCCTTTTAAAAAGAAAAGTGTTATGGAACTGAAGGTGAAGATACTCGCAGGTAAAGAGGAAGAGAAAAGGATAGAAATCGTGGATGACGATACCTACGGGAAGGTGTTAGAAAAGCTGAAAATAAACCTCGAAGAGGTAGTTGTGCTGCACAACGGTAAACCAGTGCCTGAGGATGAACGAGTGGCAGATACGAACAACGCCAGCAGAGAGATAACGATTATCAGGATTGTATCTGTTGGGTGATTAGAAATCACAAGCTCCAAGCACAAAAATCCAAATAATATCAAAATCCCAATGTCCAAAGCAAACTTTTTTGCTACGCATAAAACTTTTTAGAAAAAAAAGTTTATCAAAAAATAGTTATTTCTTTGATCAAGCTTTCTTATCTAAAGGAAGGTTGTTGGAGTGAATCACACCCTTCTCTGTAATTATCGCTTCTATCAGCTCAAACGGTGTGAAATCGAAGGCTGGATTATAAACCTTCACGTCAAGCGGTGCAATTTGCTTCTCACCGAAAAATATTAGTTCCTCTGGACCCCTTTCTTCTATCTCAACTGCTTTATAACTCTGTGCTGTATCGAACGAGGAACAAGGCGCAGCAACGTAAAAAGGTATGGCGTGCGCTTTCGCAACTACTGCGTGCATGTAAGTCCCTATTTTGTTTAAAACTCCTTCCTTAACCACCCGATCTGCACCTACCAGCACCTTATTCACCTTTCCTTCCCGCATCACCGCCGCACCCATGCTGTCCGTGATAAGCGTAACCTGGATTTTATCCCGAAGCAATTCCCATGCGGTGAGCCTCGAACCCTGATTAAGCGGTCGCGTCTCGCATGCGATCACTTCTATTTGCTTTCCTTTCTCTATTGCGGTTCTTATTACACCCAGCGCAGTTCCCCAATCCACACATGCAAGCCGACCGGCATTGCAATGCGTCAGCACGACATCACCATCTTCCAGAAGAGCACTTCCATATTCCCCTATCTTCTTGTTCACTGCAACATCCTCTTCGGCAATCCGTTTCGCCTCTTCCAACGCATAGCTGTACCTCTCCTGCATGCTTTTTCCACGCATTGCAGCCTGTAACGTTCTGTTAACACCGTAAGAGAGGTTTACAGCGGTGGGTCGCGCTTTTTTGAGCTTTTCTACCTCTTTTTTAAGCTTCGCTTCATCCCGCTCGTGCATAACTGCTAATACAACGCCAAACGCGCCAGCAGCGCCTAACGCCGGTGCACCTCTCACCTTCAATTTTTTTATCGCTTCTATCAGTTCATCCAGATGCGTGCACTCCACAATTTTATAATCTCCCGGCAACAACGTCTGGTCTATGAGTTTTACCACGCCCTTTTCATCATCCCATTCTATCGTTCTCATCTGTATTTTTACAAAAGTTACGTAGAAGAAGTAAAATATATGATTATGAATTGTGCTGGCTGCGGAGAAAAAGCGTGCGCTAAAGGCAAGGACTGCACGGATATTGCAGAAGAAGCCAAAGCGGCATACAAAGACAAAGGAGATGCTGAAGTTCTTAAGTCGCTGAAAGTTTCTACACGTATTGAATCACGGTATTACATGCAGAAAACCCGCATAGAGGAGGTAATACTCTACGCACAAGAGATGGATTACAAAAAGGTGGGCGTGGCATTCTGTATAGGGCTGGAAAACGAGGCTGAAGTGCTCTGCACTATTCTCTCGCACTATTTCGAGGTCTCTTCGGTCTGCTGCAAGATCTGCGGGATTGACAAATCATATTTCGAGTTGGAGTGTCTCCACAAGGATAGAGCGGTAAACAATAAAGGAACAGTAGCAGGTGCAGAGATAGAACCAGAAGGAGAAGCGATGTGCAATCCAATCGGGCAGGCGCTCATCTTGAACAGAGAAAAGACCGACTTAAACATCATCATGGGCTTGTGTATAGGACACGACATCCTGTTTACCAAATACGCGGAGGCGCCGGTAACGACACTTGCGGTAAAAGATCGCGTTCTTGCTCATAACCCGCTTGGAGCGTTATATTCCGGGTATTATCTCAACAAGCTACGAAAAACTACACAGAAATAGAAAATCTTTCTTAGCACAGGTTCTTTCTTTGTAAAAGAAAGAAAGTGTATAAAAAACAAAAGAGAGGGATAAAAAAATTCCCTCCTAAAAACATTTTTTAGCTTTTTTATCTTGTGTTGTGGTTTTACTTCTTTATCCTCAGTACGAGGTAAGCTACAGCTAACAAGCCTGCAATGGCGAATACTGCTTCGAAGCCTGGTTCTTCAGGCGTTGGTGTTGGTGCTTCCGTTGGTACTGGTGTTGCTGTTGCTACTGGTGTTGGTACTGGTGTAGCTGTTGCTGCTGGTGTAGCTGTTGCTGCTGGAGCTGCTGCTCCCATCGTCACCGTTATGGTATCCGTGTGCCCATCGCCATCGTCTGCCTCTAAGGTGTACGTCCCTTCAACTGCATCTGAGGTGTCAATTGTCGCACTGAATGTACCTTCATCCGCAGTTGTCCATTCGACTTCACAAAGAGCTAACAAGTCGGTTGGCCCTGCAAATGTCGAGATGGTTATTGCCGTTTCAGGTTCTCTGTTTGTTGTTCCTGTTATCTCCAATGGCTCTCCAATTCCCACTGCCTCAACGGGGTTCAGGTCTACATATCCCGACTCAACCTTGAATGAAAGTGTCGTCATTAAGTCATCGCTACCGGCTTGCGTCATTGCATCTTCAACTATTGCTGCAACTTGGCTCTGGCTCTTACCAGCGACAACGCCAAGATCCTTAAGATCGGTTAAAGTTATGCTGCTGTCTTTGGTAGCTTCGTATAAACCATCACGTCCTGGTGAAAGAACCACGGCCAGCCAAACGCCCGTGTCTATGCCCTCGGCCATGAGCTCGTCTTCGCTGAATTCGTCATCAGACACTGATGCTCTCGATAACAGAAGTCCATCTCTAATGTCACCGTAAGATGTTTTCTTATACCCCTTAGGCCCTATAAGGGCGTAGTCGACAGCACCCACACCGGATGCTGTTCCTTCTAAGGTGTAATCATCATCTTCTGCAACAATATTCCGTGGCTGCGTTGCGTCGAGGCCTGGACTAATTAACCGTATTGTTGTCTTCCCATCTGGATCTTCGCCATCGTAGGTATCGAGCTCGTTAAAGTCCTCGCCTGGCTTTGCTTTATCTAAGTCAATGTATACTTCGATCGTGTACGAGCCGGTTGTCATTCCATCAGTATCCCACTCCACGCTAAATTCATCGTTCTCATCCACAGCTTTTCCGGACGATACTACCGTCTCATCCTTTACTATAACGAAAACCTTGGTACCAGCGCTGATCGCTCCTTTAATGCCAACGTCTTCGCCTATTATCGCCTTAGTTGGGACATCAAACGTTACGGTTGCTTCTACCACATCTATTTTTACGTCAGCATCGTCCTTTGAGCCTTTAATGTTGGTATCCTCTGTGTAGGTGTTTACAGCAAGATGGGTGTCAGCATCACCTCCAGTACCTCCATATTTGTCATCATCTCCCAAATCGGTTACAGGATCGTCGTACACCTTTATCTTATAGGTTCTCTCGTCTGCACCAGTTGTACCGATCTTAACTTCCGCAAGACCGTCACTGCCCGTCTTTATCCATGCAGCTAAATTCTTTGTTGCTCCAGAGGGAGATATGTCTTTAACATCACCGACGTCTTTTATTGCGGGTGGCTTCGTCTCGTCTATATCGGTAACAATCAGGTAGTAGTCAGAACTTGGATTTCCGTTAACCTTTACGTACATGTCCTCGCCCTTGCCAACCTCATCGTCTACAGCCGCTATTGCGAGTTCTTCGCTCCGAACTGTAAATTCATAATCTGACGATTTGACATCAAGTTCATTACAGGTTGCTTTGACCGATTCTATCTTTAACTTCCATGTCCCTGTAGCCCAATCGTCAGTTATCTCGATGTTGTCCTTCTCTATTCGTGTAGCGGTAGCGTCTTCGGTGTAGGTTGTAACAACAACTCCATCAGAGTCGATTAATTTCATTGTAATTTGGCCCGGATCGCCTGCAGTCTTAGTGTATTCAGTAGCAGTTCCTGGAGATACTGTTATAAAGCCACCGAAATTCGGTGATCCACGTATCTTTATTTTTGTGCCAACCGGTACACTTTTGCCCACAATCGAACTCGTGCCTCCCGCAAGGTATACATTGCCTGTTATTTCAGGCGTTTTGATTGTTATATCACCTAAATCTCCACCCGTGCTATCCATCATATCATAGACTCCCTCAACTGCGTCCTCTGATATGTAGAAATCCGTAGGGTCAAGAGGGATCACTTCGCCTTCTGCATTCCCGTCTTTTTGTCCTTTTAACTGTACCACATTTGTATTGTCGAACGATAACCTATTTTCACCTGCAAAAATTGTATCACCTGTCACCATCTTGCCATCAGTAGTTCTTGCACTAATAGTTGGCGCTATCACTGCGAAAACCGAAGCAATCATAATCGCTGCCAGTGCAATGCCTATTATCGCTTTACCTTTATTTGTTATCATTTTTTTCGTTTTCACCTCCTAATTTTTTTCCAATAGATAGAAGGGGTATATAAAGCTTTCGGTTAAGCGTGCCTGTAGGAAACCCAAAATCCCGATTTGGGATTTTGTAGTATTCGACCTTGGGATTTTTTGTCCCCTTCACTTTCGCCTTTGCCTTCATCTCCCTTTTCCCCCTTCTTACATATTCTATCCCTACTCTTTACTTCCTATTTATATTTTTATGTTTTTCGGTTTTTTCGGCATGCATATATGATTTATTATATAAATAAAGCGCCATGCCGAAAGCGCCCCCATCTATCTGAAAGAGATGAGCATGATGAGGTTATCCCTGCCACTTTATATTTTTTTCCTTTTTTTTCTTTAGCACAGGTTTCTTTTCCTTTATTTATATAGATATGCTCTTAGCCATCACGGGAACACCGGGTACTGGAAAGACAAGTGTTTGCAAAGCACTTGGGAACGGGATTATGGATTTGAATAGTGTCATAGAGGAGCAGGGTTTTTATACCGGTGTCGATCGCAAAAGGGGATGTTTAATCGCAGATCTCGATAAACTCGAAGAATACGTGCGGCATAATGCGAAAAAGCGGTTAATAATAGAGGGCCACTTAGCTCATCTCCTGAGTCCGGAGGTTGCAATCGTGCTGCGTGCAAATCCTTCCGTGCTTGCCGAGCGACTCAAGCAGAAGGGGTTTCCACCGCAGAAGATAAAGGAGAATGTGGAAGCCGAAACGCTGGATGTTATATTAGCCGAGGCTGTAGAGCTGTGCGAAACCGTTTATGAAGTGGATACAAGCGGAAAGCGGATAGAAGAAGTAGCTGCTGTGGTGCGAGAGATTATAGATATAGAGATAGCAGGAGAAGAAGAAAGCGAAAGCGGAAGTGAAAAAAAGAAAGCGCTCATGGCTAAGTATAAGCCAGGGTCTGTGGACTGGACTCGTTACCTGACAGCAACACTGAAAAATGAAAAGTGCAAAAAGCTATTGTTTTTCTTTTTAGCACAACCCTTTTCTTGGAAAGAAAAGCTTTACCAAAAGAACCTTCAAATATATGTCTTTCTTAGCACAGGTTCTTTCTTTAGAAAGAAAGTGTTTTGTAAAAAAGGAAAAAGTGTAAAATGGTTCTTGATTCTCTCTTGCGTACCTTTGTAGATAATTGTGGGTTGGTAAGAACGACTGCGCGATTTTTCGCTGCCCGAAGTATATCGCCTAATTTCCTCTCCCTTCTCTCGTTCTTTTTCGCATTACTCGCCGGCGTATTTTTCTTTCTATCCAGCAACAGCACGTCTTTAACTCTTCTTTTGTTACTCGCTGGCGTTTTCGTATGCCTGAATGCCATTTTGGATGGTTTAGACGGTCTTGTAGCTCGTGAAATCGGTAACGCAAACAAAAAGGGGGATTTCCTCGACCATGTGATTGACCGCTATTCAGACATGTTCATCATCGGCGGCATTGTCTTTGGCGGATATGTAAGCGGGGGAATCGGCGTTATAGCGATTGTAGGCGTTTTGCTCTCTTCATACATGGGCACACAGGCGCAGGCAGTAGGTCTGAGCAGAATGTACGGGGGATTGCTTGGCAGAGCCGACCGCATTGTGCTCATAATCGGTGCAACGTTTCTCACGCTGGTCTATCCGTATCCGTTTCCAGCATCTGGACCGTTAAGCTTCTCCTTCCTCGGCTGGGCAATACTTATTTTTGCACTTCTCTGCAATGCCACTGCGTTTCAAAGGTTCGTTTATACGTGGAGAAGACTTTAACGCGATAAATGAAAAATGGGAAGTGCAAAAGGCAAAATTTTGCTTTTTGCAGTACGCTACTCGTGCCCCACCTTCAGTATCATTAACGCAAGCAAAGCCGCATTTTTTCCGTTGTCTATGCCCACCACGCCCACCGGAACACCAGGAGGCATTTGAACCATAGACAGTAGCGCATCCATGCCCATTAACGGCCCACTTACCGGAACACCAATGACTGGCTTTTCCGTTTTCGACGCAATTATCCCGGGCAAAGCCGCAGATAGCCCTGCAATCGCTATGAAGACTGATACATCACCACTTTCCTTTAGATACTTGTCCAGCTCTTTGGGATTCCGGTGTGCGGAGATGACCTGTACCTCATAAGGGATGTTGTGCTCTTCTAACACCTTTATCGCTTTATCTGCCACCGCTTGATCGCTCTTCGAGCCCATTACTATCGATACTTTACTCATTTCTCATTTTTACTCTGCCTTTTGCATTAATTAGCTCTTCGCCCGCTCCTCCATCACACTCGTGAACTCTTCCGGGTCCCTTATCCGTTTCAACTCATCCTTCTCTATCAACACCGTATTATCTATTTGCACGTACTTGATATTCCCATTCACTACGAATACCGACTTCGTCCTCGTAACCTGCGATAAGCTGCTTACTATTCTCGCTCTTTTTATCATTTGTTCCGTATATTCGCTTACCCCGGTGAGAATTTTCGCACACTCGCCTCGTGCTTTTGATGGGTGCTCAGGAAAAGAAACCGCGCTAAAAGGCGCATGAGCCGTTGTAAATACCTCAAAACCTATCTCTTCCATCATACATAGAATATATTTCTCTAAGCGCGAAGCCGCTTCCTCCACTCCACCCTTTAAAACCTCCGGAGAAGGCTCTTCCAATTCAGTGTTTAAAACCTCTAAGGGCTCTATGAGTACCGTATCTAAAATCTCCTCAAGCTTCAGTGCGATCTCTATTATCGTACTCATTCCGCCTTCCTCGTACTTGCTAACACTCCTCCTCGAAACACCTAATTCAGAAGCGATATCGCCCAGGGATAATTCCTTCTTCTCCCGCGCCTCTTTCATCGCGCATCCATCGATACTAACATACATGCCCCCCGTAGCGGAATAGACGTATGGATCAACGCCTTCAACAAAATAATCGTACAAGGTATGCGAGTTTAATGCAGGGATACCGTATCTATGATATACCACGTCGTCTTCCAAAAAGGAAGCACCCGTTCTCTCCCCGACGACAAGCGGAGAAGCAAGTAAGCAGAATGCCGCACGCTTTATATCCCTTGCTACATCCTCGCTTATCCCGTCAATGTTACGCATTATCTTTGCCAGCAAGGTTATTTCGCTTCGCCGCGCCGCTAAATCAAAACTCCTCGCCTCACATCTACGAGATACGATAAATCCCGCGTCCTTCAATATTCCTAATACCTGCGCGATCAATTCATCCTTCATTTCTGTCTAACTAACAGATCAAATTACATTTTTTATTGAGCTTTGCTCGATAGTTCCCGTGATCGCTTTGTTGCTACAATTACCGCATCCATTATCGCTGTCTTTACGCCTCTTGCATCCATCGCATAAAGCCCTCGTATTGTCGTCCCTCCGGGGGAAGCAGTCATCTTTTTTATCGCTGACGGCTCGTATCCCGCAAGGACCATTTTCGCAGCTCCCAGTGCGGTCTTGGCAGAAATATCGAGCGATAAATTATGTGGCAAGCCCTCATATAAGCCCCCAGCCGCCATTGCTTCGATTACCGCAGCAAAGAACGCGATGCCACTGCCACTCAATCCAGTAATAATATCTATATCACTCTCTTTCACGCTGTAAACCTCGCCAATCGCACCTAAAATCTCTTTCGCTATGGCTTCATCCTCTTCCCCTGCATATTCGCCCCTGCACATCGCCGTTACGGATTCGCCTACGAGCGCCCCTATATTCGGCATCGCACGAATTACCTTCTTACCTTCGCCAAGATCACGCTCAATCGCTCTCGTTGGCACGCCGGCAGCCACCGATACGAGTATTTTCCCTCCGCCTATAAACGGTGCAATCTCTCCCACTACTACTCGCACATCGTTTGGCTTAACGGCCAAAATTATTACGTCCGATTTCTTCGATAACTCGCCATTACTCTCGCATGCAACAACTCGTGATCCTTGCTCGCTCTCTAAAGATTCGAGGTTCTCCCTTCTTACGTCGCTTATAAATATCTTACCGCTCGACCTGCCCTCATCTGCAGCC